>NZ_RAVW01000373.1 GCF_003611585.1 Corallococcus exercitus | reverse complement strand
CCCCCCACCCCGGACCTCCACCGTGGCGACTCCTCTTCGCACCGACGTGCGTCGTTCCTCCTTCGCGCTCCTGGGCGCGCTCCTCCTCCTGACCTCCGCCTCCGCCCGAGCGCAGTCCGCGCCCACGCCGCTGGAGGACAACCGCACCATCACGCTGGGCTACATCGCCATCGCGTATGAGCTGGGCGGCATCATCGACCCCACGCTGCAACCCGGTGGCACCAGCAGCGCGCGTCCCAACTGGTTCACCTTCGCGCCGCACGCGTCCCAGGCCGGCGGCAAGGGCATGTACAGCGCGGCGCTCGCGCGGCACTTCATCGACACCGCGCGGCTGCAGCCCTCGCTGTCGCTGACGAACGCGCTGGACCGGCTGGGGCTGAGCGGCGTGGTGCGGCTGCGGCTGCAGGACCTGTCCCTCCAGCTCATCGCGCAGGGCCTGACCACGGACGCGGCCGCGGCCCTCAGCGTGCTGACGAGCTCGCTCAACGTCGCGGCGCTCGCGGACACGCGCACCCTGCTGGCCACCGCGTCGCGCATGGGCGCGCTGTACTGGAGCGCTCCGGGCGTGGCGCCGCTCGACAAGGTGGAGTCCATCGTCATCACGCTGGAGCGCACGCTCCACGAGGGCAACCTCGCCATCTTCAACGACATCGGCGGTTCGGCGCGCCTGTACCTGGACTGGCGCGCGGCGGCCACGGGGACCATCACGCCCGCGCGCGTGCTCACCGAGTTCACGCTGGTGGACGCCCTCAACGCGGAGGCGCAGCAGGCGTATGCATGGGCCATCGCGCACGCGGAGGACTCGCCGCGCCCCACCCGCATGGACCTGCTCTTCCCCGGCATGCACTGGAAGAGCCTGCTCATCGCCGCGTTCGCCCTCTACGAAGACGCCCGGCTGGCGCCCACACCCGCGCGCCGCGACGCGCTCATCGCCATGGGCACCAACTTCGTCGCCTGGCGCGAACAGCGGGATCAGGCCCAGCCCGTCTTCACGCCCGCGGGGTCGCCCACCGACGAGGTGTCCCGCGCGGGCGTGCTCCAGGCGCTGACGCCATTCCTGATGACGGACTTCGGCACGGTGCGCTGGACCTACGCGGACTACGCCTACGCCCAGCCGGACCGCGACGGAAACCCGCTCACCTCCCCTCCCTGCGAGTACAGCTGGGCGGATTTCTGGGATCGTTGGAATGGCATCCTTTTCGCGTTCGACCAGGCCTACGCGCGCCCCACGGAGCTGTGGGTCATGCCTGAACCCCTCACGGATCCGCTGGGCTGACAGACGGCCTGGATCCTCCCCGCGCTCGCTTGACGGGCGCGGGGGCCGTGCGGGAGCGTGCACCTCCGATGAGTCCTTTGCCCGGTGGTCCGTTCGAGCCTGTCCGCCATGCCTCCAAGGACGACCCGTCCTCGCCGGACGCGGCCTCCGGGCGCATGCCGAAGGACACCCACCTGCCCCCGCTTCCGGCCGACGAGGCCAGCATGTCCGCGCAGACCCGCCTGCAGGTCCTGCGGGAGATGATGGCCGAGGCGTTCCTGGCGCTCGACGCGCAGGGAACCATCCATGAGCTCAACCACCGCGCCGCGTCCCTGCTGGGCCTGCCGTATGGCACCTGCGAGGGCATGACGCCGTGGGCGGCGCAGCCGATGCTGGCCGGCACGACGCTGCACGAGCGGCTGCTGGACGCGCTCGGTACGCGCGAGCCCGCGCGGTTCCTGTCGGAGCTGCCGTCGGGCGTCTGGCTGGAGCTGTCCGTGCGGCCGGTGGGCGGGGAGATGTGGGTGCTGGCCACGGACATCACCCGCCGTCAGCGCGCGGAGAACGAGGTCGCGCGCACCGAGGAGCGCTTCCGCCAGCTGGGCGAGCGGTTCCAGGTGGCGCTGGAGTCCGCGCAGATGGCCGTGTGGGAGACGAACCTCGTCACCGGGCAGGTATTCCGCTCGGAGGGGCATGACCGGCTCTACGGCTACCCGCAGCCCCTGGCGGAGTGGACGCACGAGCAGTTCCTGGCGTCGCTGCACCCGGACGACCGGCCGGCGGTGGAAGCGCAGGTGGCGGCCATCTTCCACAACGACGTGCTGTCGTATTCCTCCACCTTCCGCACGCACTGGCCGGACGGCTCGTGGCACTGGCTCATCAGCCGGTCGCGCGTCATCCGCGACGCGAACGGCAAGGTGATGGTGGTGCGCGGGGCCATCCTGGACATCACCGCGCTGAAGGAGACGGAGGAGGCGCTGCAGGAGGCGGTGCGCACGCGCGACGACTTCCTGTCGGTGGCGAGCCACGAGCTGCGCACGCCGCTCACGTCGCTGCGCCTCCAGGTGGACCTGCTGCGCCGCATGTCCGAGAGCAAGGGCGACGAGCCCGTGGGCTCCGACAAGGTCACGGTGCGGCTGGACGCGGCGGACCGGCAGCTCAAGCGGCTGGCGGCGCTGCTGGACAACCTGCTGGACGTGAGCCGCATCCGCACGGGCAAGCTGGACTTCGAGCTGGCGAGCGGCGACCTGGCGCCGGTGGTGCACGACCTGGTGGCGCGCTTCGAGGACGAGGCGAAGCAGGCCGGGGTGGCGCTGGACGCGCGCGTGGAGGGGCCGGCGCCGTGCCGGTTCGACAAGCTCCGGATGGAGCAGGTGGTGAGCAACCTCATCGCCAATGCGCTGCGCTACGGCCAGGGCTCGCCGGTGCACGTGGCGCTGCGCCAGCAGGACGGCCAGCTGCGGCTGACGGTGCGGGACGGAGGTCCGGGAGTCCCCGCCGCCGAGCGCGAGCGCATCTTCCAGCGCTTCGCCCAGGTCCAGGGCTCCGCGCGCACGGGAGGCCTGGGGCTGGGGCTCTACATCGTGCGGCAGATACTGGAAGCGCACGGCGGCCGCGTCTGGGTGGAGGACGCGCCCGGTGGTGGCGCGGCGTTCGTGGTGACGCTGCCGGTGGACGGGGCGTAGGCGGGCTTCAGCGCGGGAGGAACGTCCCCCCGCGGTAGGCGGGGCGCTCCAGCGTGACGGTGTGCACCTGCGCGTCCTGCAGGACCACGGTCATGCGCGCGATGGAGTCCCCACCGTCCACCTCGTCCCGGACGAAGACCGTATAGGTCCACAGGGGCAGGTGCCCGAAGCTGAAGCGCGCGGCGGCCATGAAGGACGGCATCCCCTCGCCTGGGTCCCATGAGTCGTAGCCCGGCTCCGCGTCCAGGCCCTCCCGGATGAGCGCGTCCAGCGCCTCGCCTGAGCCAGGCAGGGGCACGTCCCCCGGCACGATGAACGCCGACACGAACTCACGCGAAGCCTCGACGTGCACGCGCACCGTGCCCGGCCCCTGCCGTGCTTCGATGTCCAGGGTCGGATGCGAGCCCGGGCCCGGACGGATCCGCCGCGGCGAGAAGGACACCGGGGGCGGATGCCACGTGGACACGTTCAGGGGACGCGCCACGGCGTGCACGAAGCATTCGCGGTCGCCCGGCACCTGGATCGAGTAGCGGCCCGCGACGTCGGTTCCGGACTCCGCCTCGAAGCCGCCTTCACAGCGGACCTTCAGGCCCACGCCCGCCAGGGGAACCTTCGCGCCATCCGTCACGGTGCCTTGGAGCTCGGCATCGGCCACGAGCCGCAACTTCACCGAATCCTCCCCGGGGCGGAGCAGCTGGAGCACCGTTCCCTGTCCCTTCGCGCGCACGCGGAGGACCTGGGCCCGGGAGGCCACGTGCTCGAACTCGAAGCGCCCGTCCTCATCGGTATCGGTCTTTCGCGGACCATGCCTGCCGCGAACCTCCAGGTCGAACACCTCGAGGAGCTCGACCTCCTGCCTCGCCACGTTCGTCCAGCCGTCGGCCGCGACGAGGCGCCCCCGGACGGTGCGGCCCACCTCCAGGAGGACATCCGGGACGGTCACCGTTTCCTCCAGGCGTCCTTCGGCGCGAACCAGCGCGGGAGCGAAGCCGTGGACATTCCCGATGACCCATTGGGAGCGGCCTGACGCGTAAACGTACTGGGTGTACTCGCCGCGGGGATTCGCCACGCCGTAACCGTCGAGTTCGAAGAACCAGGCGGGCAGTCCATCCGGACGGAGGACGCGTCCCTTCAAGATGCCAAAGCCGGAGGAGAACACCCACGGCGCATCCGCCTCCGAGGGCGGGTGGGCTTGCCGCTCCACACCCGGCATGGAGTCGGTCACCGACCAGGTCAGCCTGGAGGGAGCCTGGAAGACGAAGGGAATGGCGAAGGAGCCATCGGCCTCCGTGCGGGCCATGCACCTGCCGCTCATGCCCACGCCACCGGTCCCGCCCATCCAGGCCGTCACCATGCCATGGGCGAGCGGTCGCCCCTTCAAGTCCACGGCGCGGCCCCGCCACGGGCCTCCCTGTGGAACATCCTCGAAGCTCACCGTCGCGTCCGTCCGCGTGCCCGGAAGGACCTGACTGTCGATGGTGCGCCACCACTCACAGCCTGGCATCGGTTCGTACCGCCCCGTGATGCGGTAGAGCTCGGCGGGGAGTTTCTCGAAGAGGGCGGCGTCCGGGCTTTCCCTCTTGAGGAACGGGAGGTCGCGGAGTTCACCCATCCCCTCGATGGAAACCGAGCGTCCTGGCAACGGCCTTCCCTGCGGATCCAGCGCCCGGACCTGGAGCGAGCCGAGCCCCCCCATCATCACCCCAAGCTCCGGTTGCGGTGCTCGACGCCGCAGGAGGACGGGGCTCCAGCCGTCCTTCTCGGCGCGAAGCTGAAGCCACCCGTCTCCCGCGGGCACACCGTCGAACCGGAAGCGCCCCTGCGCGTCACTCTCGGTCCCAGGCAGTGGCTCCAGGATGTCCTCGATGGGAAGGGTTTCGAGGTGGAATCGGACGCCTTCAATGGGCTGCCCTTTCATGTCGACGACGCGGCCCTCGAAGGGAACCGCGCGGGCCATGGACAGGTCCCAACGGGCCTCCGTGTCGAAGGCGATTCTCACGTCCGTGCGAAGCACGCTCACGAAGCCAGGGGCCTCCGCCTGGGCGACGTACCCACCCGGCATGAGGCGGAGCTGGACCGTCCCGTTCACATCCGTGATGCCCGACCTGGAGACCCTGGAGCCGCGATCCGCGCGCCGTGCCCGCAGCGTCACCCCGGGAATCGGTTGTCCAAGTGCATCGACGGCCCGGACGGTCAGCGTCCTCTCCTCCATCGGCCACCGCGTCTTCACCACCGGCCGCGGCGCCTCCGCGCACGCGAGCACCACGACAACGAGCCCCACCCAGCTCCATCGCATGCCCCGCAGGTTAGCAGGGCATGGCGCGGCCTCCGTCAGCGAACGAGGTGCACGCCACCCTCTTCAGGGCGCTTCGTCTCGAAGCGGTGGACACCGGGCGCCGTGAGGTTCACGGGGTAGCGGAGCGCGATTGCCATGGGGCCTTCGAGCACGAACACCGTGTAGCGCCCCAGGGGCAGGTGGCTGAACCGGGGTTCATGCCAGGAGCGGTGGTTCCAGTCCGCGTCCTTGCGCTCCGGCCTTTGCTCGGCGGGGCCTGGATCCGGTTCGACCGCGGATCTCATCAACGCACGCATGGCGTCCATCGTCGGCGGCATCGGGACGTCTCCCGGGACGAGCAGGACCCGGTGCCATTCATCCCTTTCTGGGAACAGCACCTGCACGGAAGCGGGCCCCGTGCGCGGGCGAAGATCCACCCGGACCGTTTCTCCCGGACGGCCGCTGCTGAAGCGCTGGGGCCAGAAGACGCGCAGCGGCGGCGAGGGCCAACCGGATGGGCCGCCACTGCTGTAGACGCTCAAGAAGCACTCGCGCCCTGGGACGACGCGGATGCGGTAGCGGCCTTCCGCATCGGTGACGGGCAGCTGGTCGGGATAGACCTCGCAATCGGCCATCAAGCGAGTGCCTGGCAACGGGCGCCCTGCCTCATCCGACACCGTCCCCACCAGGCTGGCTGCCGGAGCGAGCGGCACCGTCACCTCCTCCTCATCCGTGCCCAGGGGGTGCAACGCCGTTCCGTCCGCTTCGGTCTCTGCTTCAAGAAACACCGGCTCTCGCGCCACGTCCTCCAGCACGAAGCGGCCATCCGCCTCCACGATCAAGAAGGACTGGAGCCACGCGAACGTCGACTCCCGTCCCGGCGCTGGCAGCACGACCACCCTGCCCTTCGACAAGGCAGGCTGCCCGTCCTTCCGCACGAGCCTGACGCGCACGGTGCGGCCCGCCCCCAGGGTCACGTCCGGCAGAACAGTCCGCTCCGCTTCGGGCTCCACCCACCTGCGCGTGCTCGCCAGCCCTTTCGCCGCGAAGTCCAGCCAGTCGGGCCAGGGGCCCTCCAACGTGTACCGGAAGCGCCCTTCCGGATCCTCGTAGTCCTTCCCGTTCACCATGAAGCGGCTCAGCGGCTTCCCCTCTGGCCCGAGCACACGCCCCTCGACGAAGTAGTCGGAACTGCGATCCACCGACACTCCTTCCGCATCCGGACCGATCTCGACCTTCGCATCCCAACTGGGGCTCTCGACCCGCACGGGCCCCCGAGTCAGATGCTCCAACGTGAAGCGCCCATCTGCGTCGGTCTTGCCGGAGTTCCAGCTCGCGAAGGCATCCTTCTTCGCATCACCCGAGGAGGCGCGCAGCCACACGTCCGCCAGGGGCTGTCCGCCGGCGCCAACCACCCGGCCCCGGAGCGGTGCGCGCGCCGGCACGTTGTCGAAGCGGAGCGCCAGCTCGCGGGTCTGCCCCGCCACGACCTCGACGTCCGAGGACACGGTCCACTCCGCGTGCTCGCCCACCCGATGCGTGAACGTCACCCGGTAGCGTCCCGCCTCCAGGCCCCGATACACCCGAGCGTCCTTCACCTTCTCGTCGATCCAGGCCCCCTCCTTGGCCACGGGATCGAGTGCCTTGACCTTCACCTCTGACGCGCTCACCGGCCGTCCATCCGGAGCGAAGGCCGTCACCCGCAGCGTGCCCTGCTCGCGCATGACCAGCGGCAGCTCCGCCGGCCGCGCGTCGAACACCCAGCGCTCGTCGCTGTAGCCCCTGCGCCGCGCCAGCAACACGCCCGGGCCGGGCCCCATGCCTTCGAAGCGGAAGGTGCCATCCGGATTCCCGACGAGGTCCAGCCGGGGCGCCGTCGTGTCCGCCGGAATCCACGAGAGCGACACGGCCCGGAGGGGCTGACCCGCGCCGTCCACCACGCGCCCGGAGACCGGCGCGGCGGGACGCAGCGTCATCGTCACCGCCGCCGGATGCTCGCGCCCGAGCCGCACGTCCGGATCCACGAAGGTCTGGTAGCCGGAAGCCTCGGCGGTGAAGACGTACCAGCCGGAGGGCACCGTCAACGCGGCCTGTCCACGGGCGTCCGTCGTTCCCCAGAACACCTCGGGAGGATCCGCCATGGCCTGACGGATCCGGAACGGGATGCCAGCAAGAGGCTGTCCCCCCGCGTCCTTCGCCTGCACCGTGAGCACCGCGCTCGCGGCCTCGGTGCGCGCCACTTCGGGCACCGGTCCCTGCTTCGACGTGCCCGCGCACGCGAGCATCCCCACCACGAGCCCCAGCTGGCGCCATCTCATGTGCCCGACGCTAGCAAGCGCGCGAGCACACAGGACAGCCCCTCAGCCGAAGCGTGCGCGGAAGGTGCTCAGGTTCGGCCCCTTCCCACCGCGCTCGTACACCGCGAACACCACGCGGCTGAACGCGCCCGCCATCGTGGACAGACCTCGCGCGAAGGCCTCCGCCGCGTCGTGCGGGTTGTTGCGGAACGCACCGCAGCCCCAGGCCCCCAGGATGAGCGTGCGGTGCCCGTGGTGCGCCGCCACCCGCAACACCTTGAGCGCACGCGCGAACAGCACGTCCCGCAGCTGCTGCGCGACCTCCGGGTCCCCCGCCGGCAGCTGCCTCGCGTTGGGCGCGGGCGCCGTGAGCAGCGACACGGCGAAGGGCCGCTCCAGGAGGTCGTGGTGCTCGTTGCGGAAGAACGGCACGTCCGGCGAATAGATGAAGTGATCCGTGTACAGCGGCGAGCGCAGCTTGCGGTTCACGTCGTAGTACTCCGGCCACTTCAGCAGGCACGGGTACAGCGCCGAACACCGCGCCAGGTCCTCCTCCTGCGCCTTCGCGCCCGTGAGGAAGCCGCCACCCGGGTTCACCGCCGACGCGAAGTTGAGCGCCAGCACCCGCCGCTCCCCCTCCTGCTCCACCAAGCGGCGCGCGGCGTCACCCGTCTTCTCCGGCGTCACCTCGATGGTGAAGCCCGGCACCGGCGCGGGCCTGGTGAGGTGTTCGAAGTCCCCGGGGCGCACCAGCACCGTGCCCTGGACCGCGCGCTCCACCGCGTCGCGAAGGGACACCTCCCTCCCGGAGAGCGGCACGTAGCTGCCCTGATCCAGGATGCGAAGGGTCTCGTCCGCGACGCGGTTCAGAGACATGGCGTCACTCGCAGCCGATGCGCTCGGGCGCCACCGCGAGGTCGTCGATCCACGTCTCCGACGCGGAGTCGCCCTTCGGGTGCACGAAGCCGTAGCCCACCCCGAAGCTGGTGAACGGCCGGATGCCCACGTTCGGGAAGTCGAAGGCCTGCTTCCCATCCACCCACACCAGCGCGTGGCCCGTGGTGGCGGAGGTGTCGGCGCGCTCCACGCCCCACTCGATGCACGTCCACTTGTTGGGCGACACCGTCACCGTCGTGTTGTCCTGGAGGTTCCAGCCCGTGCCCTTGATGCCGCTCCAGTCATCCAGCGCGAACGCGCCGTTGTGCATCCCCTGGAGCTCGATGCCGCCGAAGTCGTTGTCCTTCGGCGAGAAGAGGATGAAGTACGTCCCCATCACGCCCTCCGGCGAGGCCCGGCTCAGGTACACGTACGCGCGCGTGTAGAGCTTCGTGCCGAACGCCGGCATGTCCTTGCGCAGGTGCGCGATGGCCTGCTGGTCCCCCGCGCCCGTGTCCTCGTTGTAGCCCGGGTCCGTCTTCACGTGCACCGCGCCGCTGCCGGAGCGGGTGCGCGTGTTATCGATGGTGATGGTGGCGTGGTGGTCCTCGTCCGGCGTCCGCCAGCCGTTCTGACCCTTGTCGAAGTTCTCGCAGAAGATGGCGGAGGCCGGGCACTGACCGTTGCCCGTGCTGGTGCCACCGTCGGTGCCCGCGTCCGTACCGGTGCCCGAGTCCGGGGTGTTGTCCGTCTTGTCGTCGCCGCAAGCGGACAGCGCGCCCACCGCGAGGGAAGCCATCATCAACGCCAGTGCCGAAGTCGAACGCATGAGTCCTTCCAGGAAGAGGCGTCGCGCCCTCGCGCTCCTGCCGCGGGGACGGGACGTGTCGCAGTCCTAACACGGCCCCCCGTCCACCTTGGAATGGGGCCTGCCAGACCCCGGCGACCCAAGGCAGGCGGGCAACCGCGAGGCCCGCCATGGCGACAGGCCCCGAGGGACCATACGGATGTCGTCCAGCAATGGATGCGCGCGCGGCGCGATCACAAGTGCTCACTGGCAGCGCACGACCCCGCCCGGCAGGTGCGCGTTGCCGTTCCGGCCCGTACTGCTTTCCATGTGAAGCGCCAGCGGCACTGTCTCATATACACATCTCCGAGCCCACGAGACATGCGCAGACCTCGTATGCCGTCTTCTGCTTGAAAAAAACAGAGCCGCCGCCAAACCCACGAACCCCGCCACAAGCTGAGC
>NZ_RAVW01000372.1 GCF_003611585.1 Corallococcus exercitus | reverse complement strand
GGTGGCTTGGGGTGGGGTGCCCTTGCGCGCGAGGTATTTCTCGATGGGGCGGTTGTCCAGCAGCCGCGCCGTGAGGCACGTCCAGCACGCGCGCTCGCCGGTGCCCACCACCGGGCCCGCATGGCAAGCGGTGCCAGACACCTTCAGCGGGAGGAACGCGGCGCCCGCGCTCCGGGCTGCACGGGCCAGCACGAGCGCTTCGTGCGACAGGTAGTCGTCCACCAGCAGCACGTGGCGGTCGGAGTCCTCGCGCACGTCCAGGCCGGTGTCGCGCAGCGCCTCCGCCAGCCGCTCCCCGTCCTCGCCGTCGACGGCGCGCACCGCGACGGACATGTCCAGGAGCCGCCCCGCCGCGACCGCCGCGCCCACGCCCAGCGACTCCCAGAAGCCGGCGACGCTGTCGTCGAAGACGTCATGCGCTTCCTCCACGTGCCCGCGCTCCTCCAGGAGCGACAGCGCGTAGAGCACCTCCGGCGCGGAGGCCCGTCCCGCCAGCGCGGCGATGACGTTCGCCACGGTGCGCTGGCCATCCAGCAGGGGCACGATGCTCGCGTGCAGCTCGCCCTCCAGCAGGAACTGGGCGCGCTCCCCGACGAGGAACACGCGCCGCGCGTCGAGCACCTCGGCGCGCAGGTGGGGCTTGATGCGGAGGACTCGGTCCATGGGCAGGCGGGCGAGCCTAGCCGGGGCCCGCGCCCGTGCCTATGACGGGGCCCGGCTACCGGGAGCCCGGACTCCGCGTGGTAGAAAGCCGCGCATGCCCCGCATCCCCCTGGCGCAGAGCGCGCGTGTGTCCCCGGAGTCCGTGCATCCCCCCCTCCGGAGCCGCGCCGCCACCGGCACCGTGGAGGTGACCCTGGTGCTGCGCCACGGCTCGCCGCTGCCCACGGTGGCCCAGCTGTGCGCGGATCCCCCGCGCCGCCCGCTCACCCACGACGAGTTCGAGGCGAAGTACGGCACGGATCCGAAGCACCTGAAGACCGTCCGCGCCTTCGCGAAGAAGCACGCGCTGCGCGTCGTGTCCGAGCAGCGCGCCCGGGGCTCCGTGGTCCTCCAGGGGACCCCGGTGGCCATGGGCAAGGCCTTCGGCGTGGACCTGCGGCGCTATACCCACGGGCACACGTCCTACCTGACCCACACGAAGCCGGTGACACTGCCTCACGCGCTGCGGGGCGTGGCGGAGTGGGTGCTCGGGCTGGACACCCGGCCGCTCGTCATCCACAACGCCGCGACGCTGCCCGTGCCCCGCGAACTGGCGAAGCAGGCCGGGGTGCGCTCGTACACGGCGCCCCAGGTGGCGAACCTCTACCGCTACCCCCGCAACCAGGGCGAGGGCCAGTGCGTGGGCATCATCGAGCTGGCGGGCGGCTACAAGCCGGCGGACCTGGAGGCGTACCTGAAGTCCGTAGGCGTCAAGCGCACGGCGCCGGTGGTGAACGTGGGGCCCAACAAGGCGGGGGCCCTCAACACCGCCTCCAACGCGGAGGTCACCATGGACGTGGAGCTGGTGGCCTCCGTGTGTCCGGGCGCGCGCGTCGTCGTCTACAACGCGGGCTCGAAGGACTACTCGCTGCGGGACTACCACCGCGTCCTGTCGGAGGCCATCAGCGACCGGGAGAACCTGCCCTCGGTGCTGACCACCAGCTGGTCCTTCTATGAAGGCTCGCTCATCCAGCAGGGCGAGGAGCTGGCCTTCGAGCGGCTCTTCATCGAGGCGGCGCTCCTGGGCATCACCGTGTGCGCCGCGTCCGGAGACCTGGGCTCGCAGGTGCCCGTCAACGGCCACTCGCCCACCGGCGCCATCACGCTGGCCGCGACGAGCTACCCCGCCGCCAGCGCGCTGGTGCTGGGCTGCGGCGGCACGACGCTGGAAGCGCTGGGGGACGTCCTCCACCACGAGCGCGTGTGGAACCGCCTGGGGGAGGCGATGTCCATGGGCGCGCTGGGCAACACCTCCACGGCAGCGGGCGCGAGCAGCGGCGGCGTCAGCACCATGAACGCGCTGCCGCTGTACCAGCGCGGCATGGGCGTGCCCGACCTGGTGAAGTCGTCGTGGAAGAACGGCGTCTTCGACCTCTCCCGCGGCACGGGCCGGGGCGTGCCGGACGTCGCGGCGAACGCGGACCTGCACACCGGCTATCAGATCGTCTTCAAGGGCCAGCAGGGCGTCGCCGCGGGCACGAGCGCCGCCGCGCCGATGTGGGCCGCGCTCATCGTCCGCCTCAACGAGGCGCTGGGGGAGCGCGTGGGCTTCCTCCACCCCCGGCTGTACGCGCTCGTCACCGAGGGCGTGCCCGTCGTCCGCCGCATCACCCAGGGCGGCAACGGCGCGTACTTCGCGAGCCACGACACGCTCTGGAACGCGTGCACCGGCCTGGGCACTCCGGACGGTGAGGCGCTGCTCGAGGGCCTGCGCAAGCTCCAGCGCCGCAAGCACTGACGCCCGCGCACCGCGCCGCTCAGATGGCGTCCTCGGTGATGCCCAGCTTCTGGCGGAGGGCCTGGAACCGGGCGTCCATCCGGGCCCGGTGCTCCGGCTTGAGCGCCGGCTTGCCCCGGCCCACGCCGCCCTTGTTGATGAAGCCCGCCCCCGGCTCCCTCGGCTCGTACACCACCGTGCGCGGGTCGAAGCGGGCGTCGTGCTGCTTCATGTATTCGAAGCCCGTCTTCTCCATCAGCAGGGGCAGGTCCTCGTCCGCCACGGGCACGCCCAGGAACGCGCCGATGCGGCGCATGCAGCCCTCGCGGTCCGCGACAAGGTCCGCGTAGCGCACATGCAGCACGTTCGCGTCCGCGCGGTGCGGCCACCACGAGGCCAGGTGATCGCCCCACTCGTCCTT
Source organism: Corallococcus exercitus (assembly GCF_003611585.1). Classification (GTDB taxonomy): domain Bacteria; phylum Myxococcota; class Myxococcia; order Myxococcales; family Myxococcaceae; genus Corallococcus; species Corallococcus exercitus. The sequence goes on along the minus strand of NZ_RAVW01000372.1, from coordinate 6,821 downwards.
GCTCAGCATCTTCTGGACGAACTTGTCGAAGTCCAGGCGCAGGCCGGTCATCACGCAGTTGTGCGTGTAGCGGGACACCAGCGCGTCGGGCGCGGCGCGCGTCACGTAGATGATGCGGCAGTCCGGCGGCGGCCGGAGGAACTTGTACTTCGTGTGTGTCTTCAGGATGCGCGGGCTCTCCAGCCCATCCAGCAGCTGCTCGGCCCGGGGGGAGAGGACCAGCTCCTCCAGGAAGGGCGCCACCTGGAGGATGTGGTCGTACTCGCCGCGGCCCCGGGTGAGGAGCTGGTAGACGATCTGCTGCATCCACGTCGTCCCGGACTTGGGGAAGGTGGCGATGTAGATGTCCCCCGGCCGGGGCTTCAGCCACACGTGGCGCAGCCGCAGCCAGCGGGCCGCGTCGAACACGATCCGGTGCACCGTGCGCAGCAGTTCCAGGAAGCCCACCACGACGTTGAGAACCGCCCTCAATACAGGGCGGGAATCAGCGGAATCCTTGGACATGGCGGCTTCATAGCAAACTACGCGGAGCGTCCCCGCACCCGCTCGTCCACCAGCGGATGCCGTCCGGTGAGCGACGCGAGGACGATGATCAGCTCCGCGGGCTCGATGGGCTTCGGCACGTGCATCTGGAAGCCCGCGAGCAGGGCCCGGGTGCGGTCCTCCATCCGCGCGAAGGCGGTGAGCGCGATGGCGGGCGTCTGGCCCCCCTGCTCCAGCGGCAGGGCGCGCAGCCTGCGGATGAAGGAGTAGCCGTCCTCCCCAGGCATGCCGATGTCGGAGATGATGACGTGGGGGCGGTGGAGCTGCTGCTTCTCCAGCGCGTCGCGGGCGCTGGAGGCCGTGACGACCTGGGCCCCGCGGTTCTCCAGCACCACGGCGAGCAGCTCGAGCGCGTCGGGCTCGTCGTCCACCACCAGCACCTGCAACCCCTCCAGCACGCTCCGGGCGAGCGACGGCGCATCCTGGCGCGCCTGGGTCTGGAGCAGGGGCGGGCTTCCCCTCGACGCCGCCGCGGCCGACAGCGGCAGCGTCAGCCGGAAGAGGGCGCCATGCCCCTCGCCCTCGCTCGTCGCCTCGATGGTGCCGCCGTGCAGCTCCGTGAGGTGCCGCACGATGGCCAGCCCCAATCCCAGGCCGCCATGCTTCCGGGTGGAGCTTCCGTCCACCTGCCAGAAGCGCTCGAAGATCTGCCCCAGGTAGGCCCGGGGGATGCCCTGGCCGGTGTCCTGGACCTCGATGAGGACGTGGCCCTCCACCCACCGCAGGCGCACGATGACCTGGCCGCCCCGGGGCGTGAACTTGATGGCGTTGGAGAGCAGGTTCCAGACCATCTGCTGCAGCCGGTCCGCGTCGCCATGGATGGAGCCGGTGCCCGGGGGCAGCTCGGCGGAGAGCGTGACGCCCTTCGCGTCGGCCGCGTGCCGCACCGAATCCAGCGCCGCCTCGATGAACGCGGCGGGGTTCACCGGGCGGATCTCCAGCCGCATCTTGCCGGTGATGATCCGCGACACGTCGAGCAGGTCCTCGATGAGCTGCGTCTGCACCTGCGTGTTTCGCTCCACCGCCTCCAGGGCGCGGGCGGCCTTCTCCGGCCCCAGCTGTCCCGTGCGCAGCATCCGCGTCCAGCCCAGCATCGCCATCAGCGGGGTGCGCAGCTCGTGGGAGACCGCGGCCAGGAACTCGTCCTTGGCGCGGTTGGCCTGCTCGGCGCCCAGGTGCTCCGCCTTGGCCATCTCGAACAGGCGCGCGTTGTCGATGGCGATCTCCGCCCGCCGCGCCAGCTCCTGCACCAGCTCCAGGTCCCGCGCGCCGTAGCGGCGGCCCGAAGGGGAGGCGCACACCATCAGCGCGCCGAAGACGCGCCGCTGAGCCCACAGGGGGACGATGATCCACGACCCCGGGCGGATCCGCTCGTCGTCGCCCTGTGGGCCCAGGACCTCCAGGAGGACGTCCTCGGTGAGCTCGGGCAGGCGCTCCGGCACTCCCGTGCGCAGCACCCGCGCGACGCCGTGGCTGGCGGTGGCGGACGGAGGGAAGGCGCGGTGCTGTTCGCGCAGCAGGGGCACCCGGGTGGGGTCCGCGTGGGCGACCATCGCCTGGCGCACGGGCCCGTCGTCGTCCTGGAGGTAGACGGCGCACCAGTCCCCCAGCCGGGGGAGGATCAACGCGGAGAGCCGCTCCAGCGTGACGGACATCTCCAGCGAGGCGGTGAGCATGGTGCTCGCCTCCGCCAGGAAGCTCAGCGTCTCCGCCGCGCGCTTCTGATCATCGATGTCGGTGCAGGTGCCCAACCACTGGAGGATGTGGCCGTGCGCGTTGCGCAGCGGCAGGGCCTGGATGAGGTGCCAGCGGTAGGTGCCGTCCGCATGGCGCCGGATGCGCCCCTCGCACTCGAAGGGCGCCCCCGCCTGACGGCTGTCGTTCCACTTGCCCAGACAGCCCACCACGTCGTCCGCGTGGACGACGTCCCGGGGGAGCATGGCGCTCGTGCTCCCGCGCTCCTCCCGCGAAGACACGGGGGGCAGGCCGGTGTAGTCGTACCAGCGCCGGTTGAAGTATTCGGGCCGGCCGTCGGGGCCCGCCGTCCAGACGATCTGCGGCAGGGCCTCCGCGAGCGCGCGGTGCCGCTGCTCCGCCAGGTGCAGCCGCATGGCCTGGCGCAGGCTCTGCCCCAGCCGCTCGGCGGACAACCGGCCCTTGGCGATGTAGTCGGACGCGCCCGCCTTCATCAGCTCGACGGCCGTCTGCTCACTGCCCTGGCCGGTGAGGACGATGATGGGGGAGCGCGAGCCCCGGCTGCCCAGCTCGCGCAGCACCCAGAACCCGTCCTCTCCCGGCAGGAAGAAGTCCAGGAGGATGACGTCGAAGGGCCGCGCCTTCAGGTGCTCCAGCGCCTCGCTCCCGCTCGCGGCCTCCACCACGTCCACCGACAGTCCGGTCGTTCCCAGCAGGCGCTGGACCAGGAGCCGGTCGACCTCGTCGTCGTCGACAAGCAGCAGCCGGAGGTGCTCGGTCATGGTGGGGACTTCCACCGAGGGAGGAGAGGCAGGGGTGACACTCACGCGAGGCGTTCCTCGGATCCGGGCCAGGTGAAGTGGAACGTGGTGCCCGTGCCTTCGGCGGACTGGACCCAGGCCTGGCCGCCGCGACCCTCCACGAGCTTCTTGACGACACTCAGGCCCATGCCGGCGCCCTCGACCTTGTCGCGTGAGACGAGCGTCTGGAACGGGCTCCAGATCTTCTCGTGGTACCGGGGCGCGATCCCCTGGCCGTCGTCCGCGACGGAGAAGTGATGGACGGCGGAGGTGGCCTCCACCTCCACGCGGATCCGCACGTCCTCCCGGCCCGCGTGCTTCAGGGCATTGGAGAGCAGGTGCAGGAAGACCTGCTCCAGCGCCGCGCGCTCCGTGACGAGCACCGGCATCCCGGGGCCCGTCTCCAGCCGCGCGGAAGGCCCTGGCGCAAGCCGCGCCATCACATCGTGGAGCAACCGGCCCACCTCCACCGGCTCGGGCGTCTGGCGGACGCGGCCCGCGCGGCTGTACTCCAGCAGCCCATCCAGCATGGCCTCCATCCGCTGCACGCGCCCACGCAAGAGCTCCAGCTGCTTGCGCGCCCCCGGGCCCACCTGCGGTCCCAGGTCCTCCTCCAACCACTGGGACAGGTTGGAGATGCCGCGCAGCGGGGCCCGCAGATCGTGGCTGGCCACGTAGGTGAACTGGTCGAGGTCGGCGCTGTTCTGCCGCAGGGCCTTGCGCAGGCCCTGGACCTCGGCGAGGAGTTCGTCCTTTGTCTTGAGGGAGTCATCCATGGAGGGGGGACCGCGCAACGGGTCCTCCGCAATACCGTCCCCGTGCGAAGGCCCTCAACCCATGGGCGCCGAGTGAAGGGTAGACGACACTCTCCAGGCGCCCTCCCGAGCAGGCGTACAAAGGGTCGCGTCGGAAAGCAGACAGTCACCCGAAGGTGCCTGATATCCGCCCGGAAGCGAACGCTAGATGCCCGCGCGCTCGGACTCCTCCTGAGTCGCGATGCCGTGCAGGCTCGAAAGGCTCCGATGACCGCCGCCACCTCCGGTGACAGAACGCTGCACATCCTGTTGATCGAGGACGACGAGGTGGACGTGATGAACGTCCGCCGCGCCTTCCAGAAGAACCACATCGCCAACCCGCTCTACGTCGCCACCAACGGCCTGGAGGGCCTGGAGATGCTGCGCAGTGGCAAGGTGCCCGAGGGGCGCCGGCTGGTGCTGCTGGACCTCAACCTGCCCAAGATGAACGGCCTGGAGTTCCTGCGCGCCCTGCGCGCGGATCCGGAGCTGCGCACCGCCTCCGTGGTGGTGCTCACCACGTCCGCGGACGAGCGGGACAAGATCGACGCGTACAACCTGAACGTCGCCGGCTACCTGCTCAAGCCCGTCACGTTCATCAACTTCGTGGAGGTCATGGCCACGCTGAACAAGTACTGGACCCTCGTGGAGATGCCCTGACATGGCCGTGCAGCGGACACCCGGAACGAACACGGTGACCCAGGTCTTCCCCAATGGCGGTGAGGTCGGCGCGCTGTACCGGGAGAAGGACTGGAGCGCGCATCCGCTGGGCCCCCCGGAGCGCTGGCCCCAGAGCCTGAAGACCGCGGTGAGCATGGTGCTGGGCTCCCAGTTCCCGCTCATCGTCCTGTGGGGTCCGCAGCTCTACCAGTTCTACAACGACGGGTACCGCCTGCTCATGGGCAGCAAGCACCCCGGGGGCCTGGGACAGGGCAACAAGGAGTGCTGGCCGGAGGTGTGGCACATCAACGAAGCCATCTACCCGCGCATCTTCAACGGGGAGACGGTCAACTTCGAGGAGCGGATGTATCCGCTCGCGCCGCACGGCCACCCCGAGGAGTTCTACCTCACGCTCTGCTACAGCCCGGTCCGCGACGAGACGGGCGCGGTGGGCGGCGTCTTCGTCTCCGTCTTCGACGTGACGCGGGAGGTCCGCGCGCGCCAGGAGCGCGACCGCGCGCTGGCGGAGGCGAGGGCGGAGCGCGAGCGGCTGTACGAGGTCTTCATGCAGGCCCCGGCCATCATCGCCGTGCTGGAGGGGCCCGAGTACCGCTTCACCGTGTCCAATCCGCTCTACCAGCAGCTGACCGGCAACCGGGAGCTGCTCGGCAAGCCCCTGCGCGAGGCCCTGCCGGAGATCGCGGACCAGGGCTTCCTGGAGCTGCTCGACACCGTGCGGACCAGCGGCAAGCCCTTCATCGCGCACGACGCGCTGGTGCGCCTGGACCGCAAGGGCACCGGGGTGGTGGAGGACCTCTACGCGGACTTCGTCTACCAGCCGCTCAAGGACGCGAGCGGAAGCGTGTTCGGCATCATGGCGCACGCGGTGGAGACCACGGAGCAGGTGCTGGCGCGCAGGAGCATTGAAGCGCTGGCCGCCGAGCGCATCGCGATGCTGAGCCACATCGCCGACGCCGTGCTCACCTTCGACACGGCGGGCCGCATCAGCTTCCTCAACGACATGGCCCGCACGCTCCTCCCGGGGCTGCACGTGGGCGCGCCCTTCGCCGCCCAGGCCTTCCGGCAGGAGCGGGTGGACGGCACGCCGCTCTCCCCCGACGAACTGCCCCCGGCGCGGGCGGGGCGCGGGGAGCGCGTCCTCCACGAGGTGTGGAACATCTGCACGCCGGACGGCCACAGGCTGCGCGTCCAGGGCAGCGCCATCCCGGTCTACACCGAGACCGGCTCCCTGCTGGGTGTGGTGCTCACCCTGCGCGACATCACCCAGCAGCACCGCCTGGAGCAGCAGCTGGAGGTGGAGCGCAACCGGCTGACCCAGGTCTTCATGCAGGCGCCCGCCGCCATCATGGTGGCCCGCGGGCCCCAGCACGTCATCCAGGTCGTCAACCCGGGCTACGCCCGGGTGGCGGGCAACCGGCCCCTGGTGGGCAAGACCATCCCGGACGCCTTCCCGGACCTGGCGGGCCAGGGGCTCTTCGAGCTCTACGACCAGGTGTACGCCACGAAGGAGCCCTTCATCGGGAACGAGGTGCCCGTGCGGGTCGAGCGCTTCGGCCGCGTGGACGATGCGTACTTCAACTTCGTCTACCAGCCGCTCGTCGACGAGGACGGGGAGACCTTCGGCGTGATGACCCACGCAGTGGAGGTCACCGACATGGTGCGCGCCCGCCAGCAGGCGGAGGAGCGCAACCGCGAGCTGACGCGGCTCACCCAGGCGCTGGAGCAGTCCAACCGCGAGCTGGATCAGTTCGCCTACGTGGCCTCCCACGACTTGAAGGCGCCGCTGCGCGGCATCGCGAACCTGGCGGAGTGGCTCAAGGAGGAGGTGGGCACGAACCTCACCGCCGAGGCGCAGGAGTTCATCACGCGGCTGCACGGCCGCGTGCACCGCATGGAGGCCCTCATCGACGGCATCCTCACCTACTCCCGCGCGGGCAAGCTGAGCGAGCCGGCCCCGGTGGACACGGGGGCCCTGCTCAAGGAGGTGGTGGAGCTGCTGGCCCCGCCGCTGGAGGTGCAGGTGGCGGTGCAGCCGGGGGCGCCCACGGTGAGCGCCGAGCGCGTGAAGTTGCAGCAGGTGTTCCTCAACCTCGTCGGGAACGCCATCAAGTTCACCCGCCTGCACCGGCCGGATCCGCGCATCCAGGTGACGTGGCGGGACGTGGGAGAGCAGTACGAGTTCACCGTCGCCGACAACGGCGCGGGCATCGCCCCGGAGTTCCACGAGCGCATCTGGGGCATCTTCCAGACCCTGGAGAGCCGCGACAAGGTCGAGGGCACGGGCATCGGGTTGTCCGTGGTGCGGAAG
>NZ_RAVW01000371.1 GCF_003611585.1 Corallococcus exercitus | reverse complement strand
GCGCCTTATCGTCGGCAGCGTCAGATGTGTAGAAGAGACAGGAGCAGGGCGCGGTGTCGCTCTACGTCTTGCAGCAACCGGTGCCGCCCCGCCAGCAGGCCCAGCAGGAAGCGGCCCAGGATGAGCGCGAGCCAGATGAGCACCCGGGGGGAGCTGAACCACGTCCGCCAGACGTAGCGGGCGTTTCCGGCCTGCGCCCTCCAGACCGAGTCACTGGAGAGCGCCGTCAGCAGCTCGGCCCGCAGCGCCGATTCAGGGACAGGCGCAGCCGCTCCCGGCCCCCACAGCTGAAGCGCGAGCACCAGGGGCGGCGTCACTCCCAGCAACACCACCACCCAGCGCCACAGCGTCCGGTCCGACCTTCCGGCGAAGAGCAGCAGCAGCAGGCCCGCCAGCGCGTACAGGTGGAGGATGTCTCCCAGCCAGAGCCCCAGCAGGTGCACCGCTCCAAAGCAGAACAGCACCCCCATCCGCCGCAGATGGATCGGGACATGCGAGGTGCCCCTGTCCTCCGCTCGCGACAGCTGGATGGAGAAGCCCAGCCCGAAGAGGAAGCCGAAGAGGTTGAGGAACTTGTGCGCCACGAAGAACAGGTACAGGGCGCCGGTCACCAGCTCCGGCAGCGGCGACCCCAGGGCCTGGAGCTGCTCGGGGGGCAGCAGGTTGCGGCCTCCGAACCAGAGGAAGGAGTTCGAGACGAAGACACCGCACAGCGCGAAGCCGCGCAGGGCATCCACCAGTTCGACGCGCTCTTGAGACGATACCGGATGGACAGGCCGGGCTGAATGAAACACGGCGACATCCTGGGACGCGCGTCTGACATCGCCGCGGAGTCACGGTTGGGTTTTGTGACAGACCGCCGGCAACCCGCCGGAGCCTTCCCGTGTCATGGGGCGCCAGGGCACTGTTCCGCCTCCGATGTCCGCGGAGGAATGACATGCGCGGTAGCAGCGCCGAAAGGCTTTCATCCGTCGAGCACGGCTCCGGCGGAGTGACGGTCCGGGAAGCCGGTGGGGCGTTCTGGAAGGACGGAGGCGCGCGTGATTGGGATTGCTGGGTTCCCGAGGGACACTTCAATCTCAGCCAGCGCTTCCTCAAGTGCGCCCAGCACATCCAGATGGAAGGGTTCCATCAGGTACCCGTCACGCTCAGCGACGGGCGCGGGCAGCCCGTGGGGGTCGCCGCCACGTATCGCAACACCATCGATGGGGCGGACCTCGGCAATGAGCGGATCCAGCAGGCCGTCCACCTGGTGCGCGGCGCGGCTCCTCGCTTCCTGAAGTACGGCGTCATCGAAGTCGGCAACCCGGCCGGGGTGGGATTCCCGGTGCGCTCGTCGCTGTCCAGCACCGAAGCCATCACGACCCTGGCGCGCTGGGCGCAAGCGGAGGCGGAGCGTCAGCGCTCGTCGCTGGTCGTCATCCGGGACATCGAGCCCACGGCCGCGCCCGGTGCCGTGGAGGTGCTCCGCCGCCTGGGCTTCGTGCCCTCGCCGCTTCCGGCGGCGTTCGTGGTCCCGCTGCCGTTCACCTCGTTCAATGAATACAAGGCCCACATGCGGGCCCGCTACCGGGGGCGACTGGCGGGGTGCATGAAGGAGACGGCTTCGCTTCGCGTCGAGGTCGTGGAACAGTTCGCGGAGCTTGCGCCCCAGCTCACGGCGCTGTGGCGGACCCTCTACGACCGCGCCACCCAGTACCGGCGGCTGGTCCTCACCGAGAGCTTCTTCGCGTCCGCCAGTGACATGCCCGAGGCGAAGGTGATGCTGCTCCGCAGGCCCGATGACAGCGTCGCCGGGTTCGGGCTGCTGTTCGTCGACGGACCCATGCTCCGGTTCTCCTGCACCGGCTTCTCTCGCGAGGCGGCCCTGGAGGAGGGCGTCTACTTCCGGTTGCTGTACGAGGTCGTCCGCTACGCCATCGAGCACGGCTGCAAGGCGGTCAACATGGGGATGACCACGGCCGGGCCGAAGATGAGCGTCGGTGCCCAGCCCGTCCATGTGTCGGCCTGGATCTGGCACCGGTCCGCCCTGCAGCGTCAGGGATTGGGCTGGCTCACCCAGAACCTGATGAAGCCGCCCCCTCCCGTGGAGCGGAACGTCTTCAAGGAGGACGTCCCCGTGTTCCAAGACCCGGCGCTGTCGGAGCAGCCGGTCACGGCCCGGCCCTGAGCCGTTCGCCGGTGTCCAGCCGGATGGCCTCCTGCACGTGGGGCCAGTCCGCCAGGTGCCGCGCCAGCGTCCGGAAGTGCTCCCGCCGGACGCTCACCCGCACCACCTGCTTCATCCGGCCGTCCTCCATCCGGGGCAGGACGGTGCTGTGGAAGGCCGGCAACAGCAGCCACTTGTTGAGCTGCGAGCTCCTCAGCAGCGTGACGAAGGCCGCGTCGTCGAAGCGCACGTGCGCCAGCTCCAGGCTGGTCCAGTTGGAGGAATAGACGCGGTCCCTGCCGAGCAGCCAGTGGTGATACACGCTGCCCTGGCTCGTGTTGCGGCGCCAGTAGTCCGCCCAGTGCAGGTCCTCCCGCAGCTGCGTCCGGCCATAGGCAGACACCACGGCCCGGTTGCGGAGGGCCAGCTCGGTGACGCTCGAACTCCACAGGTCCGCGCGCTTCAGCACCGCGGACGCGTTCCCCAGGCAGTTGGCCACCGACCCCGGGGGTGCTCCCAGCAACTCGCGGACGTCGATGGGGAAGTACAGGCCCACGTCGGTTGGCGCTCGCGGATCGCGGGTGCACTCGCCGAAGAACTTCAGCAGCGTCGCGTTGACCACGTCGTTGGTGGACACCTTCGTGCCGGCGGCCTGCGCCCGGGCCTTGATGGCGTCGACGCCGTCCTCGTCCAGGAAGAGGCAGACGGGCACGGCGTCCGTCACGGCCTGCTTCAGGTAGCGCGCGATGCCCAGCGTCGCCTTCGCGCGCGAGATGTGGACGATGCCGTGACGGCCCTGTCTGGAGGGCTGGACGCCGGCAGCTTCGCCCGGCTCGCCCAGGTGCCTCCAGATGTCGCGACGGTCGAACACCGGGGGCTCGCGGGGCTCGTGGCCCGGGTGGGTGTAGGCGTCGGAGACGGCTCGCAGGAAGTCGTAGATGCCGTGCAGGTCCGTCAGCGCGTGGTTCCAGCTCAGGCCCACCACGGAGGCGTCGCGGAAGTGCGTGAGCTTCAGGTGCAGCAGCGGGCGGCGCCCGTCGTGGACCGGCGGCTTCCCGGGGGCCAGCCTGGAGACGAAGTCCCCTGAGTAGAGGACCCTCCGGTCTCCCGTGGGGAAGGGCGCGTCGACCTCGTCGAGGTCCAGGCCGACGGCGCTCATGCCCTCGCGGGTCCCGGGGCGCGGCGGGTGGTGGCAGACGACGAGCACCGCGTCTTGCTGCTGCCTCAGGGTGCCGTGGAAGAAGGGGTAGCGGATCAGCGTCGCTCGGAGCGCCTGGGTGAAGCGCTCGGTGTCGAGCCTTCCGCTGAAGACCGCCGCGAAGCTCACGAACATGTCCTTGAGCGCGACGTCCACGGCGCTCAGCGCCCACGTCCGCTTCAGCGGTTCGGAAGGGGTGAGGACGCGCTGCCGTGCCATGTTCGGGCCTCCGGAGAGAGGAACTGCGTCAGGGTTTTGTGCGCGTGCGGGACCGCTCGCGCATCAGCTCGAGCAGGGCCAGCGCCTCGCCGCCCTGTCCCGCGAGCGCTTCCATCATTCCCGCCTGGTCTTCCGCAGAGCGGTTCTGGCCCAGCTTGAACTTGCCCTGGAGCTCCTCGATGGGCAGCTCGAAGCCGACGATCTGCTCCAGCATCCGCGCCCGCTGCTCATCGGACAGGCGGGTGTCATGGCCGGGGACTCCAATGGCGGGCTCGTACTCCGCGATCGTCGCGTCGATCAGCTCGGAGAGCCCCGCTGGCGTGTCGATGATCCGCGGACGTCCGAGCGCGTGCACCACCGCGTAGTTCCAGGTCGGCACCGAGGGCCGCACCTTGTACCAGGTGGGCGAGATGTAGGCGTGGGGGCCATGGAAGACACAGAGGACCGGCCGCTCGCCGTCGAAGTCCTTCCAGTGCGGATTGGCGCGCGCCACGTGTCCCAGCAGCGTGCCCTTGTCGCCCCGGCCGGGCACCAGCAGCAGCGGCACGTGCGAGACGTTGATGCCGGAGCCGTGCGAGATGACGGTGCTGAAGCTGTGCTGCTTCATGAACGCGTGCAGCGTGGGGAGCTCGGACTCCTGGAAGGTGCGGGGCGTGTAGAGCATGCGGTCCTCGACGAGGGCGGTCAGATGCTCAGGGCGGAGAACACCCTGGGGCCAACCGCGTTGTAGATGCGTCGGAGCAACGACCAGGACAGCCTTGCACGCCAGGGGAGGTGAGAGAAGCAGAGCAGTTCGTACTCGGTCAGCGGCGTGGCCCCTCGCTTCTGCTTGAACTGCCCGGAGCCCGAGCTGAGGTTGAGCGGCAGGCCCCGCGCCTCCGCCAGCTGCATCAGGTGGCTCATCCCCGCCCGGTACAGCCCGTGCTTGCGCGACAGCACCGGGTCGTGGCCCACCACGGAGCCAATCAGCTCCCCGCCCGCGACGAAGCAGGTGACGAAGTAGGCGAGGCGGCCCTCCACCTCGATGCCGTAGACCTCCAGCAGCCCCTGCCGGAAGACCTCCTCGAACCAGGCCTCCGTGAAGAAGGCGTTATGGTCGGAGTACTTGTCGATGTAGAGCGCCCGGTACAGCTCGCGCAGACGGTCGATGACGCCCGGGTCGGCTGCCGTGAGCCGGCGCAGGTTCGCGCGGTGCTGGTTCAGCAGGTTGCGGTCCTGCCGGAACTCCCGGGGCGGCTTCTTTCCTTCCTCGTGCCGCCACACGTACATCTGCCGGTTGAAGATGGCGTGCAGCGCCGCGCCCGGGCACTCGCGGGCCACCGCCGCCGCCGTCTCCGCGGTGGCCCGCTTGAAGACGAAGGCGTGCTTCGGGAAGCGCTCCCTCAGCGCCTGCGTCAGCCTTTCCAGCTGCTCCGGCGTGAAGCGAAGCGTCGGCCCCGTGGCCACCATCCAGTGGTTCACGTAGACGACCCGATCCAGGTGCCCCGGGCGGATGACGGCCCGCACGGCCCGGATGAACGCGAGGAGCGCCCGTCGCGTCCCCGGCTCCTTCACGGAGGCCACGAACTCCTCCGCGTAGGTGATGTAGTTGATGAACGGCGACGTCAGGTAGCAGTCGCTGTCCGCGCCGTCGTTGACGATGAGCGGCGTCACCTCGCCATCCACGTCCGCCAGCAGGACGCGGTGGCGGGTGTTCTCGATGAAGGGCGTGGTGCCGCGCTCGACGTAGTGACCGACGAGCTTCGACGCCAGCCTCGCGCTGTCGCTGCCCTCCGTGGACGGAGGCGCGTGCTCAATGAGCCTGACCGGAGCCATGGCGCACGTCGAACGAGTACACCGGGGTCGTGCCCACGGTGAGCGTCACATCCCGCACCGCTTCGCCACGGAACGTGTAGCGCAGGCGTGCCTCCGGTCCCATCCCGAGCAGGTCCACCGTGTCCTCTGACACCGGCACGGCCTTCAGCATCGGCTGCTCGTTGACGAAGATGCACAGCTCGTTGTCCACCATGCGCATGCCGCCCCGCGCCTCGGACGGCAGCGGCGCGAGGCCGGTGCCCGGCAGGCTGAAGCCCTGGGGCAGGGTGAAGTCGAAGGCGAAGCGCTCGACGACGCGTGGGTCCAGCTCCGCTTCCGCGACCTCGCTCCCCATCGCCTGGAGCGACGGCGGGACCTGCTGGGGTGGGAAGAGGTGGAGCAAGGCGTCGTCCGCCGTCACGTCCAGCACCAGGTGGATGCGGGCCACTGCGCTCTTGTTGACCCCGTGGTGCGGCAGCGAGAAGTCGCCGTACCAGAACTCCCCCGCGCCCCAGACACACCGCTGCCCGCCCACGAAGAACTCCACGTCGGGGTGCGTGACGACGGGAATGTGCAGCCGGACGATGCGCTTGGAGAGGAACGCGTCCGAATGCTCGCGGATGACGCCGCCGGGCTCCAGGCGCAGCAGCCGCGCCAGCCTCAGCTTCAGCCCCAGGCCCGACAGCAGGTCGCGCAGATAGGGGGCCTGCTTCAGCACGGGGGACGCTCCCGACGTGGCGGAGTGCAGGCAGATGGAGGTCCACCCCTGATGGCCCTCGCCCGGGTATCCCGCGGGCAGGGCTTCCACGTGGCGCCGGACGGCGTGGTAGGCCGCCTCCAGCGCCTGCGCGTCGAACGTCTTCGTCAGCTTCACGGCATGCATGGGACGGCGCTCCTCAAGAACGTCGTTGATAGAAGTTGATCCGCCAGAGCTGCGTGCGCTCCTGGGCGATGGCGTCCTGGTAGCGGTCGGAGACGGCCTCGTAGCCCTGGACCTCCGGTGAGGCGACGCGCAGGTGTCCCCGGGTGACGACCAGGGCGTCCGGCGTGAGGCCGGGCTTCATCGCGTTCAGGAAGTCGCGCTCACGGTCCGGCGGGAGGAACGAGGGCACGTCGGAGAGCGACACGAAGTCCACGTCCCGCTGCTCCTGGACGTGCTGGATGATGTCGCCCCGGACGTACTCGATGTCGCTCTTGCGCGCGGCCTGCTGCGCCGCCAGGAAGACGTCGGCGTCGCATTCAATCGGATAGCCCTCCGGGTAGCGGAGCTCTCCGAAGAAGACCAGCTGGAGGAAGAAGCTGGAGCGCACCGGCAGCGTGCGGAAGAGCCGGTCGAAGATGTCCCAGTAGATGCGGAACGCGCTGCCCGGGAGGTTCTTCTTCGGGAAGTCCCCCCGGTAGAGCAGCGAGTTGAGCACCGCCGAGTTCCCCATCAACAGGAGCACCAGCCTCCAGGCCCCCTTGGGGAAGCCCGTGTCCAGCCAGGCGCGCTGCCCCGCGACGTCCGGCTGATCGAACATCCTCCGCCCGCGCTGGCCGGTGAACAGCCCGACGAAGCGCGACAGCGTGCGCAGCATCCCCTCGAAGCGGCCCAGGTAGACGATGCGCTCGCCGGCCTCCACCGCCTGGCGCACGGGCTCCAGGGCCGTCCTGGCGGAGCCGGAGAGGGGCAGGGAGGTGAGCAGCTCCAGCCGGCGCTGGATGGACATGGCCTCGTAGCCCAAGAGCCCCAGGTAGTCCGCGTGGTTCAGCTGGCGGAGCGCGGCGATGCGCAGCTCGGTGAGCGCGAGCTGCGTGTCGGAGATGTCCACGCACGTCAGCTTCCGGGGCGCGCGGGCAAGGAGCGGCACCACGCGCCCGCCGCTGCCGGCGACGGCCACCACGTGCCGGGCTCCCGCCGGGAGGGCGTGCAGCTCGACGCTGGAGTCCTCGTCGCCGAGCGAATAGTTCAGGTGGCTGAAGTAGGCGCGTGCCATGGCGTCAGGCTCACAGCGCCTTGAGGAAGGCGGCCCGCTCGCTGCGCCCGTCGACGAGCTGGGCGTAGGCGTCCGACACCTCGTCCATCATCCGCCAGGTCAGCCGCAGGCTGGTCTCCATCACCTGCGCCACGTCCTCCCAGTCCTCGGGCGTCTTGCACTTCTTTGCGATCATCTCGTCGACCGCCTGCGAGTGCTCCGCGTCGATGTCCGAGTGCGCGACGAAGAAGGTCATCTGCGCCGGGGTGAGCCCCAGCGTCTTCTGCACCTTGCCCAGGAGCGGCCGGATGTAGTCGTAGCAGCTCTCCGCCCAGAAGCTGTACCCCAGGCGCTGCAAGGGATTGCCCTGGTAGGAGACCCAGTACAGGTACGCGATGAGGACCTCCGTCGCCGGCAGGGCACGCGGGATGGGGAACCCCGGCTGAAGCCCCATGCTGGCCACGTCGTGCAGGGCCATCTGCTCGTGGCCGACCTCCTCCTCCGCGTGGTTGAAACAGAACTTCTGGTAGTGCCGGTCGTCGTCACAGCGCACGCCCACCAGCGCCTGGTTGCGGGCGTTGTGACGCGTGTAGTGATACGTCTCAATCAGATACAGCGCGTAGAGCGCCTTGGTGACTTCGCCCTGCTGGACGGTGCGGACGAAGCGGGACTGGGCCAGGAGCTCGTCCCAGACCTGGGAGCGGCGGTGCTTCAGGGCCTCCAGGCCGGGGACTGCCTTTGTCGTGTCGGTCATGTCTGTTCCACCTCAACCAAGCGGGAGTAGGCGTCCGGTGAGTCATTCAGCCGGAGGCGGGTGAGTCGTTCGGACATCCGGGTGCTCGCGGCGATGAGCTGCGGCCAGGTGCCCGCCATCAACGTGTAGGGCTGGGGGCCCCGCATGGGCACGCGGTGCTGCTCTTCCGAGGCCGCGGCCAGCCCGTAGCGCTCGAACACGGTGCGCGCGGCCCGGCGGCACAGCCCGACGATGCCGACGTAGCCCTCCGTCATCGCCCAGGTGCAGGCCGCGACGAGCAGGCGCGGCGTGACGGAGGGGCTGCGCGCCTCCGGGTCCACGACCAGGCGGCTGAACTCCGCGTAGCCCTGGAACCGGGACGCCTCACCCTCCAGGGAGGCCGCGAGCGCCTGGAACTCGAAGGGGCCGGGCGTGATGCGCAGGCTGCCCACCAGCTGGCCGTCGCGGCTGGCGTGGAAGTGTGCGCTGCGCTCGTCCAGCTCCAGGCGCCAGTCGATCTGGAGCTGCTCGGGGCTCAGCAGGTAGCTCAGCCTCGCCCGGTACTGGGCGTCGCGGAACCGCCGCACGCGCTCGACCTCGGCGGGGGTCGTCGCATGGAAGAAGGGGCCTGCCATCACCACGGGCGTCTGGCCCGCGCCGAGCCGGGCCATCCGCGTCTCCAGGACGCTCATCGCCGCGAGACGGGAGGCGAGCTCCTCGTCGCGGGATGCGCCACCACCTGTATCAGCCACGGACTTCCCCCTCTGACTTTCGCGATGCTGCCGCTGGCGGCGAGCGCCGGCGCAAAGGCATACGTGTTCAAGGAATGAGGCGAGATGTGTCTCGCCTGCAACTGAACAGTCGCCTGGATCGGCAGGTCGCGTAAAGCGCGCCAGGGGTAGACATCCCGCCGTGGCTCAAGCCTCCTCCGCGAGTAGAGCGCTTGCCCATTCAAGGCAAGACATCCCGCGTCCGGGAGGCTCGGGGGACTACGGCTGGCGGGCCTGCTCCGGAGACGGAAGGCCCAGGGCCGTCGCCAGCTCGGTGAGCTTCGCCTGCACCTTGCGCATGTTCTCCGGACCCATCCTCAGCAGGTGTTTCTCCGCCGCGCCCAGCGCTTCGAGGCCCGGATCCGCGTAGACGTAGAGCGCACCCCTGGGCGCGAGCTCCGGGGGCGTCTTCGGCACGGGAACGCGGGTGAGACGCCCGATGGCTTGCGACAAGGTCGCATCCAGGCTCCGGCCCGGCGGGGCCAGCTCCGCGTGCGCGGCGTCCAGGAGCGGCTTGAGCTCCTGATACACCTGCCCCACGGCCTTTGAGTCCAGCGACGTGATGACGCGGGCCACCCCGTCGTACCGGGTATGGCTTTCCGGCGCCGTCACCGTGTGGCCGCGACGTTTCGTCACGCGGAAAGGGCCCGCGGGCGCCATGAAGGACAGGGGCATGCGCGGGCTCTGGCCGTCAGCGATCAGGTTCGCGGACGCGGCGAAGCGGCGGGCCAGGTCCTCGGCGGCCAGCCAGCGCGCGAAGTCCGCGTCGCTGGAGAGCCCCTTCAGCAGGTCCCTCACGCGAGGGTCGGTGCCGGAGAGCTGCACCGCCGGGGGCGCGGGCGGGGCCG
>NZ_RAVW01000370.1 GCF_003611585.1 Corallococcus exercitus | reverse complement strand
CCCCGCGCCCCTCCCATTCGTGGCCGGCCGCGTCAGCCGATGCGCCGCGACCATCGGCCGCGACTCGCACCCGTGGTGGGGGTGGAGGCCAGGGGCTCCGCGTGCGCCGGACGCAGGGGCAGCCGCACCTCCACCCGCGTGCCCTGGCCCATCTGGCTGGTGATGTGGATGCGCCCGCCGTGCTGCAGGACGATGCGGCGGCTGAGCGCCAGGCCCAGGCCGGTGCCCTCCCCGGCCGTGCGCGTGGAGAAGAAGGGCTGGAAGAGCCGCTCCAGGTCCTCCGGGCGGATGCCCACGCCGGTGTCCACGATGGTGACGACCGCTTCGTCGCCCTGCTGCGACGTCTCCACCTGCACGCGGCCGGTGTCGCCCACCGCGCGCACGGCGTTGTCCAGCAGGTTGAGCCACACCTGGTTGAGGGTGCCCGGGTCGCCCCAGATGGGCTCCGCGCACTGGTAGGAGCGCTCCACCACGACGCCCGGAGGGATGCGCCAGCCCAGCACGCTGAGCGTGGAGTCGAGCGCCGCGTCCAGCCGCACCGACACCGGCTTCTCCGCCGTGCGCACGAAGGACAGGAGCGACTCCGCCAGGTGGCGGATGCGCTGGCCGCACTCCTCCATCACCTCCAGCATCGCGGGGCCCAGGTTGGGGTCGCCGCCCGTCTGCTTGCCCTGGACCACCTCCTTCAGCGGGATGAGCGCGTTCATCAGCCCGTTGAGGGGGTTTCGCACCTCGTGCGCGAAGCCGGAGGTGAGCAGGCCGATGGCCGCCAGCCGCTCGTTCTCCGCCGCGCGCACGGCCGCCTCGCGCAGGCGCAGCTGCGTCTCCACGCGCGCCAGCAGCTCGCGCGGGCTGAAGGGCTTGCCCAGGTAGTCATTGGCGCCCGCGCCCAGGGCCTCCACCTTGGCGGACACCTCCTGGCGCGCGGTGAGCAGGATGACGGGCAGGTCCACCGTCTGCGCGTGGGAGCGCAGCTGCACCAGCAGGTTGAGCCCGGACAGCACCGGCATCATCACGTCGGACACCACCAGGTCCGGCCGCTCCTCCAGCGCGCGGCGCACGCCCTCCTCGCCGTTGATGGCCTCCAGCACCCGGTAGCCCGGCGCGAGGATGTCCGCGATGAAGGCGCGGATCTCCGCGTCGTCCTCCACCACCAGGATGCGCGGCGCCTTCGCGTCCGCGCGCGTGTGGTCCTGCGGCTCCGACGGGCGCTGCGCCCCGGCGACGGTGGCGGCCAGCACGGTGGCGAAGCGGCCGGAGCTGCGGCGCTCGCGGCGCGTGGGCAGGTCCGTGGCGCGGCGCTCGCGCAGGTCCTCGCGCAGGTGCTGGGTGCCCTTGGGCAGCCGTACGCGGAAGCTGGAGCCCTGGCCCGGCGTGCTCGACACCTCGATGCCGCCCGAGTGCAACTCCAGCGTCTCCTTCACCAGCGCCAGGCCGATGCCGCTGCCCCCGAAGCGCCGCGTGCCGGACGTGTCCGCCTGGGCGAAGCGGTCGAAGATGACGGCCAGGTCCGCGGGCGCCATGCCCTGCCCGGTGTCCACCACCTCCACGTGCACGTCCGTGTCGTCCTCGCGCACGCGCACCGCGATGCTGCCGCCGGCCGGCGTGAACTTGAGCGCGTTGGAGACCAGGTTGTGGAAGACGCCCTCAATCCGCTCCGCGTCCACGTGCACCGGGGACACCGGCCCGCCCTCCAGCGTGAGGGTGAGCCCCTGCTTCTCCGCCACGGTGCGGAAGGGCAGCAGCTGCGATGACAGGAACGCGTGCAGCTCCAGCGGCTGGTAGCGCAGGCGCACCTTGCCCGCCTCCAGCTGCGCCAGGTTGAGCAGGTTGTCGATGAGGCGCAGCAGCCGCTGCGTGCTGCGGTCCAGCGTCACCAGGTGCTGCCGCACCACCGTGGGCAGCGACTCCGGCTCCTTCTGGAGCGCGTCCAGCGACAGCAGGATGAGCGTGAGCGGCGTGCGCAACTCATGGCTCACGTTGTCGAAGAACTCCGTCTTCAGCCGGTCCTGTTCGCGCTGCTTGACGAGCGCCGCCTCCAGCTTCGCGTTCGCCTCCGACAGCTCGCGCGTGCGCGCCGCGACGCGGTCCTCCAGGGCCACGTTGCTGCCGAAGACCTCGTCGTAGCGCTGCTGCAGCTCCCGCAGCGAGCCCATGTTGGCCTGCGCCTGCGCCGCGAGCAGTTCGTCCTTGCGCTTGATTTCGCGCCGGCGGTCCAGCCAGCCGCCCAGCGCGAAGCCGGCCATGCTCAGCGACGCCACGGAGAAGAGCGCGTCGCCCCAGCCCAGGTGCGTGGCCAGCAGGCCGCTCACCATGCCCAGGAGCAGGCCCAGGTAGTGGCCCCAGAGCGTGGGCGGATCCGTCCACGTCAGGTGGTAGCGGCACGCCTCGCCGCCCAGCACCTGGCACTCCGTCTCCCGCACCTCCGCGGGGGCCAGGCCCCAGATGGTGGGGAAGGACGCGAACTGGCCCATGCGCAGCTCGCAGATGTTGCGGTTCTGCTCCGGGATGCTGCTGCGGTAGGCCAGCTTGAGCCGCTTGTGCTCCAGCAGGTCCACCGTGAACGCCCCCACCCGGTTGTAGCTGGGGGAGAAGTCGATGGTCTGCTTGTAGCAGGCCTTGGGCGAGCCGAAGGCGCGCAGCATGTAGAAGACGAAGCCCAGCGCCTGCGGCGACGCGGTGAACAGGCCCGCCTCGCGCATGAAGCGCGAGTCGCCGGACTCCTCGCGCAGCGCCGCCGCCGCGCGCTCCAGGAAGCGCAGCGAGACGTAGTTGGTGGGCTGGCGCATGTAGTCCAGCCCCAGGCTGAACCCGTGCTCGCGCCACACCTTGGCCAGCCGCTCCGCGCCGTAGCGGTGCTCGAAGTAGAGCAACAGCGTGGACGTGGCACGGACGCTCACCTCGGGGGCGTTGTCCGGTGACACGTCCTGCACCTTCACCGCCGGCAGGCGTGGGGTCACGGTTTCGTTCCTTCGGTGACGAGCGTCACCGCGTACTTCAGTCCCTCCGGGTCCTCGAGCATCGCCAGGAAGTCATCGCAGTGCGACTGGTAGGCCTCGAGGCCGCCGAAGGCCGCGGCGCCCACCGGCGCCAGGGCCTCAAAGCGCGTCTTCCAGTCGCGCACGAGCCGCGCCTCCGCGGCGCCCGCGGAGAGGTAGAAGGGCATCAGGTGCACGCGCACGTCGGTGAGGCCCGCGCGGCGGAACTCGGAGAACAGCTTGCGGCCGACGTACAGGTCGAACCCGCGCGTCGCCAGGGCCTCCACGATGCGCTGGGTGCCCGCGCGCAGGTGCTCCGGGAAGGGCCAGTTCTGGAAGCCCAGCCCGTCGATGTCGGACACCACCACGCGCCCCCCGGGCCGCGTCACGCGGATGAGCTCCGCGAGCGCGACGTGCCGGTCCGGCAGGTACTCGAAGACGTACTGGCTCCAGGCGTAGTCGAACGCGTCCGCGGGCAGCCCCGTGGTGCGCACGTCCGCCTGGAGGAACGTCAGGTGCGGGCGGTGGGCGTTGCGCGCCCTGGCCTCCGCGACGCGGCCCTCGTGCAGGTCCACGCCGGTGACGTGGCCCCCCTCCCCCACCAGCTCCGCCATCAGCTCCGCGATGCCGCCGGGGCCGCAGCCGGCGTCGAGCACGCGGTCTCCCGGCTTGAGGCCCGTGCGGCGCAGGACGGCGCGCGTGTCCTGGGACTGCTCCTGCTCCAGCAGGCGGCGGGACTCATCGGCGGATTCCATCAGGTACATCACCGCACCTCCTGGGTCGGGACCGGAGCCGGCGCGGAGACCCGGTGCTTCGTGCGGCGCATGGGCATCTGCCGTTCGAAGAGCGAGCGCCAGGCCTCGCACCAGCGGCGCACCATGGAGCGGTGGAAGGTCCACTCGGAGAAGCGGCCCTGGTCCACGAAGCCCAGCTCGCGCAGCACCGGCACGTCCAGCGTGTCCACCAGGCCCAGCGCGGCGCCGCGGCCCCGCTCGCGCGCGTGTGTCACGCACCGCAGCGCCAGCGCCTCCACCGCTTCCTTCGCGCGCGGGTGCTCCCGGTCCGGCACCACGAGGTTGAAGCCGTTGGTGACCTCGATGAGGCTCAGTCCCGGCGTGGCCTCGTCCTGGAGCGCCAGCGCGAGCGGCCCCCCGTCGCCCTCCACCACGAAGATCCGCCGCTCCCGGTGCAGGCCCGCCGCCCGGAAGCGCTCGCCCAGGACGGCCTCCGCGCCCGGGTCCGCGCGCAGGTCCTCGCTGAGCAGGCGCACCATCTCCCCCCGGCGGCGCAGGTACGACTCCAGCCACCGGCGGTCCTCCGGCCCCGCCTCACGCACGGCCGGCAGCGCCGCCGCGTCCACCGCGGGCTTCAGGGGCAGGTCCGCGCGCAGGTAGTGGAACTGGCGCAGGTGGCACAGCCCCTGGCCCTCCAGCACGCGCGCCAGCCACGTGCCCAGCCGGTGCGGCCACCGGTTGTCGGTGCGCCACATGTAGCGGATGAACTCCACGTCCTCCATCGCCTCGCCCACCTCCACCGCGAGCGACGTGAGCTCGCTGGAGATCTGCTCGCTGCGGCGGAAGCCCGGCATCACGGCCAGGTGCTGCACCAGCCACGTGCCGGAGTACATGCGCAGGCCGTTGACGTGTCCCAAGAGCCGCCGCGAATCCGTGAAGACGAGCGAGCGCCCCAGCTCCCGCGCGCGGCTCAGCCGCTCGTGCGTGGCCTCCAGCACGGGCAGGACGCGGGACTCCTCACCGAAGGGATGGTCCGGGTGGAAGGTGTAGTGGGCGTCCTCCATCATCCGCCAGAGGTCCGGGAAGCGGAACACCGCGCCGTCGCGCACCTGGGGCGCCCGCGCGGACACGAACGCGTCCACGATGGCGTCGCGCACCGTGCGCGGCATGTCCAGGATGCGCACGCCGCAGCGGTAGGGCCTGAGGCGCTGATCATGCCGGGACTCGAAGGGGACGACGTCCACCGAGCGCACCTCCACGCGGCACGCCACCTCCGCGCCGTCCGGCAGCAGCAGCGTGGTGTCCAGGTGGGAGCCCACCGGCAGCACCTCGCACGACGCGTCGATGGGAAAGGCGAACCCGCGCGCGCCCAGGTCCAGCACCGCGCGGGTGATGCGCTGGCCGCTGAACGGCGAGATGAAGCGCACGAGGAAGCGGTGGTGCGCGCTGGGGCGGAAGCGCTGCTGCCCGCGCCGGTTCTCCACCGCCAGCGAGCGGGGCATCCCCAAGGCCACGCCGTCATGCCCGACGTGGAGCATGCTGGTGACGCCCCGGTAGCGCTGTCCGCCCATCTCGAAGGAGAGGTGGACCACCTCCCCCACGCTCGTGGGCAGCGCCGGGGACACCTGCCCGCGCAAGAGGCCGCGCTCGTCGCAGGCCTCCACCGTGGCGGACTCCAGCCGGAAGTGCGCCGTCTGGCTGTCCGGCGGGTGCACCCACACGGGCAGCTCGCGCCGCAGCGCCTTGCGCAGCGCGGCCTGCACCGCCACCGCGTCCCGCAGCGTGCGCGGCGGGGCGGACGTCGCCTCCACGGGGGCGGGCCGCCAGGAGATGCCCACGCGCAGGAACGCGTGCGTCCCCTGCTGCACGGGGGTGGCGTGGCGCACGTAGGCGCGGGCCACGTGCAGCACGGGCCGGCCGTCGCGCACCATGGACAGCGAGTCCAGGGGCGTGCCCGGAAGGAAGGCCGCCATCGACGCGTCCATGGGGACCTGGAGCGCGGCGCCGAAGTGGCCCAGGTCCTGGCACTCCGCGCTGAAGGGCCGGTCGCGCAAGAGGAAGTCCACGCGCATCCCCGCGTCCAGCACCACGCGCGTGGAGGCGCGCAGCTGGAGGATGTCGCGCAGCCGCATGCTCAGCTCCCCTTCGGTCAGCGCGTCGTCCACCGTGCTGAAGACGTGCCCCTCCGCGGCCGTCTCCACCAGCTCCTCCAGGCCGTGCTGATCCGACCGCGCGCAGACGAACACGCAGACGGCCTCCGGCGCGGCGCGGTCCACGTGGCGCAGGAAGCGGCGTGCGTTGTCCGCGGACGCGATGATCAGCGTGGGCACGGACGCCTCCATGCGCCGCGTGGCCTCCAGCTGTGAGCCCACCACCGAGACCCGGTGCGCTCCCAACGCGGACTTCAGCGCGTTGCGGCGCAGCTCGTTGGGGTGGACGATGAGGACTTCGTGAGTCGGCACGCTCATGGATTTTTCCCGACGCGCAAGAGCCACACCGGCGCCCGTGCACGGCGCCATTCCCGTCGACGCGGGGCATGCACGCGCCCCGTTCCCGCCATCCGCATGTCTTGAGTGTCCGAGCCTGATGCTCTCTCTGGTGCCAGCAGGGCTCGCGCTGTGACGCCTTCCCGGTGACCCGCCGGCGAACAACCAGCGCGTACTTTACCTGCTCCCACGGATTAGGTGATGTACGCGGGGGTGAGAGGACTTTTCGGAATAGGTTAAAGACGCGCAGTCAGCCGGGACCCCTTGGTGGGTAGGGCGCGTGGATTCAGTGCGGACTTTGCGCGCTGGCCCCAGGGCCTGGACGCCGTTACAGAATGCGCGGGCGACGAGGAGGCCCCCCATGGGCGAGACGGTCGATTACGAGGCGGGCATCCGGGAGCTGAAGCGCTCCATGAACGCGGTCATCCTGGCGCACTACTACCAGGAGAGCGAGGTGCAGGACGTGGCCGACTTCGTCGGTGACAGCCTGGCGCTGGCGCAGGCGGCGGCGCGGACGGAAGCCGACGTCATCGTTTTCTGCGGTGTGCACTTCATGGCGGAAACCGCGAAGATTCTGAATCCCACCCGACAGGTGTTGCTCCCGGACCTCAAGGCCGGCTGCTCGCTGTCGGACCGCTGCCCCCCCGCGGCCTTCAAGGCTTTCAAGGACAAGCACCCGGACGCCTTCGTGGTGTCGTACGTGAACAGCTCCGCCGCGGTGAAGGCGATGAGCGACGTCATCTGCACGTCGTCCAACGCCGTGCGCATCGTGAACCAGATTCCGAAGGACCGCCCCATCCTCTTCGCGCCGGATCAGCACCTGGGCCGGCACGTGATGAAGGAGACGGGCCGCGACATGGTGCTGTGGCCGGGCAGCTGCATCGTCCATGAAATCTTCAGCGAGAAGAAGCTCGTGGGGCTGAAGGTGGAGCACCCGGACGCGGAGGTGGTGGCTCACCCGGAGTGCGAGCAGCAGGTGCTGCGGCACGCGGACTTCATCGGCTCCACCAAGGCCATCCTGGATTACGTGGTGAAGAGCCCGAAGCAGAAGTTCATCGTGGTGACGGAGGCCGGCATCCTCCACCAGATGAAGAAGGCCGCCCCGGGCAAGACGTACATCCCGGCGCCGCCGGACAACGGGTGCGCGTGCAACGAGTGCCCGTACATGCGCCTCAACACGATGGAGAAGCTCTACCGGTGCATGAAGGACCGGACCCCGGAGCTGGTGCTGCCCGCGGACCTGCAGCACGCGGCGCTGGCGCCCCTGAAGCGGATGCTGGAGTGGTCCGCCTGAAAGAAGCGCCCGGGGACTGTCGCCCGCGTCCCACGTTCAGCAACTCGCGTCTTGCGGATGGCGGGCCCAAGTGCCATGGAAGAGACGTGGCCTTCCGATTTCTCGCACTTCCCGCCCACCGGCTGGTGGACTTCCCCAAGACCCTGCCGGACGACGAGCGCCTCGAGCCGGACCTGCCGCCGGTGATGGAGGCCGTGGAGCGCGCCCTCGCCGGCGCCGAGTTCCGCGACCTGAAAGCCCGCGACCGCCTGCGCGCCCTGCTCCAGGGGGACCGTCCCCCGGCCCTGGGCTCCCCCGGCAAGGGCTACGGCCCCAGCGCCATCTTCGCCCAGCCGCCCCAGGACCTGCCCGCGCTGCTGCGCATGGCGGACGAGCTGGAGCAGCTGGCGCGCCGGGAGGCCGGAGAGCGCGCGCTGGTGTGGAAGTGCGGCGAGTGCAGCGCCCGCTACGCGGTGCCGGTGGCCCTGGTGCGCCAGGTGTCCATCCGCTGCGAGCGCTGCGGCCACCCGGTGCAGCTGTCCTCGCAGCAGAGCCTGGGCGAGGAGGCCCTCATCGACCCGTTCCAGGGCGCGGTGAACACCAGCCGGCATGAGCTGGCGGCCTTCTTCCGCGAGGCGATGGCGCGCGGCTGGCCCGTGCTCGTGTCCGAGGGCGGCGCCCCTGCCCCGCGCGGGCGTTCGTCCAGCCCGACGGCCTGAGCCACCGGCCGGGGTTCCAACGGGGGCCACCGCCAGTCAGGGAGGCCCCCTCCCCGCTTCAGATGAAGATGCCGGCGGAGGCGTCGTTGCGCGCCTCCTGCAGCTCCTGCGTCGCGGGGCGACCGCGCAGCGCGTCCATCACCTGACGCGGAGCGTGACGGCCCGAGCACTTGGAGCACTCGCACTTGCCGCGCTTGCAGGTGCAGTCCGCCTTGCTGCCGCAGGAGCACTTCGCCGTCAGCACCTGGTCCAGCTCCTCCAGGGGGCGCGGCGCCTCGTCCTGCTTCGCTTCCGGGGACGGCGTCTGGGCCTGCTGCGAGGAGCCCTTGGAGGCGGCCGCCTTCGCGTGGGCCTCGCAGGCGTGGGCGCTGGCGGGCATCAGCCAGAGGCCGCCCAGCAGCAATCCCGCGGTCATCAACGTCGCGCTGCGTGCCATGTCCGCTCTCCTTGGCGAGGCGCCTTGAAGGCTTGGGGGAGACGCCCGCCGCTCCGGGCTATAGCGCAGGGCATTCCCCCTGCCAAGGCATTCGCACGCACCTTTGCCTACCCGGCAGCAGAGCACACGGTGCGCTCGCCCGGCGCGGGGGCGCACGCGTACAGTCCGCGCCCTCCTTGCCCGTGACGAATCGAACCGACCGCATCGCCTTCGCCGCCGCGCTCGTGCTCGGGGCGCTGCCCCTCTGGGTGTCGCGCTTCCTGCCGATGGTGGACCTGCCGCAGCACCTGTACCTCATCTCGGTGCTGCACCGGCTGGACGACCCGACGACGCTGTACCCCACGCTGTTCGCGGCGCGGCACGAGCTGACGCCCTACCTCGGTTACTACTACCTCGTCAGCGCGCTCAACTGGCTCTTGCCGCTGGAGCTGGCCAACCGCGTCTTCCTCACCGCGTACGTGGTGGGAATGCCGCTGGGCATGGCCTTCCTGTTGCGGAGCCTGGGCCGGCCGTCGTGGCCCGCGCTGCTCACGCTGCCGCTCGCGTACGGGGACAGCTTCGGCTGGGGCTTCATCAACTACCTGGCGGCCCTGCCGCTGACGCTGCTGTGCTGCGGCCTGTTCGTGCGGACGCTGACGGACGCGCCGCGCCGCGCACGCTGGGGCGTGGGGCTGGCGGTGTGCCTGGTGGCGGTGCTGCTCTTCCACGTGCAGGCCTTCGGGTTCCTGGCGTTCGGGCTGCCGTGGCTGCTCCTCACCACGCCGGTGCCGGAGGACGCGGCCGGGCGGGGAATCGTGGCCCGGCTGCGGCCACGCGTGCCGGCGCTCCTGGGCGTGGTGCCCGGCGTGACGCTGTTCCTGTCGTGGGTGGTGCTGCGGTTCGGCAATCCGCCGGACATCCAGCCGGGCGCGCCGTGGAAGGCGTGGGGCCCCACGTTCTCGCCGCAGAACCTGGCGTGGAAGGGCTTCGAGCAGAACCGCGCGGAGTTCTTCCAGGTGCTCGCCAACACGTTCCATGACGGCTCGGACCGGTGGCCGCTGTACGCGGTGGGCGCGGTGGCTGTGG
>NZ_RAVW01000036.1 GCF_003611585.1 Corallococcus exercitus | reverse complement strand
GCCACGGGGGTGCCCGGCGTGGCGGCTCCGGACACTCCCGCGCTGCGCAGATTGTGCCGCGTGCGGGCAGCAGGGGCCGCGAACCACGGAGTCAAGACATGGCCGAGGCTTCAGCGAAGAACGGGCACGGTGCGGGGAACGGGAAGCCGACCGACAAGGCCCGCATCTGGGGAGGCATCGACCTGGGGGGCACCAAGATCGAAGCCGTCGTCGTGGACGCGCGCGGCGAGGTGCTGGGCCGGGCCCGCCATCCGACGCCCACGACGGGCGGCCCGGGTGAAGTGGTGAAGGAGCTCTACGGCGCGCTGGGCGATGCGGCGCAGGCCGCGGGCATCGAGCCCTCGAAGCTCGCGGGCGTGGGCGTGGGCGCGGCGGGGGCGGTGGACGCGAACAGCGGCACGCTCGCGCACACGAGCAACGTGGCGGGCGGCTGGGACGCGCCGTATCCCCTGGCGTCGGACCTGCGCGACCTGGTGGGCGGCGGCAAGGTGGCGCTGGGCAACGACGTCCAGGTGGCGGTCGCGGCCGAGTACAAGCTGGGCGCGGGCCGCAACTACCGTTCCGTGCTGGGAGTGTGGTGGGGCACGGGCGTGGGCGGCGGCCTGGTGCTCAACGGCGTGCCGTGGCGCGGGCGGGGCTCCGCTGGAGAGATTGGCCACATGGTGGTGAAACCCGACGGCGCGCGCTGTGGCTGCGGCCGGCGCGGTTGCCTGGAGGCCTACGCGGGGCGCGCGTGCATGGAGCGCAAGGCTCGGGCAGCGGCGAAGAAGGGTGAGAAGACCGTCCTCTTCGACATCATGCGCGAGAAGCAGCGCACGCGCCTTTCCAGCGGCATCTGGGCGCGGGCGTTGAAGGAGAAGGATCCGCTGGCAACGCGGCTCATCGACCGGGCCATCGAGATGCTGGGCGTGACCATCGCCTCCGTCATCAACCTGCTGGACGTGGAGGCGGTCGTCATCGGGGGCGGGCTGGGAGCGCGGCTGGCGCCCATGTACCTGGGCCGCATCCAGGACGCCATGCACCCGCACCTGTTCATGACGGAGCGCAAACCCGCGATGCACGTCGCGGAGCTGGGCGACCTGTCCGGCGCCATCGGGGCGGCGCTGCTCGCGGGCCCGCAGATGTGACGTGCTTCAGCCGCTGGTGGTGGGCGCGACGCCCTGGCCCGCTCGCGTGAACCGCGCGAGCAGCCGGTCCCGCAGCCGCAGGCACGGCTGCTCCACCGCGCGGTACGTCACCCAGGACAGCGCCAGGGTCACGGTCAGGAAGGCTCCCAGCACCAGCACCGGAGGGGCCGCCAGGAGCCGCCGCTCGAAGACGCGCACCACGGGGCCGAACCACAGGTAGGCCCCGTAGGAGAGCGCCGACACCTGGTACACGGGCCCGCGCGCCAACGGCGGCAGCTGGACGGACTCCATGGCGACCAGCAATCCGCTGAACCCCACCGTCAGCCCGCTGATGATCCACACGCCGCCCGGCCCATCCAGCCGGGAGCCGAAGGCGCCCAGCATCGCGCCCACGACGGCCAGGCCCAGCGCTCCGCACAGGGCGCGCGGGATGGTGGGCCACCGGCGCCAGGTGTCCGCCGTCTTCGCCAGGAAGACGCCCGCGCACAGCCCGTCCAGGTGCTGGAAGGTGGGCCATTGCAACCGCACCCAGGCCTCCGACGGCTCCAGGCCTTCGGGCAGCGTGGCGCGCACGACGAACCGCAGCAGCAGGCTGAGGCCCGCGGGCAGCAGCCACGCGAAGGCGGGCCACCGGCGCCCGCCCAGGCCGAACGCGGCGAGCGGCAGCAGCAGGTAGAAGTGCTCCTCCACGCACAGCGACCAGCTCTGCTCGAAGTCGCGCGGCAGGGTGAAGTTCTGGAGGAAGAGCGCGTAGTGCCAGCCGCCCCCGACGAACGGCGTGCCGAACGTCCAGGGCTTCAGCGCGTACGCGGCCAGCACGAGGAAGTAGAGCGGCAGCGTGCGCATCCACCGCTTCGTCCAGAAGACGCGCAGGTTCGCGCCCACGCCGCCGGGCTCCTCGGGGCCGAAGACCTGCCGGCCGATGAGGTAGCCCGACAAGACGAAGAACAGATCCACGCCCACCCAACCGTGAGCGAAGCCGGACCGCACCCATCCGGGCAGCGCGTCTCGCGCGTGCGAAGGCGCATGGAACGCGAGCACCGCGAGGATGGCGACGGCCCGCAGCACGTCCAACCCGTCCCGGCGCGAGGGCCGCGCGGGCGCTCGCGGTGGATCCGCCGACGCGGATGCTGGGAGGGAGGGGGAGGACGCCATGGGAGGCTGGCGCATTGTGTCCCATACGCGCTCCAGCGCGGCAATGACCGCGAGGCTGCCCGTCCGCCCGCGAGGCGACCCGGCGTGAACCCGAAGCGGTTGTCGGGCGGGCTCGCGGGGGCGCATACTCAAGGCTTCCCTCATGGCCTCCGCGCCGCGTCCCTCGCTCCCGGCGCTGACCGGTCTTCGCTTCTTCGCCGCGCTCCACGTGGTGGCCTTCCACGTGACGCCGCGAGAGGGTCGGACCGGGTGGCTCGGGGCCTTGCTCGACAACGGCCCCGCGAGCGTCACCCTGTTCTTCATCCTCTCCGGCTTCGTGCTGGCCCAGGCGTACCTGGGAAGCGCATCGCCCGGCCCGGTGTCGCGGCGTGCGTTCTGGGTGGCGCGGCTGGCGCGCATCTACCCCGTGTACCTGCTGGGCCTGGTGTTGGAGGCGCCGCCGTTCTTCCTGGCCGTCCTGCGGCAGGAGGCCGGGTGGACGCTCCCGGCGCTCCAGAGGCTTCTGGGCGTGGGCGCCGCCGTCACGAGCCTGACCCAGGCGTGGATTCCTCCCGTGGCCTGCGCGTGGAACTGCCCGGGCTGGTCGTTGTCCGCGGAGGCCTTCTTCTACCTGCTCTTCCCCGTGCTGGCCGGGCCCCTGGTCCGGCTCGGGGCGAAGGGGCTGGCGTGGGCCGCCGTGTGCCTGACCGCGAGCTCCATGCTGCTGTACGGCCTGTGGTTCACGGGGGCCGGCGGGTGGGCGACCGAGGCCGTGCACCCGGAGACCTGGCTGCGGGTGGGCGAGTACTCGCCGCTGCTCAAGCTGCCGCAGTTCCTGCTGGGCGTGGTGCTGGGACGCGCCTTCGTGCTGCGCCGTCAGGAGTCCATGCCTGGCGCTTCCGGGAGCGGCCTTGTCGCGGCGGGGACCGCGCTGGGACTGCTGTGGGTGTCCTGGCCGGGGCAGACCTGGGCATTCCGGGACGTGCTGCTGACGCCGGTGTTCGCATGGCTCATCTGGACGCTCGCGTGTGGGCACGGGCGGCTCGCGGCCTTCCTGGCGCGGGCTCCGGTGGTCCGCCTGGGCGAAGCCAGCTACGCGCTCTACATCCTCCACGTCCCCCTGGCGTTCTATGCGCGGAGCGCGGAGCGGTGGTCCGGGGCTGCCCTGGAACAACGCGCGCCGTGGGGCTACAGCGCGCTGGCCATCACGTCGTTCGTGCTGGTGGCGTTGGCGGTGCACGCGTGGCTGGAGGAACCCGCGCGGCGCTGGCTCCGGGCCCGTTGGGCGCGGCCCCGCCCGTCACCCCTGACCGCCGCCAGCGGTCTGCTATGAAGCTCGCGCATGCGCGTGCTCCTCGCCATCCATCACCCGCTGTCACAGGACCAGGGCGCGCCCGGCGTGACGCTCGCGCTGGGCCGCGCGCTCCAGGCCCGGGGCTGCACCGTGGACTTCTACAGCTACGGCGACGCGTTCCCCGGCGTGAAGCACTTCACCGCGCTCCACAACCTGCGCTTCCCGTGGATCCTCTCCGCGCATCTCGCCCGCGTGGCGCGCCGTTATGACGTGCTCGACGTCACCACCGGGGACGCGTGGCCCTGGGCACGCCTGGGCCGTCCCGGTGCCCTCCGCCGGCACGCGCTGGTGACGCGCAGCCACGGCCTGGAGCACTCCTTCTCACGGCGGATCCGCGCCGACGCGCGCGCGGGCCGGATGCGCTTGAGCTGGAGATACCCGCTCTACAACGGCGGCTTCCGCCTCTGGGAGGTGGAGCAGACGCTGCGCCTGGCGGACCACACCGTGCTCCTCAACGAAGGCGACGCTGCCTTCGCGCGCGAACAACTGCGCATCCCCGCGGACAAGCTGAGCGTCATCGGCCATGGGCTCGACGCGGCCTTCCACGGGCTGGCCCTCCCGGCGCCGCACCCGGAAGGCCCCTTGCGGCTCGCGATGGTGGGCTCCTTCCTCAAGGCCAAGGGCGTCGATGACGTCATCGCCGCCGTGACCCGGCTGCACGCCCAGGGGCTCTCCTTCACCCTGACCCTCTACGGCACCGGCACCCCCGAGCCCGAGGTCCGCGCCGCCTTCCCCGCGTCCCTCCAACCCCAGCTCCACGTGGTCCCGCGCTACGCGAACGCGACGCTGCCCGGCCTGCTCGCGCGCGAGGAGGTGCTCCTCTTCGCCAGCCGCACGGAGGGCTACGGCATGGCGCTGGTGGAGGCCATGGCCTCCGGGCTCGTGCCCGTCTCCACCCCCGTGGGCGTGGCTCCTTCCGTCGTGCACCCCGGCCGCACGGGTCTGCTCTTCCCCATTGGAGACGTGGACGCACTGGTGGCGGCGGTGCACGAACTGGCGGCGGATGCACCCCGGCGGCAGGAACTGCGGCGCGCGGCCCAGGCCCAGGTGCAGGGACTCACCTGGCCCGACATCGCCGCTCGCACCCTTGCGCTTTACGAAGAAGTCCTGCGTGTCAGGGCTTCTGGCGGCAAGTAGGCAGGCGCGTCGTTTCGAACTTGCGACGCCGGGACGTTGACGCGCTGCTCCGGTGGCCGTCACGATGCGCGGTGGAAGCTCCTCTCGCATGATCACCTTCTTCGTCGCCTTCCTCGTTTCGCTCCTCGTGGCGGTCGTCCTGACCTGGCGCGTGCGCGAGCGCGCGCTGGCGTGGGGCTGGTTGGATCAAGCGAACTCCAGCCGCAAGGTGCACGTGCGGCCCATCCCGCGGCTGGGTGGCATTGGCATCGTGGGGGGCTTCTTCGCGCCGCTGTGCGCGCTGTTCATCGTGGACTCGGGCGTGGGCGACCAGTTCCTCGCGCAGACGGAGCTCATCGTCGGCCTCTTCGTGGGCGGCGCCATCATCGCGGGGCTGGGCTTCTACGACGACCTCAAGGGCGCGGACGCGAAGCTGAAGTTCTCCGTGCAGTTCGCGGTGGCGCTGGGCCTGTACGCGCTGGGCTTCCGCATCGAGGTGCTGGCCAATCCCTTCGGCGCGGAGCTGACGCTGGGGCTGCTCAGCCTGCCCCTGACGGTGCTGTGGGTGGTGGGCGTCATCAACGCGCTCAACCTCATCGACGGGTTGGACGGGCTGGCGGGCGGCGTCGCGTTCTTCGGCGTGGGCACCCACTTCCTGCTCGCGCTGATGCGCGGGGACGTGCTGCTGTGCCTGCTGATGGCGGCGCTCGCGGGCGCCATCCTCGGGTTCCTCGTCTTCAACTTCAACCCGGCCTCCATCTTCATGGGGGACACGGGCAGCATGTTCCTGGGCTTCGTGCTCGCGGCGGTGTCCATCAAGACGTCGTCCAAGAGCGGCACCGCGGTGGCGCTGCTCGTGCCGGTGATGGCGCTGGGCCTGCCCATCATGGACACGCTGCTGGCCATGGTGCGTCGCTCGCTGCTGGGCAGACCCTTGTTCAGCGCGGACAAGGAGCACATCCACCACCGGCTGATGAGCCGCTTCCTGCTGTCGCACCGCACCACCGTGCTGGTGCTCTACGCGCTGTGCACGCTGTTCATGCTCACCGCGCTGGGGCTGCACTTCGCCAACAGCATGCAGAGCGCGCTGCTGCTCAGCGGCATCGGCGTGGTCATCATGGTGCTGATGCGCAAGCTGGGCTACCTGGACGTGCGCCACATGAACGCGGTCCAGCAGACGCGCCAGCGCAACCAGGAGCTGCGCTCGCTGGTGCGCTCCGTCACCGGCGCGGTGCGCGCGGCCGGCTCGTTCCAGGAGGTGTGGAACGCCGTCCGGCCGCTGTCCCAGGGCCTGAGCCTGTCCGTGCTGGAGCTGCGCCTGCGCCGCCCGCATGACGACGTGGGCGGCGGCGTCGTCTTCGAGTCCCAGCAGCCGGACGCCGGCGCCGCGACCGCGCTGGAGGTGCGCCTGGACGTGAAGGAGGAGGAGACCCTCTTCGGCGCCCTGCGCCTGGTGTGGCGCGACGGCCGGGCCGCCATCGACCGCGACGAGGAGCTGGCGCTGGAGGTCGTCGCGGACGCGGTGGCGGAGCGGGTGGAGCAGCTGGTGGCGCTGGAGGCCGCGGCGCCCGAGCGCATCATCGCGCTCAGGCGGTGAGCCCATGACCGCCGCCCCGGCCCTGCTGACCCTGCTCCAGGCCTGGCCGGAAGCGCCGTCCACTCCCGTCCCTTCGGACGCGGGCGCCTGCGACGCGCTGGTGAAGGCCGCCGTGCGCCACGGGCTGGCGGGCTTCGTCGAGCACGCGCTCGCGAAGGCGGGCTGGACGCTGACGCCGGATGCCGGAGCGCTGCTGCATCGCGAGGCCCGGATGAGCGCGGCGCGGGGCATGCGCGTGCGCTCGCTGCTGTCGCGGAGCCTGACGGCGCTGGCGGCGGTGGGCGTGACGCCGGTGTTGCTCAAGGGCTACGGGCTGGCGCGCAGGCTGTACCCGGAGCCGTTGCAGCGCGCGACGAACGACGTGGACCTGCTGGTGCCGCGCGCCCGCGTGCTGTGCTCCGTGCATGCGCTGGAGGGGATGGGCCTCACCACCCAGGCCGGTGACGTGGACCAGGACGACGCGCACCACGTGGAGCTCACCGGCCCCGACGGCATGGTGGAGCTGCACTACCGCGCGCTCGCGGGCTACGGCCAGTCGCTGGAAGGCGACGCGCTGGTGGCGCGGGCCGAGGACGCGACGCTGGACGGCCACCCCGTGCGCTACCTGTGCGCGGAGGACGAGGCCGTGTACCTGTCCCTGCACGCGAGCAACCACCTGCTGCAGCGGCTGGCGTGGCTGTTTGATTTGAAGCTGCTGGCGCGGGCGCACCCGAAGCTCGACTGGGACCGGGTGGTGACGCGCGCACGGCGCACGGGGCTGCCCCACCTGGTCTGGTACGCGTGGGACGCCGCGCACCGGCTGCTGGATGCGCCGGTGCCGCCGTGGGTGCTCAAGGCGCTGGCGCCCCCCCGGTGGCAGCGCGCGCTGGCGACGCGGCTGTTCTCCGGACCCCGGCTGATGGGGGCGGACCTGGCGCGCAGCAAGCCGGCGTGGATTGCCGCGAAGCTGGCCCTGGCCCCCCGGGCCCGGCCCATGGTGCGGTACGCGCTGCGGCGGCTGCGGGGGCTCAGGCCTCCTCCCGGGACCGGCGCGGAGCCAGGGGCGCCAAGGCCCGTCCGCTCGCCTGCTGGAAGACGGTGATTGCGGCGGGCAGGCCCGGCCCATTAAAGGTGCCGCACCATGGCGCCCAGCCTCCTCGACACCTTCCGGGTCCTGTCCTCCTTCGAGCCTCCGCGCGGAAAGCTCCGGGGCGCGCCGTGGGAGGCCTATGTCGACTGGGCCATCTCCCAAGGGCTGGCGCCGCTGGCGGCGTACAACCTGGAGTACCGGATGGGCGGGGGCGAGGCGCCGGAGTGGGCCCGCGACCGGCTGATGGCCATCTACACCGGCTCCGTGAACGACAACGTCATGAAGCTGGTCCACTTCAAGCGCATCGTGGATCAGCTGGAGGGCCGCAAGCTGCTCCTGCTGGGCGGCGCGGCCTTCGCGGAGGCGCTCTATCCGCACGTGGGCTTCCGGCCCGTGCTGGACATCCAGGTGCTGGTGCGCCGCATGGACGTGGACGGCTTCGCCGGCTATCTGTCCAACCACGAGTTCGTCCCGGAGCCGGACACGGGCAACACGGGCGCGGCGCGCATCGTGTCCGACGGCCGCACCCCCATCCACCTCTACGCGGACGTGCTGGGCGCGAACCGACGTGAGCAGTTGGCCGGCATCTTCGAGCGCGCCCGACCCATGAAGGTCTACGGACAGTCCGTCTTCCGCCCGGAGCTGGAGGACGTGCTGTTGCTCACCGCGCTGGACCAGGCTCACCACGGGTATGACGTGCCGTGGCTGTCGTTCGTGGACCTGCGCGAGCTCATCACCGGCGCCACCTGGATGGGCGGCGTGTACTCGCGCCCGCTGGACGTGCCGGCGCTCCTGTCGCGCGCGGAGGCGTTCGGCCTGGAGCGCGCCCTCTACACGTCGCTGGCCATCGTGGCGCGGCTGTTCCCGGACGCGGAGGCCCAGGCCACCGCCGCCTTCCCGCCGCTGCGCCGCGCGACGCGTGAGCTGCTGGACAGGGGGGTGGTGGGTCCGGTGAGCACCCCTGGACGTTCGTCCGCCCTGCGGGGCGTGGACAGACTGCGGCGCCTCCTCACAGGGCGATAAGCCTGTCTGGTTGCTCTGCGTCCTGCGCCCCCGGGCTTTCTTTCGGTGCGCGGGTCGGCGTATGAGTTCATGACGCCACCTGTCGAAACCAGGACACTTAAAGAATGCGCATTGCCATTATCGGATCGGGCTACGTCGGACTCGTCGCGGGCACCTGCTTCGCGGACTCGGGCAACGACGTCGCGTGCGTGGACATCGACGAGCGGAAGATCCGCATGCTCCAGGATGGACAGGTTCCCATCTACGAGCCGGGTCTGGAGGAGCTCATCAAGAAGAACGTGAAGGAGCAGCGCCTCACGTTCACCACGAACCTGGCGGAGGGCGTGGCGAACGCCCAGGCCGTGTTCATCGCGGTGGGCACGCCCGAGGGTGAGAGCGGCGAGGCCGACCTCCAGTACGTGCTCGCGGCGGCGCAGGCGGTGGGCCGCGCGATGAAGCAGTACACGGTGGTGGTGGACAAGAGCACCGTGCCGGTGGGCACCGCGGACAAGGTTCGCGACGCCATCGCCAAGGTGACGAACGTGGAGTTCGACGTCGTCTCCAACCCGGAGTTCCTCAAGGAAGGCGCCGCGCTGGACGACTTCTTCAAGCCGGACCGCGTCGTCATTGGCGCGGACACCGAGCGGGCGCGGAAGATCATGGGTGAGCTCTACGCGCCGTTCGTGCGCACGGAGAACCCCATCCTGTTCATGGACACGCGCTCCGCGGAGCTGACGAAGTACGCGGCCAACGCGATGCTCGCGACGCGCATCTCGTTCATGAACGACATCTCCGCGCTCTGCGAGAAGGTGGGCGCGGACGTGGACTTCGTGCGCAAGGGCCTGGGCGCGGACAAGCGCATCGGCTACCCGTTCCTCTTCCCGGGCGTGGGCTACGGCGGCTCCTGCTTCCCCAAGGACGTGAAGGCGCTCGTCACCACGGCGCGTGAGTACGGCCTGGAGCTGGACCTGCTGCGCGCGGTGGAGCGCACCAACGAGCGCCAGAAGAAGCTGCTCGTGAACAAGGCCGTGAAGCACTACGGGTCGCTGGAGGGCAAGAAGTTCGGCGTCTGGGGCCTGGCGTTCAAGCCGAAGACGGACGACATGCGCGAGGCGCCGTCCATCGAGGTCATCGAGGGCCTCATCGGCAAGGGCGCGACGGTGATTGCCCATGACCCGGTGTCCTCGCACGCGGCCAGGCGCGTCTTCGGCGACCGCATCCGCTACGCGGAGCTGCCGTACGACGCGCTGGAGGGCGTGGACGGCCTGTTCGTGGTGACGGAGTGGAACGAGTTCCGCCACCCGGACTTCGACCGCATGAAGAAGCTGATGAAGTCGCCGGTTGTCTTCGACGGCCGCAACATCTTCCAGCCCGCGCGCATGCGTGAGCAGGGCTTCACCTACTTCGGCATCGGTCGCAAGTAGATGAAGCAGCAGTCCGGAGGTTCGCTGGATGCACTGACGGGGCTGCGCTTCCTGGCGGCCCTGCACGTCGTGTTGTTCCACTTCGGCACCCCGTGCCTCAAGGGTGTGGCGCCGGAGTGGATGGTGCAGGTGGTGGCCTCCGGCTATGCGTCCGTGGGGGTCTTCTTCCTCCTGTCCGGCTTCGTGCTCGCGTACAACTACGTGGACACGGCCGGCGGGATGCAGACCCCGCCCCGGGCGTTCTGGAGCGCGCGCGTGGCGCGCGTGTATCCGGTGTTCCTCCTGATGTTCCTGTTGTCGGCGGTGTCCACGGCGCAGGGCTCGCTGGCGGCGAACTCGCTGCCCGTGGCTGCGGCGAAGCTGGGCACGGCGGGGCTCACCACGCTGATGCTGCTCCAGTCCTGGGTGCCGAAGCTGGCGCTGTACTGGAACCCGCCGTCCTGGTCCGTGTCGGTGGAGGCGTTCTTCTACGCCGTGTTCCCCGCGCTGGCCGGGCGGCTGGAGCGCTTCCGGGGCGCGCGCATGGCGGCGGCCCTGGTGGGCGTGTGGATGTTGGGCCTGCTGCCGCCGGTGCTCTACCTGGTGCTGCGGCCGGACGGGCCGGGCACGCTGGACGCGGCGTTCGGTGGCATGTGGCTGGCGGTGGTGAAGTTCAACCCGCTGGTGCGCCTGCCGGAGTTCCTGATGGGCGTGCTCCTGGGGCTCGTCTTCGTGCGGGAGCGGGCGGCGGCGACGCCCCGGCGCTCCGGCGCGGTGATGGCGCTGGCGGGCGCGGCGCTGCTGGTCGCGGGCTTCTCGCAGGGCGCGTGGATCCCGTATCCGCTGATGCACAACGCGCTGCTGGCGCCCGCGTCGGCGCTGCTGGTGTACGGGCTGGCGCGCGGCGGGGGGCCGCTGGGGCAGGTGCTGGCGCGGCCGTGGCTGGTGCACCTGGGCGGGGCCAGCTACGCGCTGTACCTGCTCCAGTACCCCGTCAGCGAGCTGGTGCACTGGATGGAGAAGCACGTGGACCTGTCGTCGCCCACGCGCTTCCTGGCGGTGCTGCTGGTGTTGCTGGTGCCCGCGTCGGTGGCGGTCCACCGGTGGGTGGAGACGCCGTGGCGCTCGCGGGTGAAGCGCGGGCTCCAGCCGTGGGTGGATGGCACTCCCGCGCAGCCAGCTCCGGCGCCCGTGGCTCCGGGCGCGTAGTTCTTCGCGGGGTGTTCCGGGCGCCGTCCCTTCAGCGGACGGTGCTCAGCGAGCGAGGTCGTGGGCCCTTCGAGGTCACGAAGGTCGAGCCTCGCGACCGCGCGGCTTCAGCGGGCGAGGCCGCAGGCCTTCTTGCCTTCCTCGGTCTCGATGGCGCGGCAGTCGCAGCTCTCGAGCTTCGCCTCGCAGGCAACCTCGTCCTCGGCGGTGGGCTCCACGCGGCCCTCCTCGTCGGCGGCGCGCTGCTGGCAGGCCTGCTTCTCCACCGAGTTCAAGGCGCACTCGCAGAGCTTCTCGGACAGCTCGCGGCAACTGCTCTTGCACGCGGTGAGTCCGGAGAGGGAGGCGCAGAGGACGGCGGCGGTGAGCAGGAAGCGACGCATGGGGTCGGGCGAAGATGCCAGATGGGTCCCCGGATGCAAGCGGTGTCCGGGGGGCACGTTCATTCGACGGCCCGGGACCGCCGCGCCCGGGGAGGAGGCGTCCAGGCGACGCGCCACCTGCCCGAGGGGGCGGGCCACGGAGGCCCGCGAGGAGCGTGACATACTCCCGCGCCTCGCATGGCTCCTGGCTCCCACCGCGTCTCCCGGTACACCGTCTTCGCGGAAGTGGCCCTCGCGGCGCTGGTGGTGCTGGGCCCGGTGGCGCTCGGCGGCGCGGCGCATTGGGTGTCCTGGCCGCTGGGCGTGCTGTCCGGAGCCGCCGCGGTGCTGGCCTTCGTGGGGGCGCGGCGGCAGGGGGAGACTCCGCGCGTGCCGCTCCTGGCTGCTCCGCTCGTCGGCGGCGTGGTGCTGTGCCTGTCGCAGCTCGTGCCGCTGCCACCCGGCGTGCTCGCATGGGTGAGCCCGGAGGCCGCGGCGCTGCGCGAGGACGTGCTCGTGCCGCTGGGACTCACGGGCTGGCGGCCGGTGTCGCTGGAGCCTTCGGCCACCTGGCGTGAGCTGGCGAAGCACCTGGCCTACCTGCTGACGTTCGTCGCGGCGGTGCAGGTGTGCCGGGCGCGGGCGTCGCGGCAGCGGTTGCTCGCGGTGCTGGCGTTCACGGGCGCGGGCGTCGCGGCGGTGGGGCTGGGACACGCGCTGTTCGGCGTGGAGACGCTCTTCGGCCTGCGGGCGTACGTGCATGCGCGGCCGCCGCTGGTGACGCCATTCGGAAACCCCAACCACCTCGCGGGCTTCCTGGGGCTGTGCTCGACGGTGGCGGTGGGGCTCGCGCTGTCGAAGCAGCCGCGTTCACGCGCGTGGCCCTACGCGATGGCGGCGCTCGTCTCCGGCGCGGGCGTGCTGCTGTCGCTGTCGCGCGCGGGCATCGTGTTCTTCGTCTTCGGGCAGGTGCTGCTCGCCGCGTGGTTGATGAAGCAGCGGCGCGAGGCGCGCACTCCCGCGAGGCCCGCGTGGGGACGGGGCGCGGCGGTGCTGCTGGGACTGCTGGCGACGCTGTCCGTGGGCGCGTACCTGGCGGCGGATCAGCTGTGGGCGGAGGCGCGCACCGTGGACGGCGTGGAGTCCCTGCGCCGGGGCAAGCTGGAGCCCTGGCCGATGATGGCCCGCGCGGCCCGTGCCTTCCCGGTGCTGGGCATGGGGCGCGGCGCGTTCGAGGCCGCCTTCCCGCGCTACCAGACCGAGCCCAACCCCAACACCTTCACGCACCCGGAGAACGCGGTGTTGCAGGTGGCGGCGGAGTGGGGCGTGCCGGGGTTGCTGCTGCTGGGGCTGGGCCTCTGGGCCTTCGTGCGGCGCGTGCGGCGCGAGGACCACGGGCCGGTGGAGCTGGCGGTGCTGTCCGGCGTGGCGGCGCTGGCGCTGCACAACCTCTTCGACTTCAGCCTGGAGCTGCCCGCGTGCGCGGTCGCGGTCGCGGTGGTGCTGGGCGCGGTGGCCCGGCCCCGTGAGGCGGAGCGCATGGCCATGCGGCGCACGAAGACGGGGGCACTGCCCGCCGTCCCCGCGCTGGCGCTGGCGGCGGGACTCACCGTCGTGATGCTCATCGCGCTGGTGCCGGGGCGCCGGAGGATGGCGGACGCGGAGGCGCTGCTGGCGGAGCGCGTGTCTGCCCGGGCGCCGGGCGCGGAGGTGCGAGCGCTGGGACTCCAGCTCATCGACGTGCACCCGGCGGACTACCTGCTGTACCGGCTGATGGCGATGGGCTTCGTGTCGAACGGCGCGGCGGGCGCGAAGGACGCGTTGGCCTTCGTCAATCACACGCTGTACCTGCGGCCCCTGGATGCGCCCGCGCACCGCGTGGCCGCGCGCGCCCTGCTGCACCTGGGCCGGCGCGAGCAGGCCTTCCTGGAGTACCGGCTCGCGCACGAGGCCGGGGACACGCGCGTGTTGATCAGCGAGGCCATGCCCCGGGCCCGCACGGTCGAGGAGCTGAAGACCCTCACGCCCGAAGCGCCCGGAGAGGTGGTGGAGCTGGCGCAGGCGCTGGTTGGCGAGCCCTCCCGTCGCGCGCTGGGACTCGAGTGGCTTGCCTGGGCGCGCGAGCACTTCGAGGGCCGGC
Organism: Corallococcus exercitus; assembly: GCF_003611585.1. Lineage (GTDB taxonomy): Bacteria > Myxococcota > Myxococcia > Myxococcales > Myxococcaceae > Corallococcus > Corallococcus exercitus. Next base: position 22,216 of record NZ_RAVW01000036.1, on the reverse strand, counting down.
CCGAAGCCACCGCGCTGTGGATGCAGGAAGCGCGCGGACGGCTGGCCCGGCGGGAGCTTCCCGAGGTGGAGGCGGCCTGCGTGGAGGTGGAGCGTCGCGCTCCGGACGCGCTGGCCACGCACCTGCTGCGCGCGGAGGTGTGGCGTGCGCAGGGCAAGCACGCGGAGGCGCTCCAGTCCCTGGAGGCGCTCGTGAAGCGCTTCCCCCACGACGTGGAGCTGGCCTTCACGCTGTCCACGCGGCAGCAGGAGGCCGGGCTCATGCGAAGGTCCCGGGACACGCTGGCAGCGGTGGCGCCGTACCTGACCGACCTGCGTCAGCGCGCGCGCCTGCTGTCACTGGAGGCGGACAGCTTCGAGAAAGAAGGACTGCTGGCCCGCGCGCTGGAGCAGCGCCGCTCGGTCGTGGGGCTGCTGCCCGGTCCGGAGAGCCACTTCGCGGTGGCCCGGTTGCAGGAGCTGCTGTCGCGCTACGACGCGGCGGCGCGCTCGGTGCACGAGGGCTTGAGGCTCATGCCGCTCGAGGACGCGCGGCGCGCCGAGGGTGAGGCCTGGGCGGCGCGGCTGGAGGCCCGCGAGCGTGCGCTGCAGGACGCACACAAGGGGGCGCTGCTGGAGGACGCGAAGGCGCGGGAGCTGGACACGCCGGGTTCACCGGCGGTCAGCGACGCTCCCTCGCCTTAGACGGCGTCAGGCCGACGCGCCTGAGTCCTCCATCGGCGTTCCGTACTCCTCCTTCTCTCGCGAGACCGGCTGGATGAAGGTCGCGACCAGCGGCCACTCCAGGCGTGCGAAGTCCTGGAAGCGCATCTCCAGGGCCTCCTCGTGGGAACCGGCGCGGAACAGCAGCCGCTCGTTGACGCTCAGGGATTCGTCTATCGCGACGGGCAGGCCGTACAGCTCGCCGAAGGGAGGCTCGGCGCCCGTCTCGCAGTCAGGGAAGTGGTCGACGAACTCGGATTCAGCGGCGAGCCGCGCGGTGCGGACGCCCAGCGTGTGGCGGATCTGCCGCAGGTCCACGGTCGTCATCGCGGGCACGACGACGATCCACGGCTGCCGGTCGGCCAGCACGATGACGGACTTGGCCACACGCCAGCCAGGCACGTTGAGGGCGTCCGCGAGCTCCATCGCGCTCACCGCCCGGGCGTGGGCGTACCGCTCGAAGGGAACGCGATGACGCCGCAGGTAGCTTTGGATGGCTTTCGGGATCATGGGGGACATCACCTCCTCGTGGTTCAAGGTGTGTCCGGACGACGCGGGCGGCCATTCGCCACCCGAACGGGGCGGCCGTGACTGCCTGCCCTCGTCCGGTGCGACGGAGGGCAGGCAGGCGGACGACACAACGTCACTGCTGGAAGTCGTACACGCTTCCCAGCTTGAGCAGGCGCGTCAGCTCGTCGAGTGCGGTCATCGTCTCGCGCGCGAGCTGCGGATCCCTTACGTCCTCCGGCTTGAGCACGTCGCGGTAGTGCTTGCGCACCCACGCCGCGAGTCCCTCATGCAGGGCAGGCGAGTAGAAGACGTCCGCGGTGATGGCGGCGCGCTCCGCGTCCGTGAGCGAGATGCGCTGACGCAGGCACGCCGGGCCGCCGCCGTTGTTCATGGACTGTCGAACGTCCAGGTAGTGCACCGCCTTCACCGGGTTGTCCCCGGCGACGACGCGCTCCAGGAAGGCGCGGGCGGTGGGCGTCTCGCGGCTCTCGATGGGCGCGATGATGGCCATGGTGCCATCCGGCAGCGACAGCACCTGCGAGTTGAACGGGTACGCGCGCACCGCGTCCTTCACCGGCAGCTCCGCGTCCGTGGCGACCTCGAAGCGGAAGGCGTCCCCCAGCTTCTCGCGCAGCGTCTGGAGGAGCTTCGGGTGCTCCACGAACGCCAGCGCGTGCAGCATGAGGAAGCGCTCGTTGCCTACCGCGAGCACGTCCGTGTGGAACGCGCCCGCGTCGATGCCGTCCGGGTGCTGCTGCGGCAGGAGCACCTGCTCCGGGGCCAGCTGGTGCAGCCGCGCCAGGGCCTGACTGGACTCCAGCGTCTGGCGCGCGGGGAAGCGCTGCGGCCCCTTCACGTCCTGCCACGCGCTGCGTCCCCAGGCGAGCACGTGCACGGCCTTGTGCCCCGGCGTGAAGAGGCGCGTGTGGTTGGCCGCGCCCTCGTCCGCGAAGTGGGAGGCGCCCGGCAGCGGCGCGTGCACCTGGAAGTGCTTCGGGTCCGCGAAGATGGCGCGCAGCACCGCGTGCGTGGTGTCCGCCTCGATGGCGCGGTGGAACATCTGCGTGAGGTTCGCGGGCGTCAGGTGCACCCGGCCGTCCGCGGTGTCCGCCGACGGCGCCACCGTGGCCGCGTTCGCCGTCCACATGGCGGAGGCGCTGGAGGTGAGGCGCAGCAGGTGCTCCGCGTCGCGAGCGGCGCGGGTGATGACCTCCTCGTCGGAGCCCGTGAAGCCCAGCGTCCGCAGGGTGCGCAGGGACGGGCGCGGCTGGGGCGGCAGCACCGCCTGGCCCACGCCCAGCTCCGACACGAAGCGCATCTTCTCCAGCCCCTGGAGCGCCGCCTCCCGGGGGTGGCTGGGCTGGCCGCCGTGGTGCTGTGACGCCAGGTTGCCCGGCGAGAGGCCGGCGTAATTGTGGGTCGGGCCAATGAGGCCGTCGAAGTTGTATTCGCGCATGGGATATGGAGACGCGTCGTGGAGCGTCCCCCTTTAACAAAGCGCCTCAAGCGTTACCTGCGCTACCTGCTCATCGCCGGGATGTTGCGCCTGCTCCAGTTCCTGCCGCTGGGGACGGCCCGCGCCCTGGGCATGACGCTGGGCGGCTGGGCCTACGCCCTCGCGGGCGGGGAGCGGCGCAAGGCCCTCAAGTCGCTGGCCCGCGCCTTCCCGGACCGGACCGACGCCGAGCGTGACGCACTCGCCCGTGACGCCTTCCGCCACCTGGCCGCGGCCGCCCTGGAGGTGGCCTCCTCGCGCGCGCTGGAGGCCGGGCTGGAGTCCCTGGTGTCCTGGCCGGACGAGGACCGCCGGGTGCTGGAGGCCGCGCTGGCCAAGGGGAAGGGCATCGTCTTCGTGTCCGGCCACGTGGGCAACTGGGAGCTGCTCGCCCGGCGCGTGGCGAGGGCGGGCTACCCCAGCCAGAGCATCGCCAAGGAGACCAGCGACCCGCGCCTCACCGCGCTGGTGGAGGACTTCCGGGCGAAGGGCGGGGTGCGCAGCATCTGGCGCGGCCAGGAGGGCGCGGCCCGGGCCATGCTCCGCGCGCTCCGGAGCGGCGAAATCCTGGGCATCCTCATCGACCAGGACACCAAGGTGCAGTCCGTCTTCGTGCCCTTCTTCGGGGAGCTGGCGGCCACCCCGCGCGCGGCGGCGGACCTGGCGCTGCGCACCGGCGCGGCGGTGGTGGTGGGCTTCTGCCAGCGCGACGGCGAGGGCTACCGGCTCACCATGGAGGAGGTACCGCACCCGGACGCGACCGAGCGTGAAGCGGCCGTGCAGGCCCTCACCGCCGCCCTGTCGCAGCGCATCGAGGCGGCCATCCGCCGCGCCCCCGAACAGTGGGTGTGGATGCATCAGCGCTGGAAGACGCGTCCTCCCCAGGACGTTCCCCCGGCCCTTGCCGGCGCCCCGTCCGCCCCGGCGCGGTGATAAGGAGGGCCTCGTGCCGCGCCTGCTTGCCTTGAGCTTCCTGGGTCTCCTCGCCACCGCCTGCGCGCCGCGCCGGCCGGCCCCGGGCGCCGCGAACGAGCCGCGCCCGGACGTGGTGCTGGAGGGCGCGCACCTGCGCTCCTACGAGGGCGACACGCTCCAGGTCTCCGGCACCGCCTCGCGCGTCCTCTACCGGCGCGCGGGCGGCGAGGTGCAGGCCACCGACGTTGTCGTACGCCTGCCCCCGGGGAAGGGCGCGCAGGGCTCGGCCGGCCGCCCGCCGGAGGGCACCACCATCACCGCGCCGAATATGGACGGAAGCCTCGCGTCCAAGACGTGGGTGGGCACCGGCGGCGTCGTCGTGCGGACGGGAGAGGGGCTGGTGGCCAACACCCCCCGGCTTACCTACAACTCCGACTCGCGGCAGGCCCACGGCGAGGAGGGCGTGACGATGAAGGGCCCCGACTACCAGATGCGCGCGGACCGCTTCACGCTGTCCGCCGCGGACCAGACGTTCACCTTCGAGGGCACGGTCCAAGCCGTGCTGGGTGGAGCGACGGAGTGATTGAGTTCCTCGTGATGGCGCTGTTCCTGGCCCAGCCCACGTCCCCGCAGGCTGTCGCGCAGGCCACCCCGGCGGCCCCCGCGGCGAAGCCCGGTGCCACTCCGGCCGCGCCCGCCGCGAAGCCCGGTGCCGCCACGCCGCCCGCGCCCGCCGCGAGCACTCCGGCCGCGCCTCCGCCCGCGCCGGGCACGTCGCTGGCGCCCGTGGGCCTGCGCAACCCGGTGGACCTGTCCGCGGACCACGTCACCGGCGACCGCAACCAGGCGGTGCTCACCGGCAACGTGGTGGTGAAGCACCAGACCATGGACATCCGCTGCGACAAGATGACCGGCTACTACAACGCCACCCGCCAGGTGACGCGCGTGGTGTGCGCCGGCAACGTGCGCGCCGTGGACGGCGACCGGCAGGCCCGGGGCGAGCGCGCGGACTACGACGTGCCCTCGGGCGTGCTGGTGGTGACGGGCTCCCCGGAGGCCCGCCAGGGCAACACCTACCTCACCGGCACCAAGGTGCGCCTCATCCTGGGCAACGAGCGCCTGGAGGTGGAGAACGCCCGCATCCTCGTGGACTCCCCGTCCACCACCGCCGTCCCCGGCACCCGCAAGAAGGCCCCCGCGCCCAAGCCGCCGGCGGGCACGACGCCATGAGCGGCGCGAAGCTGTATGCCGAAGGGCTCCAGAAGTCCTTTCGCAAGCGCCAGGTGGTCCGCGACGTGTCCTTCAACGTCGCCCCCGGTGAAGTCGTGGGCCTGCTGGGCCCCAACGGCGCCGGCAAGACGACGAGCTTCAACATGGTCGTGGGGCTGGTGACGCCGGACGCGGGCCGGGTGCGCGTGGGCGACGAGGACCTCACCCACCTGCCCATGCACCGCCGCGCCCGCCGGGGCGTGGGCTACCTGCCGCAGGAGGCCTCCGTCTTCCGCAAGCTCACGGTGCGCGAGAACTTCCTCGCCGTGCTGGAGCTCCAGAAGGGGCTCACCGCCCAGGACCGCAAGCAGCGCGCGGACACCCTCCTGGAGGAGTTCGGCCTCTCCCACGTCGCCGAGTCCTGGGGCGAGACGCTCTCCGGCGGCGAGCGGCGGCGCGCGGAGATTGCCCGCAGCCTCATCCCCGCCCCCCGCTTCATCCTCTTCGACGAGCCCTTCGCCGGCGTGGACCCCATCAACGTGGGCGACCTCCAGCGTCAGATCCACCTCCTGCGGGAGCGGGGCCTGGGCATCCTCATCACCGACCACAACGTCCAGGACACCCTGGGCATCTGTGACCGGGCCTACATCATCGCACAGGGTCAGATTCTCGAGGAGGGCACCCCCGCGCAGATCGCCGGCTCGGCCCGCGCGAGGGCCGTCTACCTGGGAGACCGGTTCCGTCTCCAGGCTCCGTGAAAAGCCGTCCTCCCCGTATGTCTCCAGATGCTCCGGGTGAAGTTGGCCCCACTTTTGCGTCGACGTTTGAACATCAGCCAGGCAGGCGGGGGTTGTGGCAACCTGTCGGATTTCCAGCGGATTTTTCACGCTGCAAATCAGAAACCATGCGCTGGGGCACTGGACGTGGCCGGGGGTCCTTGTTAGGTTGGCACGGTCCTTGATTGGAACCTCCCATCAAGTGGCCCGCATGCCTTCCGGAGACGCCCCCACATGGCGATGGAACTCAAACAGAGCCTGAAGCTCGCGCAGCAGCTGGTGATGACGCCCCAGCTGCAGCAGGCCATCAAGCTCCTCCAGCTCTCGCGAATGGAGCTCCTGGACCAGGTCCGTGAGGAGATGGAGCAGAACCCCCTGCTGGAGCAGCCCGAGGAGGGCATGCCCGGCGAGGTGAGCGAGAAGGAGCCTGGCGAGGCCTCGCTCGAGGCAGACAACGCCGAGGTCGCCCGCGACGTGGACCTCCCGTCGGCGACGCCGGAGAACGCCCAGGAGTTCAAGGCGGACGGCGAGGGCCCCCCGGAGATTGACTGGGAGTCCTACCTCAACAGCTACCAGTTCAACGAGCCCACCACCGCCTCCAACAAGGGCAACGTGGCCACGGACGACCTGCCGTCGTTCGAAGCCAACATGGTGAAGAAGGAGGACCTGGTCGACCACCTCCAGGAGCAGCTGGGCACGCTGCGGCTCAACGAGGCCGAGCGCCGCGTGGCGGTGCTCATCCTGGGGAACCTGGACGACGACGGCTACCTCAAGCTGCCGGAGATTGAAGGCGACCCGCTCATCCGCCTGTCCAACGAGGCGGACGTGCCCATGCACGTGGCCGAGCGCACCCTGCGCCGCATCCAGAACCTGGAGCCCCGGGGCTGCGGCGCGCGCGACCTGCAGGAGTGCCTGCTCATCCAGCTGCAGGCGATGAAGGACCCGAACGCGGCGCTCCTGGGCCTCATCATCAAGCGCCACATGAAGTACCTGGAGAGCAAGAACCTCCCGGCCATCGCCAAGGACCTCAAGGTCACCCTGGACGAAGTGGTCGCGGCGGCGAAGCTGCTCCCCAAGCTGGATCCGCGGCCGGGCCGCAACTTCAGCGGGGATGACGCGCAGTACATCACCCCCGACGTCTTCGTCTACAAGCTGGGGGACGAGGACTACACCGTGGTCCTCAACGACGACGGCCTGTCCAAGCTGCGCATCTCCGGCATGTACCGGAACGCGCTCAAGACGGGCGCGGTGAGCCCCGGGCAGACGAAGGAGTTCATCCAGGACAAGCTGCGCAGCGCGATGTGGCTCATCCGCTCCATCCACCAGCGGCAGCGGACCATCTACAAGGTCACCGAGAGCATCGTGAAGTTCCAGCGGGACTTCCTGGACAAGGGCATCGCGCACCTGAAGCCCCTCATCCTGCGCGACGTGGCGGAGGACATCGGCATGCACGAGTCCACCGTCAGCCGCGTCACCACGAGCAAGTACGTCCACACGCCGCAGGGCATCTTCGAGCTGAAGTACTTCTTCAACTCGTCCATCGCGCGCGTGTCCGGCGAGGACACGGCCAGCGAGGCCGTGAAGCACCACATCAAGCAGCTCGTGTCGCAGGAAGACCCGCGCAACCCGTACTCGGACCAGAAGATCGTCGAGCTGCTGCGCTCGCAGGGCACCGAGATCGCCCGCCGCACGGTGGCCAAGTACCGCGAGGTGCTGGGCATCCTCCCGAGCAGCAAGCGCAAGAAGTACTTCTAGCGCCGCTGGTCCAGCCGGTTTGTCGGAACCGGCCCTGCACGCCAGGGCCGGGGTTGGGGCATGAAGCGGTCCATGGACCCCGTGCCCCCCACCGATGTCGGCGTTCCCCGCCGTGACCCCGTGCCGCTCGTCGTCCCGCCCGTCACCCTGGAGGGGCGGACGGTGCGGCTGGAGCCCCTGACCCCGGAGCACGTGCCCGGGCTCGCGGCGGTGTGCGAGCCAGACATCTTCGCCCACTTCTCGCGAGTGCTGCGCACGGAAGCGGACGTGGCGGACTACGTCGCCGCCGCGCTGAAGGCGACCGCCGCGGGCACCGAGCGGCCCTTCGTCATCCGCGAGCAGGCAGGCGGCGCGGTGGTGGGCACCACGCGATACCTGGACATCTCGCGCGAGTACCGCACGCTGGAGATCGGCTCCACGTGGCTCGCGCGGCGGGTGTGGCGCTCGCGGGTGAATACCGAGTGCAAGTTCCTGCTCCTCACGCACGCCTTCGAGACGCTGGGCGTGATGCGCGTGCAGCTCAAGACCGACCGGCGCAACGTGCGCTCGCGTGCCGCCATCGAGCGGCTGGGCGCCACCTTCGAGGGCATCCTGCGCAACCACATGCTGGTGCGCGGCGGCGTGGTGCGGGACAGCGCGTACTACGGGTTCATCGACACCGAGTGGCCCGGCGTGAAGGCGCGGCTCGAAGGACTGCTGGCGCGGGAGTGATAGGGTGCCGGCCGCCATGACCCTCATTGCACCGAGCCCGCGTCGAACCGTTTCCCGCCTCACCATCCTGGGGGCGCTCGTGGCGCTCACCGGGTGTGGTGGAGGCGAGACGAAGGTGATGACGCTGGCGGAGCTCGCGGACCGCTCGCTCACCTTCGCGCTGGCGGACGTGGACGACGCGGAGACGCCGGACGCGCAGGGCGCGCACCGCTTCACCGTCAGCTACTCGGTGACGGCGGACGGCCCGTGCTCGCGCTTCGCGGACGACGTCACGGCCACCTTCAACGGCGAGCCCATGACGCTGGTGCCGGGCGGCGCGTCGGACGTGGGGGGGCGCGCGGAGGCGTGCGAGAACAGCCGCGCCTACTTCAACTTCGACCCGGCCGCCTGGGGCCGCCAGCCGGTGGAGGACATCACCGTGCAGCTCCAGGACGCCAGCAGCACCGTGCGCCTGGGGGTCCTCAAGGCCAAGGCCAAGCGCAAGTTCACGTTCCAGGGCGAGGGCACCCCGGACAAGCTGCGCGTGGGCCAGTCCTATGCCTTCCTCTGGGAGCCCGCGACGGAGGTGCCCGGCCCCGTGGAGGCGCTGCTCCTGCGCGAAGGGGGCAGGGCGCCCGGCGTGCTCAACGTCACGCAGGACGGCAACAAGGCCACCATCGACATCCCCGCCGGCACCCCGCAGGCGAACCACACCCTGACCCTGGGCGCGGACCTGGAGGGCAGCGTGGGCGAGTGCACGGGCGTCGCGTCGTGCTCGGGCGCCATCTTCCACTCGCAGGACTTCGTGCTCTCCGTGGTGCCCTGAGGTTCTCCGGAGCCTCCCGGGCCGCCAGGCGCAGGCCGGGCAGGCGACCTGCGCGTGATTGCCGCGCCTCGCCATCACCTCCACCCTGAGGGAACGCCTTTTCCCCACGGAGTGATGACATGGCCCGCAATCCCGATCCCCGTAGCGCAGGTCCCAAGCCGCCCTTTCCCGAGCAGACGCAGTCCGCGCCGGGCCACGAGGGCGCCATGTCCCCGGAGCCCGACTACGGCGAGCAGTCGTACAAGGGCTTTGGCCGGCTGCAGGACCGCGTCGCGCTGGTGACGGGCGGCGACAGCGGCATTGGCCGCGCGGTGTGCCTGGCCTTCGCGCGCGAGGGCGCGGACGTGGCGTTCGCGTACCTCAACGAGGGCGACGACGCGAACCACACCCGCCGCGTGATTGAAGGCTCCGGGCGGCAGGCGCTGGCGCTGGCGGGCGACATGGCGCTGGAGGCCACCTGCAAGCGAATCGTCGAGGACACGGTGAAGAAGTTCGGCCGCATCGACGTGCTCGTGAACAACGCGGCCTACCAGGGCAAGGCGGTGGAGAAGTTCGAGGAGCTGGACGCGGAGCGCGTGGAGCGCACCTTCCGGGTCAACATCCTCGCGATGTTCCACCTGGTGAAGTACGCGCTGCCGCACATGAAGCCGGGCGCGACCATCATCAACACCGCGTCCATCCAGGCGTATCAGCCCTCGGCCGAAATCCTCGACTACGCCTCCACGAAGGGCGCCATCGTCGCCTTCACCAAGGGCCTGTCGCAGGAGCTCATCGGGCGGGGCATCCGGGTGAACGCCGTGGCGCCGGGCCCGGTGTGGACGCCGCTCATCCCGCAGTCCTTCGACGCGCAGAAGGTGAAGGAGTTCGGCAAGAACTCCCCCGTGGGCAGGCCCGCGCAGCCCGCGGAGCTGGCGCCCTCCTACGTGTTCCTCGCGTGCGACGAGTCGCGCTTCGTCAACGGCGACATCCTGGGCGTCACCGGAGGCATGTTGCTGGCGTGAGGACCACGCACGGGGTGTGGGGGAGACCGGACCGGAAAATGGGACCCGGGTCGGAATCCCCACCGGGTGCCATGCAGCGGACACCAGACGTGTCCTATTGCGGTCGCTTTCGCGAGCGCGAGCCGTGAACGGGAAGTTCCAACCTGGGGGGCCGGGTTGCTTTCGGCGTGGGCTCCGTTTCTGATCTGTGACGGAGCTTACCTCTCTCCCTAGGAGGCGGCCACGCATGCAGCTCAACATCACCTTCCGTCAGTTCGGAGCGTCGGATTCCCTGAAGGAGTACGCCCGTGAAAAGGTCGATCGGGTGAACCGACTGCTGGACCGGGCTGGTGAGGCCCACGTCGTGCTCTCGTTGGAGCGCCACCTGCACCACGCGGACATCACCATCCACTCCGGCGCCTGGATCCTCCGGGGGCGTGAGAAGAGCGATGACATGTACGCGTCCATCGACCTGGCGATGGACAAGATCGAGCGCCAGCTGCGCCGCTACCGCGACAAGCTCAAGTCGCACCACGGCAAGGAGAAGGTCCACCACCGCCAGGACCTGGTGAACAACCTCAAGGTCCGCCACGACGTCTTCGAGGTCCACGATGAGGAGGCCGCCGAGGCGTCCGCGCCCGTCGCCCTCCAGTCCGCCCCCGCCGCCGAGCCCCGGCAGCCGGTGGCCGAGTCGGGCGTCGCCCGGCTGGTGCGCACCACGCACCTGGCCATCCAGTCGCTGTCGGTGGACGACGCGGTGATGCAGATGAACTTGATGAACAACGACTTCTACGTGTTCCAGAACCAGCAGTCCCAGGCGCTGTCCATCGTCTACCGCCGCAAGGAGGGTGGGTTCGGCCTCATTGAACCGCACCTGCCCGAAGCTCCGGTGGCCGCCACCGGCACCTGAGCGCCGGCCGGCCAAACCAGGGACCGGGTCCGGGGCTTCCCCCCGGGCCTGGGCCCGGGCCCGGCCTCGGCACCGGGCTGACGCGCAGTGAGCGAAGCGCCTGCCACCGCCCAGGCGACCCTTGCGCGAATTCAGTGTGAGGAGTAATTGCCGGCCGAGGAATCATTGCCGGCCCGGAGCGCCAAGTGCGGGAGCGCCATTGAGAATCGCCGATTTCCTCAGCCCCCAGGCGGTCGTCGCGGACATGCAGTCCCGCACGAAACCGGAGGTGCTGCGCGAGCTGAGTGCCACGTTGGCCCGGGCGCACCCGAATCTGCGCGAGGACCGGCTGGTGGCGGTGCTCCAGGAACGCGAGAAACTGGGCAGCACGGGCATTGGTGAAGGCGTGGCCATTCCGCACGGCAAGCTGGCGGGCATGGACAGCCTCCAGGCGGCCTTCTGCGTGTCGCGCACGGGGGTGGACTTCGAATCCATCGACGGCAAGCCCACGCACCTGTTCTTCGCGCTGGTGGCGCCGGAGAACAGCGCCGGGGTGCACCTGAAGGCGCTGGCGCGCATCTCGCGCCTCTTCAAGAACCCGCGCTTCCGGGCGGCCATCCTTGAGGCGCCCACGGCCGCGGACATCCACGCCCTCATCGTCCAGGAAGACGCGCGGCCCTGACGGCCGGACAGGAAGGACGCCCCGCATGGACGTCGTCCTGCGCCCCATCAACGACCGCTTCTTCCACGAGCAGGTCCTGCCCTTCTTCACGCGCGCCATGGGGGATGCCGCCGGCGCGCTGGAAGCCCTCTCCAACCACCTGGGTGACGCGCAGGCGTTCACGCTCTGCCAGCGGCTGGCCTCGTCGGCGCTGCCGGGGGGCGTGGGGTCGGTGGACTCGGACGGGTGGATGGACCTGGTGGACCGGCTGGTGTTCCAGCCCTGGCACGAGGCGCCCGGCGGCTGGGAGGTGGGCGGTTCCCCCGGCGGCTACGCGGACGAATGGGACGAGGCGCTGAACCTGGCGCTGATGGTGGAGGACCCGACCTATCCCTACTGGGACACGCGGGCGGCGCGCACGGTGCGGGACAACTTCCGCAGGCGTCCCCCGGGCGAGCAGGGGCTGGCGTCGCTCCTGGCCGGGCAGTGGGACCCCTTTCCGGACTTCCCCCCGGACCGCGTCTTCGTCACGCAGGGCCGGGGCGAGTACGCAGTCCGCGAGCGCTTCGCCTTCGCGGACTGGGCCTGGCGGCCGGCGAAGACGGTGGTGCACTGGCAGGTGAACCTGCCGCGCAAGCTGGAGCGGCTGCTGGCGCGCGAGCAGGAGCGCATGAAGCTGCCGTCGCTGCCGGAGCGCGACGAGGTGCTGGGCTACTGGACGGGCCGGCTGCCCCAGCCGCCGCCCTTGTCCGTGCTGTTCTCCGGCCTGGGCCCCAACGCGGCCACGTGGATCCGCGAGCTGGGCGCGCTCACGCTGCACCTGCGCACCGCCGCGCAGACGAAGCAGGGTCTGGCCGCGCTGGTGACGCGCGGGACCACCGTGCGGCTGTGAGCCGCTGAGCCCCTTTCCCTGCGTCGCCGTTCGCGGCCATGCTTCGGGGCCATGGTCCGTTTGCTCGCTCCAGTGGGTGCCGTGCTCCTCGTCTCCGCGGCGCTGCTGGCGGGGGGCTGTTCCTCTTCGAAGAAGGCGGCGGAGGCACCGCGCACGGACCACGCAGCGCTCTACGGAGCGGATGCGGCGTACGCGGTGGGCGTCACGCAATCGCTGACGTACGAGGACGCGGTCCGCCACCGCACGCTGAAGCCGCTGGTCTGGTATCCGGTGGCGCCCGGCACGCCGATGGACAACCGCGCGCCGTCGGACCTGTTCAAGCCCTTCTACGGCGCGAAGGACGCACCGCTGTCGGACGCGCGCGAGCGCTGGCCGGTGGTGCTGCTGTCGCACGGGAGCGGCGGCTCGCTGATGGACCTGTCCTGGTTCGGTGCGAACCTGGCGGCGCACGGCTTCGTCGTCGTGGCGGTGAACCATCCGGGCAACACCTACGGCGACACCAGCCCGGAGGGCTTCGCGCGCGCCTACGAGCGCCCGCGGGACTTCACGGTCATCCTGGACCACCTGCTGAAGGACCCGAAGTGGGGGCCGCGCGTGGATCCGGAGCGCATCGGCGCGACGGGGCACTCCATGGGCGGCTACACGGCGCTGGCGCTGGTGGGGCTGAACCTGAACCTGGAATGGATTGAGAAGCGCTGCAAGACGCCGGGCACCCGCGAGGAGATTGGCTGCGAGGGCCTGCGCGACGTGGACTACCGCCGCATCGACATGAAGCAGTCGCGAGCGTCGTACCTGGACCCGCGAGTGAAGGCCGCGTTCGCGATGGCGCCTGGGATGGCCGCTTCCTTCGAGGCGCGGGACACCGCAGACATCCAGAAGCCCGTGGAGCTGGTGCTCGCGAAGGGCGACGAGTTGATGCCGCACGAAGCGCACGGCATGCATCTGGCTGGGCTGCTGCCGCCCGCGACCACGACGACGGTGGTCCTGGACGACGCGGGCCACTTCTCCTTCCTGCCCGAGTGCTACCCGAAGGGCTTCGAGGTCATCGCGATGCTGTGCGGCGACCCGGTGGCGGGGACACGGCCGGCCTCGCATGCGCGCACGAACGCGGAGGGCGTGGCCTTCTTCCGCCGCACACTGGACGTGCGCTGATGTTCTTCGAGGACAGGAACGGAGACCGCTTCGGGCTTCGCATCGTGGGGTATGAGTTCCCTGCGGGCCAGGGTGCGGAGAACTGGCTGAACATCGAGATCGACGCGGCCTTCTCCTCCGTCGAGTGGAAGGCCATCGACCCGGCGCTCGAGACCTTCGAGGTGGCGAGCCTCGCGGACTGGTTGGATGCGCTCGCGGCCGGGACCTCCACGCAGGAGGCTCTGCTCTTCATCGAACCCAACCTGGTGTTCGAGCGGCTCGCCGGCGACGGGAACGAAGTCCGCGTGCGCGTCCGGGTGACGGGCGAGCTGCGGCCCCGGCCAGACATTCATCCGTCGTCCAGGACGGAATTGAGCGCGGACTTCGCGCTTGACGCGGATGCGCTGAGGCGAGCCTCACGGTCCCTGCGCGAGCAACTCCAGTGCTTCCCACCTCGTGAGGAGTCCGAGCCCGAGGACTGAGCCTTAGGAGCGATGACTGGAGGCTCCCGTGCCGTCCGAGCAGTCGAAACCTGTCCGACAGTCGTACAGGTTGGGACCAGCCCGGGTGGAAGGACAGCCTGGATGCCCGGGGGCTCAGGCCGGTGCCGCGGCCTTCGGCGGGCTCTCCAGCAGGATGGTGACGGGCCCGTCGTTGACGAGCGCGACCTTCATGTCCGCGGCGAAGATGCCGGTGCCCACGGTGAGGCCGCGCTGGCGCAGCGCTTCACAGGCGCGCTCGTAGAGGGCCTTCGCGGCGACGGGCTCCATCGCGTCGATGAAGCTGGGCCGGCGGCCCTTGCGCGCATCGCCGTAGAGCGTGAACTGGCTGACGACGATGAGGTGCTTGGAGGTGTCCTCCAGCGACAGGTTCATCTTGCCGTCGGCGTCCTCGAAGATGCGCAGCGTGGCCAGCTTCTCCACCATCCACGTCAGGTCCGCGTCGGTGTCGCCCTTGCCTACGCCCAAGAGGACGAGCAGGCCCGGGCCCATCTCGCTCACGCGCTGGCCGTCCACCGTCACCGACGCTTCCAGGACCCGCTGCACCACGGCCTTCATGCGTTACCTCCGTCCTGCTTCCTGCCAGGGACGCCCGGGGCCTTCAAGTCACCGGCCCTCGTGGCGAGGATCCATCGCGTCGCGCAGGGCATCGCCCAGGAGGTTGAAGCCCAGCACGGTCAGCGCCAGCGCGATGCCGGGGAAGAGGGCCACATGTGGCGCCACCAGCAGGTACTGCGTCCCCTGGTCCACCAGCGCGCCCCACGACGGCGTACCCGGGGGGACCCCCAGTCCCAGGAAGCTCAGCGACGCCTCCGCGACGATGGCGCCCGGCAGCGCGAAGGTCGCCTGCACGAGGAGCGGGCCCACCGCATTGGGCAGCAGGTGCCGCACGAGGATGCGGCCCGGACCGCTGCCCAGGGCCCGAGCAGCCTGCACGTAGTCGCGCTCACGCAGGGTGAGCACCTGTCCGCGCGTCAGCCGCGCGTAGCCTGTCCATCCAGTGAAGGAGAGCGCGAACACGACGTTCGCGAGGCTGGGGCCCAGCACGGCGGTGATGAACAGCGCCAGCAGGATGCCAGGGAAGGCGAGCAGCACGTCCACCAGCCGCATCAACGCCTCGTCCACGAGCCCGCCCGCATGGCCCGCGATGCCGCCCAGCGTGATGCCCACCGCGGCGGACAGCACCACGGCGAAGAAGGACACCTCCAGCGACACGCGAGCGCCGTAGAGCACATGGGTGAGGACGTCGATGCCGTTCTCTCCCGTGCCCAGCAGGTGTCCGGAGGTCGGGCGAGACAGCTCGCGCGTGAGGTCGATGGCGTCCGGCGAGTGGGGGCTGAGCCACGGCGCGAACAGCGCGGTGAACACCCAGAGGCACGCGACGGCGAGTCCGAACCGGGCGCCCCAGGAGTTCAGGCGGAAGCGATGGGCCACGCTCATGAGCGCCTCCGCACGCGCGGGTCGACCCACGCATAGGCCATGTCCGTGAGCGTGTTGACCAGGACGTAGCAGAAGGTGAAGAGGAGCACCGTGGCGCGCACGGTGTTGTAGTCGCGCTTCTCGATGGCGGTGAGCAGCAGCGTGCCCATGCCCGGCCACGCGAACACCTTCTCCGTCACGATGGCACCGCCCAGCAGCGCGCCGAACTCCAGGCCCAGCACGGTCACCAGCGGCAGCAGCGCGTTGCGGAACGCGTGCTTCCACAACACCACGCGAGGAGACAGCCCCTTGGCCCGGGCCACGGTGACGTAGTCCTCGCGCAGCGCTTCGAGCATCGTGGCGCGAGTCATCCGGGCGAGGAACGCGGCCAGCGCGGTGCCCAGCGTGAACGCGGGCAGCACCAGGTGCCGCCACGACTCCGCGCCGGACACGGGCAGCCAGTCCAGCTTCAGCGCGAAGAGGATGATGAGCACCGGCCCCAGCCAGAAGCGGGGCAGGGCGACACCCGCCACGGACACCCCCATCGCCGCCGCGTCCACCGGAGTTCCACGCCGCGCCGCCGCCATCACGCCCAGGGGCAGCGCCAGCACCAGCGACACAGCCATCGCCGCCAGCGTGAGCAACAGCGTGTACGGCAGCGCCGCGCCCAACGCTGGAAGCACCTTGCGCTGGAACGGAGGCAGAGACGTGCGCAGCTCCCCAGTGGCCAGGTCGCGAGCGAACGTCCAGAGCTGCGCGTACCAGGGAAGGTCCAACCCCACGGCCTGCCGCAGCGCCGCGCGGTCCACCTGCGTCGCCTGCTCTCCCAGCATCACGTCCACCGGATCACCGGGCACGAGGTGCAGGAACAGCGACACCAGCAGCAGCGCACCGACCATCGCGATGAGCGCGGACACGAGCCTACGGCTCATGGAGTGCTCCCGGACGGCACGGGCCACGCCCGCAGTGGCGGCACCTGGGGGCGCGTGTGCTCCGAGCGATGAAGCTTCAGAGCGATGCCCGCATGCCGCGCGCGTGCGGTGGCTGCGAGGAGGGGACGCTTGCCCATGGCATCCTTCCGCTCGTGTCTTCTGCGCCGTTCCGCGGTCACCCGCACGATGAACTTCACCCCCCAGCTCACGGCGTGCTCCCCTGCTCGGGCGTCACTTCGCGCGCCTTCGCCAGCGGCAGCAGCAATCCGTGCGCGCTGGGCTCGAAGTCCGCGAGCCGCGAGGACACCACCGCGACGCTCGCCTCGTGCCACAGCGGAATGACGGGCAGGTCCGCGTCCAGCTCCCGCTGCGCCTCCGCGTAGAGCACTCGCCGCTCCTCCCTCGACGCCTGTGTCGCCGCGTCCAGCAGGCGGTCCAGCGCCGGGTCCTTCAGCGCGCCCCGGTTGAACCCGCCCCAGTGGTTCTCCGGCCCGGGGATGTTCGCGGAATGGAACGCGCCTCGGAGCAGGTCCGGCTCCATCACGGCGGCCCACTTCAACGTGAACAACTCGAAACGTCCCCGGCGCACGTCCTCGAAGAACGTCCCGAACTCCAGCGCCCGCACCTCCACCGCCACGCCGCCCTTCGCCAGCTGCTCCTTGAGCACCAGGGCCACCGCGCGCCGGAAGCGGTCCGTGCTCGTCTTGAACGTGAAGGACAGCCGGGGCTTGCCTCCGGGCCCATCCGGATCCGGATACCCCGCCGCGTCCAGCAGCCGGGCCGCCTCCTCCGGCGCGTAGCCGCACCCGGGCGTGGCCGTGAACGCCCAGTGCTCGCGGGGCAGCATGCTGGACGCGGGCTCCGCCAGCCCGTGCAGCTTGTGCTCCACCAAGGGGCGCACGTCGATGAGGTGGCACAGCGCCTGCCTCACGCGCACGTCCGCGAGCGGCCCCTCCCGCAGGTTGAGCCCCAGGTACGTGAAGCCCGTGCCCGGCTTCGTCACCACGCGCAGGTGCGACGCCTGCCGGAGCGCGGGCAGCACCGCCGGGGACACGTTGTTCACCACCAGGTCCGCCCGGCCCTTGAGCAGCTCCAGCACCCGCGTCGTCTCGTCCCGCACCACCCGGAACGTCAGCCGCGACACGGCGGGCTTCCCTCCGTGCCAACCCTCGAAGGGAACCATCGTCAGGTGCTCCTCGTCCGGCCACGACTCGAACCGGAACGGGCCCGCGCCCACCGGGTGCGCGCCCTGCGCCTCGATGCCTCCCGGCCCCACGCGCTCCGAGGGCAGGATGGCCGCGGACAGCTCCGCGAGCAGCGGCGCATAGGGGCGCTTCAGGTGGAAGCGCACCGTGCGGGCATCCACCACCTCCACCCGGTCCACCGGCTCGTACCGCTCGCGCTTGGGGCTGCCCAGCTTCGGGTCCATGAGGGCGTCGAAGGTGGCCTTCACGTCCTCGGCGGTGAGGGCGCTGCCGTCGTGGAAGGTGAGCCCCGGGCGCAGGACGAACTCCACCACCGTCGCGGAAACGTCACGGAAGGACTCCGCCAGCTGGGGCACCGGCCGGCTGGCGTCATCGAAGGTGAGGAGCCCCGGACTGATGAGCTGCGCCAGCCGCTGTCCATGGGCCGTGAGGGCGAAGCGATCATCCAGGCTGTCCGGTGGGGCCTCCAACAACACCGTGATGCCCGCGGGCGGCGCCGGGGCCCGGCAGCCGGAGTCAAGCACCAGCGCCAGCGCGAGGACGAACACCCGGACGGCACGAAAGGGCAGGGGAGGCATGGGCGTCTGTCACGAGGTGGATGTCAGGCGGAGCCTCCATGCTGCGACAGCCTCCTTCCTGTTTCCAGGAAGCAGGCAGGCGGGCAGGGTAACAGCGGCCGAGCATTCACCCCCCACCCTTGCCGCCCCTTTCATCCCTTCTTCATAATGGATCGCGACTTCCCCGGAGCGTGCGTGCAGGTTTTTCGAACCAGACCCTTCTGGGCAGCGACCGCCATTGCCTTGTGGCTTCCTTCCGCCACCCTGGCCGCGTCGCCGTCCGCCGACAAAAAGGCTGAACGCGAAGCGCTGAAGAACGCGCTCGTTCAAGTGATGCAGCGCACGGCGCTCAAGAGCAGCCGCGTCGGCGTGCACATGCAGAGCCTGGATGACGGCTCCGTGGTGTTCAGCCACAACGCGGACGAGCTGCTCAACCCCGCCTCCAACGTGAAGCTCATCACGTCCTCCGCGGCGCTCGTCGCGCTGGGGCCGGAGTACCGCTACGAGACGGAGTTCCTCGTCGAGCCGGAGCTGCCGGCCGACGGCAAGGTCAAGACGCTCTACGTGCGCGGCAAGGGTGACCCGACCATCACCACCGAGCGCCTCTACGGCATCACCTCCGAGCTGCTCCACGCGGGCCTCAAGGAGGTGCAGGACATCGTCGTGGACGACTCCTGGTTCGACCCCGAGCGCACGCCGCCTGGCTACGACCAGGAGGACTCCGACCGCGCGTACATGGCGCCCACCGGCGCGGTGAGCCTCAACTGGAACGCCGTGGCCGTCTACGTGCGCTCCGCCCCCGGCGGCAAGGCCGTGGTGGACATGGAGCCGCCCAGCGACTTCTTCGTCGTGGACAGCACCGTCACCAGCGGCCCCGGCCGCGCGCGGCGCGTGTCCGTGAAGTCCGACGCGTTCGGTGAGAAGCAGAAGATCATCGTCAAGGGCCAGGTCCCTGACGAGCGCGGCGCCGTGAGCGTCTGGAAGAAGATCGACAGCCCGCCCATGTACTTCGGCGGCTCACTCAAGCAGTTGCTCGTGTCGCGCGGCGTGAAGGTGAAGGGCAAGGTGAAGCAGGGCCTGACGCCGTCGCGCGCGAAGGTCGTGCACGTGTCCCAGTCCGACACGTTCGACATCGTCCTCAAGCGCCTCAACAAGCTCTCCAGCAACTTCGTCGCGGAGACGCTGCTCAAGACCATGGGCGCGGAGCTGCGCGGCGCGCCGGGCTCGTTCGCCAAGGGCATCGACGTGGTGGAGGAGTTCCTGGAGCGCGACGTGGGCATCCCGCGCGGCACCTACGTGATGAAGAACGGCAGCGGTCTCAACGACGCCAACCGCTTCTCCACCGCGCAGGTGGACCGCCTGCTGCGCCACATGTACGAGCGCTTCCCGCTGGCGCCGGAGTACCTGTCCTCGCTGGGCATCGCCGGCAAGGACGGCACGCTCAAGTACCGCTTCGACGGCACGGACGCCGTGGGCCGGCTGCGCGCCAAGACGGGCACCCTGGAGGGTGTCTCCGCGCTCAGCGGCTACGTGCAGTCCGCGGGCGGGGAGAAGTTCTCCTTCTCCATCATGGTCAACGACTACGCGGGCCGCGCCGGTCCCGTCGTCGCGGGCATGGACGCGCTGGGCGCCGCTGTCGCCGCCACCGGCTCCACGCTGGGGCCGGGCAACGCGCTGGCCTCCCTCAATGAAGGCCAGAAGCCCCAGTCCGGCCTGCCGGACATCGCCAACCGCGTGAAGACCTACCTGGAGCTGGGCAAGCAGCGCGATCAACGCAACATCGGCTTCCTGCGCACCGCGTGGCGCAGCGAGCGCGACCCCGCCGTGCGCGCCGTGCTGGCGGAGAGCCTCTACCAGTCCAACCCGCACGACTACCTGGGCACGCGCACGCTGCTGGACAGCTACTCCGCCACGGACGACGTCTACGGCCGCCTGCGCCAGGTGGCCCACGCCCTGTCCGTGGGCGTGCCCGGCGTGAGCAGCATGGTGGAGCTGGCGTCCGGCGGAAACACGGAGGCCCTGGCCCGCGTGCTGGAGCTGTGCCGCGCGGCGGACGTCGCCCATGACGCGCAGGCGCAGGAGGAGCTGGTGGACGGCCTGGGCGAAGTGGCCCGCACCGCCCCCGAGGAGTTGGTGGCCACCCTGCGCGCCGCGAGCCCCGCCGAGCGCGACGCGACCGTGCCGCTGCTGGCCCAGGGTCTGGTGAAGGCCGGTGACACCACGCACCCGTTCTGGAAGTCCCTGCGCAAGCTGGGCTCCGGCGGGACCGACCCGCAGCTCGTCGCCTTCGCCAAGGGGCTGGACTCCACGCTCACCACCAAGACGGCCGAGGCCCGGACCTCCCAGCGCGCCCAGCCCGTCCAGGTGGTCGCGCCCGCGTCCGCCACGCCCAACGTCGTGCCTGCCTCCGGGGTCCTCCGCCCGGGCGGGTAGTCCTCCTCACGCCGCGCCTTCCGCCCGGACGCCCGCCGTCCGGGCGGGCGTTCCGCTTCAGCCCTCCCCATCCCTCCCAAGTCCCTGGAATCCCTGGCGCTTGCCGCATGGGGAGCAGGCAGGCGTGCGTCCTGACCGCCCCTGGCCGGTTTCTCGCCAGGGGAATGTCAGTGGTGGATGCTATGGGCTGAAGGACCTGTCGGGGCGTGTGGCCCCGGAGGTTTGTTCCTGGCCCTTGAGGGGTCAGGTATCGGGAGGAAACATGGCTGGAGGCGTGAACAAGGTCATTCTCATCGGCAATCTCGGGGCGGACCCCGAGGTGCGCTTCACCCCGGGCGGTCAGGCCGTGGCGAACTTCCGCATCGCGACGAGCGAGAGCTGGAACGACAAGAACGGCCAGAAGCAGGAGCGCACCGAGTGGCACCGCATCGTCGTCTGGGGAAAGCTCGCGGAGCTGTGCGGCGAGTACCTCAAGAAGGGACGGCAGTGCTTCGTCGAAGGCCGTCTGCAGACGCGCGAGTGGATGGATAAGGAGAACAAGAAGAACTACACCACCGAGGTCGTCGCCACCTCCGTCACCTTCCTCGGCGGTCGTGACGCCGGTGAGGGCTACAGCGGCGGCGCGAGCAATGGCGGTGGGCGCCGGCAGCAGCAGGGCAACGGCGGCTACTCCCAGGGGCGTGACGACTACGGCCAGCCGCCTCCCATGGGCATGGACGACGGTGGCGGCATGAATGGTGGCGGCCACGGCGGCGCGGCGGACGAAGACATCCCGTTCTGACGCCTGGGGCCTCTGCCCTTGAAAAGCGAACCGGCCGCTCCTGGATGTCAGGGGCGGCCGGTCGTGTTTCCGGGCACTGCGCGCGGTGCGCTCAGCCGACGTCCAGGCCCGCCGGGCCGTACGCCGCGCCCGCCGTGTAGAGGGCGTAGATGGTGCCCCAGGACATGGCCAGCAGGATGAGGAAGATGAGGATGGAGATGGGCTCGAAGCGGCGCATGGAGCGGTCGCTCGCGAGGATGCCCCAGCCCATGCCGAAGGTCTGCAGGCCGTTGGCCAGGTGGTACGCGGTGCCCAGCGTGCCCAGCAGGTAAACCATCAGCGTGGGGCCGTGGTAGTGCATCTCCCGCGCGATATCCATGAAGGGCTCCGCGTGGCCCTCCACCAGGCGCGGGTGCAGGAACGCCAGCCAGATGTGCGCGCCCAGGAACGCGAGCACGCCCAGGCCGGCCACGCGCTGCACGATGTACTTGAGGTTGCCGTAGTTGTTGTAGGCGAGGTTGTTGGGCTTCATGCTGAAGATGCGCACCAGCCCCCACGCCGTGTGGATGAGCAGCGGCAGCATGACGATGATGAACGTGAACGCCTGGGCGAACGGGTTCGCGTACTCCGTCACCGACTTTTCCCACGCCGTCGCGCCGTAGAAGGCGGACAGGTTGTCCCACAGATGGTTGATGACCCAGATGCTCAGGGGCACCACGGCGAGGAACGAACCCAGCCGCGACTTCAAGAGGGGCGTCCGGTCGGTGATGGCTTCGGCGGTGGCTTGGGTGCTCATCGAGTCTCCAGCGGGGCGCGCGGATGGGTGGGGTGAGTGAACCCCCGCGAGCCCAAGTCAGGGCCTGGGTGGTACGGCCAACAGGCGGTTTATAGCCGTTCCGTCACGCGGGCTGGATTTCTTCCGCACCCGCCCGTGCCAGCCGCAAGACACCGACTCATAAGCCCTGGCGATGCCAGCCCCC
>NZ_RAVW01000369.1 GCF_003611585.1 Corallococcus exercitus | reverse complement strand
GGTGGCGTGGTTGTCGTGGACGAGGTCCGGGTAGTACTGGTGCGTGTCCCCGCCCAGGAAGCCGTAGTAGCGCTCGAAGCCGCGGCCCAGCGGCCAGCGCGAGTACGGCCCGGCGGCGCTCGTCTGCTCCGCGGGGGTCAGGTGCCACTTGCCCAGCGCATACGTGTTGTAGCCGGCCTCCATCAGCATCTCGGAGAGGAAGCCGTTCTCGAAGGGGATGTTGCCGTTGTAGCCGGGGTAGCCCATCGACGTTTCGGTGATGGTGGCCATCCCATTGGAGTGGTGGTTGCGGCCGGTGAGGACGCACGAGCGCGTGGGCGAGCACAGCGCGGTGGTGTGCATGTTGTTGTAGAGCAGCCCCCCTTTCGCCAGCCGGTCCAGGTTCGGCGTGCGGATGGGCGAGCCGTAGCAGCCCAGGTGCCCGAAGCCCGTGTCATCCAGGATGATGAACAGGACGTTGGGCGCGCCCGGCTTCGAGCGCAGGGGGGAGGGCCACGCGGGAGACGACTGCTCCCAGGTGCGGCCGATGACGCCGGGGAAGGGACTGCCGGGTTTGTATTCCTTGAGGGACATGAGCGAGCGCGCCTCCACGCGAACCGGAACGTTCTTGTGGGTGAGGTGCATCGCCCCGGAGAACAGTGGACCTGCCCTCCGGACGGAAGCAGCCGGTCCCAGGCCCCGGCCGCTTCCCTCTTCACACCCCGCTCACGTCACGGGGAACGGGTTGCGCTCGTGGAACTGCCGCTGGTGGAAGTACGGGTACGGCCAGGGCACCGTGCTGGCGGCGTCCAGCGTGGCCACCTGCGCGGGCGTGAGGTTCCAGCCGATGGCGCCCAGGTTCTGGCGCAGCTGCTCCTCCGTGCGCGCGCCGATGATGACGTTGGACACGGTGGGCCGCTGGAGCACCCAGTTGAGCGCCACCTGCGGCACCGTCTTCCCGGTCTCCTGGGCCACGGCGTCGAGCGCGTCCACGACCTTGAAGAGGTACTCCTCCGGCACCTGCGGGCCGCCGGCCGCGGTGGCGGGGTTGTTCAGGCGGCTCGTCTCCGGCTTCGGCGCGCCCCGGCGCAGCTTGCCGGTGAGCCGGCCCCAGCCCAGCGGGCTCCACACCACCGCGCCCACCTTCTGGTCCTGCGCGAGCGGCATCAGCTCCCACTCGTAGTCCCGGCCCACGAGCGAGTAGTAGGCCTGGTGGGCCACGTAGCGCGCCAGGTTGTAGCGCTCCGAAACGGCCAGCGACTTCATCAGGTGCCAGCCGGAGAAGTTGGAGCAGCCGATGTAGCGGATCTTCCCCGCGCGCACGAAGCCGTCCAGCGTGTTGAGCACCTCCTCCACGGGCGTCACCGCGTCGAAGGCGTGGAGCTGGAACAGGTCGATGTAGTCCGTCTTCAGCCGGCGCAGCGCGGCCTCCACGGCGCGCGTGAGGTGGAAGCGCGAGGAGCCCACGTCGTTGGGCCCGGTGCCCGCGCGGAAGGTGGCCTTGGTGGAGATGATGGCCTTGTCGCGCCGTCCCTCCAGCGCCTTGCCGAGGATCTCCTCCGCGAGCCCGGCGGAGTAGCCGTCCGCGGAGTCGAACATGTTCACGCCCGCGTCCAGCGCGATGTCCACGAGGCGCGTGGCCTCCTTCACGTCGCTGGAACCGAAGCCCTTGAAGAACTCACCCGAGCCGCCGAACGTGCCCGTGCCCAGACTGAGGACGGGGACCTTGAAACCCGAACCACCGAGCTGCCTGTATTCCATGACGTTCACCTCGTGACGAACCGGGGGAAAGGCGGCCCACGTAACGGCCCGTGGCGCGGCGCGCAACCGTCGTTTCGCGACATGCGTCGTGCTTGAAGCGGAGCGGACGCGCGCCCATCATGCGCGCGCCTTCCCGAGCGGGAAGGCAGGGGTCCAGGTCTCACGTGAGCATGTCCGCGCCACCCGCATCCGGCCGTCCCCCCATCCTGCGGGCGCTGGTCTATCTGCGCCGCTACCGCCTGGAGGCGCTGGGGGCGCTGCTGTCGCTGCTGCTCGTCTCCGTGGCGAACCTGGGCGCGCCGCAGATGATCCGCATCGCCATCGACCAGGGGCTCGCGCGCGGAGAGCGGCGGCCCGTGTGGCTGGCGGTGGGAGGGCTGGTCGCCATCGCGCTGGGGCGCGGCCTGTTCAACTTCCTTCAGGGCTACCTGGCGGAGCGCGCGTCGCAGGGCGTGGCGTTCGACCTGCGCGACGCGCTCTTCGCGCGCATCCAGCGGCTGTCCTTCAGCTACTACGACCAGGCGCAGACGGGGCAGCTGCTCACGCGGCTGACGAGCGACGTGGAGGCGGTGCGCACCTTCGTGGGCAGCGGCGTCGTGCAGTTCGCCGCCGCGGCGGCGATGCTGTTGGGCTGCGCGGGGCTGCTGGTGTACCTGGATCCGGTGCTGGCGCTGGCGGAGCTGAGCTGCGTGCCGCCCATCCTGTGGTTGCTGCGCCGGTTCATGGGGCGGATGCGGCCGCTGTTCGGCCAGCTGCAGGCGCTGCTGGGCTCGCTCAACACCACGCTGCAGGAGGATCTGCGCGGGCTGCGGGTGGTGCGCGCCTTCTCCGGCGAGGCGCGGGAGCGGGAGCGCTACGGGAAGATCAACGCGGAGCTGCAGGAGAAGAACCTGCGGGTGGTGGACGCGCTGGCCGGCAACTTCCCCTTCGTCACCCTCTTCGCCAACCTGGGCACGCTGATGGTGGTGGGCGTGGGCGGCTGGCGCATCTTCCACCAGAAGCTGACGCTGGGAGAGCTGGTGGCATTCAACAGCTACCTGGCCTTCCTGTTGATGCCCCTGATGACGCTGGGCTTCTTCGCGGCCAGCATGTCGCGGGCGAGCGCGTCCGCGCAGCGCGTCTTCGAGCTGCTCGACACGGCGGTGGAGGTGGCGGACCGCCCGGGCGCGGCTCCGCTGCCTCCGTTGCAGGGCCGCATCGAGCTGCGCGACGTGCGCTTCCGCTACGCGGGCAGCGACCGTGAAATCCTGCGCGGCGTGAGCGTGACGCTGGAGCCCGGGCAGCTGGTGGCGGTGCTGGGCACCACCGGCTCCGGCAAGAGCACGCTCATCAACCTGCTGCCGCGCTTCTACGACGTCACCGGGGGCGCGGTGCTGCTGGACGGGCATGACGTGCGGGACGTGACGCTCGCGAGCCTGCGCTCGCAGATGGGCGTGGTGCTCCAGGACGCGCTGCTGTTCTCCGGCACGGTGCGGGAGAACATCGCCTACGGGCGCCCGGAGGCCACGCAGGCCCAGGTGGAGAGCGCGGCCGAGGCGGCCCAGGCGGCGGAGTTCATCCGCGAGCTGCCCCAGGGCTACGACACGGTGGTGGGCGAGCGGGGCGTGGGGCTCTCCGGCGGACAGCGGCAGCGGCTGGCCATCGCGCGGGCGCTGCTCACGGATCCACGCCTGCTCATCCTGGATGACAGCACGTCGGCGGTGGACGCGCGCACGGAGACCGCCATCCAGGGCGCGCTGGACGCGCTGATGCGGGACAAGCGCCGGACGGCCATCGTCATCGCCCAGCGCATCAGCACCGTGCGGGACGCGGACCTCATCCTGGTGCTGGACGAGGGGCGCATCGCCGCGAAGGGGCGCCACGAGGAGCTGCGGGCCACCAGCGAGCTGTACAACGACATCCTCGGGTCGCAGCTGCTGCCCCCGCGCCAGGAGGAGGTGGCATGAGGCGGCCGGGAAGCATCGAGGCGATGGCGGAGCTGGAGGCGGGCCGCGCGCGGCAGCGGGGGAAGGTGTTCCGCCGGCTCCTGGGCGAACTGCGGCCGCACGCGGGCATGCTCGCCGTGGCGATGGTCTTCATCCTGGTGGGCGCGGCATGCCAGGCCCTGGGCCCGTACCTGATGAGCCGTGCCATCGACCACGACATCGGCTCGGGGGACGGCTGGGGGCTGCTGCGGACGCTGGCGGTGTTGTTCGTCGTCTACGTCGTGGGCACGCTGTCGCAGCAGGCGCAGACGCGGCGGGTGGGCTACGCGGGGCAGTACGTGCTGTCGGACCTGCGCGTGCGCCTCTTCGAGCGGCTTCAACAGCTGCCGCTGTCGTGGTTCGACCGCCGCCCGCTGGGCGACCTGATGAGCCGCCTGCTCAGCGACGTGGACACGCTCAACCAGCTCTTCGCGCAGGGGCTGACGCAGCTGCTGGGGTCGCTGCTGGGGCTGGTGGGCGTGCTCGTCGCGATGTTCGCGCTCAACGCGCGACTGGCGCTGGCGTGCTTCTCCCTCATCCCCGCCATCGTGCTCACCACCTGGTTCTTCGCGTCGCGGGCGCGCAATGCCTACCGCAAGACGCGGCAGACGGTGGGCGACGTGACGGCGAACCTCCAGGAGGAGATTGGAGGCGTGCGGCAGGCGCAGGCGTTCAACCGCACGGAGAAGAACATCGAGCGCTTCCGCGACCGCAACGCGGCCAACCGCGACGCGAACGTGGCGGCGGTGGGCATCACGTCCGCGTTCTCGCCGGCCATCGACCTGCTCTCCACGCTGTCCACCGCGCTGGTGGTTGGCTACGGCGGCATGCTGGCGCTCGACGGGCAGCTCACGGTGGGCGGCGTGGCGGCGTTCCTCATCTACGTGCAGCAGTTCTTCCGGCCGGTGCAGCTGGCCGCGTCTGTGGCCGCGCTGATGCAGTCCGCGCTGGCGGGGGCGGAGCGCATCTTCGCCATCCTCGACGAGGCGCCGGAGCCGCCGGACGTGCCCGGCGCGGTGGTGCTGGAGTCGCTGAAGGGCGAGGTGGCGTTCGAGGGAGTGTCCTTCGGGTACGACCCGGCGCGGCCCGTGCTGCGCGACGTGTCCTTCCACCTGAAGCCCGGCCAGACGCTGGCGCTGGTGGGGCGCACGGGCGCGGGCAAGACGACGGTGGCGAGCCTGGTGCCGCGCTTCTACGACGCGACGGGGGGCACGGTGCGCATCGATGGGGAGGACGTGCGCCAGGTGACGCGCGGCAGCCTGCGCCAGCAGATGGCCATGGTGCTCCAGGAGCCATTCCTCTTCAGCGGGAAGGTGGCGGACAACATCGCCTACGGGAAGCAGGACGCCACCCGCGAGGAGGTGGAGGCGGCGGCGAAGGCGGTGCACGCGCACGACTTCATCACCCGGCTGCCGCAGGGCTACGACACCGTGATGGGCGAGGGGGGCGCGACGCTCAGCCAGGGCCAGCGGCAGCTGCTCGCGTTCGCGCGCGCGGTCATCGCCAATCCGCGGGTGCTCATCCTGGATGAGGCGACGGCGAACATCGACACGCGCACGGAGGCGCTCATCCAGCTGGCGCTGGGGCAGCTGCTGTCGGGCCGCACGAGCATCGTCATCGCGCACCGGCTCAACACCATCCGCCACGCGGACCTCATCCTGGTGCTGGAGCACGGCACCGTGGTCGAGCGCGGCAACCACGCGGAGCTGCTCGCGAAGGGCGGGCTCTACGCGGAGCTGTACCACCAGCAGTTCCGTGACACGCCGGAGACGACGGCCAAGGCCCTGGGCTGAAGGGGTGCCGTCACGGGGCGCGGACGTCGCGCGCTGGACCGTCTCCGGCTCCTTGATTCCCGCGGGGCCTGCATCCCGCTTGCACGGCTGACCGCCCTTCGTTACCCAGCGGCCGAGGGTGCGGCCCTGGCGGCGTGCGCTTCGCGTTGGCAGTCCCCATCTCCAGCATTCATGGCGGCGGGCCCCAGCGCGCACCCTCTTCAACTTTCAAGGAGCAGGCATGGCAGGCAGTCGAGGGACAGCGTTGGTGACGGGCACGTCCGCGGGAATTGGCGCGGTGTACGCCCGGCGGCTGGCGGCGCTCGGGTATGACCTTGTCCTCGTCGCACGGCGGGAGGAGCGGCTGAAGGCGCTGGCGGCGGAGCTGACGGCGGCGCATGGCATCCGCGCGGAGGTGCTGCGGGCGGACCTCACGGTGCACGCGGACCTCCAGCGGGTGGCCGCGCGCGCGGCGGGCGACGACCTCACCCTGCTCATCAACAACGCGGGCGTGGGCGGCTACGGCCCCTTCGCACAGGTGGAGCCCACGGCCCTGGAAGGGCTGGCGAACCTGCACATGATGGCGCCCATGCTGGCCACGCGCGCGGCGCTGCCCGGCATGCTGGCGCGCGGGAAGGGCGCGGTCATCAACGTCGCCTCCCTGCTCGCCTTCTCCGGCGCGTTGCCGCCGGGCCCCCTGCCCCACCGGGCCACCTACGCGGGCGCGAAGGCGTTCCTCGTCCACTTCACCCGCACGCTCGCGGGCGAGCTGCGCGGCACGCCCGTGAAGGCCCAGGTCGTCTGCCCGGGCATGACCTTCACCGAGTTCAACGGAGGCTATCCCGGCACCATGTCACCCGAGGACGTCGTCACCGCGTCGCTCGTCGCGCTGGAGCGTGGCGAGACGGTCTGCGTCCCCGGGCTGGAAGCCGCGGAGGCCCTCGCGGCCCTGGAGAAGGCCGAGGTCGGCCTGCTGCGTGGGGCCACCCACACGCTGGCCGGGCGCTACCGGGCGTCCTGAATCCGGGGAAACGCATTTCCTGCACATGCATCTATTCGCGCATTCACCTGCACGGAGGAAGCACCCATGAGCGGAACCTCGACGCGACCCGCGGAGAAGAGCGGAACCTTCAAGCTGGGCGGCGACCTGCCCGTCCACCGGCTGGGCTATGGCGCCATGCAGCTCACCGGCCCGGGCATCTGGGGCCCGCCCAAGGACCGGGCGGAGGCGGTGCGTGTGTTGCGCCGCGCGCTGGAGCTGGGCGTGGACTTCATCGACACGGCGGACTCCTACGGCCCCTACGTCAGCGAGGAGATCATCGCGGAGGCCCTGCACCCCTACGCCAAGGGCGTGGTGGTGGCGACCAAGGCGGGCCTGGTGCGCACGGGGCCCAATGAGTGGCATCCGGTGGGCGCGCCCAAGTACCTGCGCCAGCAGCTGGAGATGTCGCTGCGCCGGCTGAAGCTGGAGCGCATCGACCTGTACCAGCTGCACCGCATCGACCCGAAGGTCCCGGTGGAGGAGTCGCTGGGCGAGCTGAAGGCGCTGCAGAAGGAAGGGAAGATCCGCCACATCGGCCTGTCGGAGGTGTCGGTGGAGGAGATCCAGCGGGCGCGCAAGGTGGTGGACATCGTGTCGGTGCAGAACCGCTACAACCTGACCGACCGCGTGCACGAGAAGGTGCTGGACTACTGCGAGAAGGAGAACCTGGGCTTCATCCCGTGGTTCCCGCTGGCGACAGGCGGTCTGGCGAAGCCGGGGAGCACGCTCGACTCCGTGGCGAAGCAGCACGACGCGACGCCCGCGCAGATTGCCCTCTCCTGGCTGCTGGCGCGCTCGCCGGTGATGCTGCCCATCCCCGGCACGTCCTCCGTGAAGCACCTGGAGGAGAACCTCGCGGGCGCGGAGGTGAAGCTCACCAAGGATGAGCTGGCCGCCGTGGACGCGCAGGCGTCGGGCCGCTGAAGCCGGGCCTCGTCACTTCCGCTTCAAGTAGCGCAGGAGGAGCGTCACCAGCTCCTCCTGGAGCAGCCCCTGGGTCAGGGACTCGGGGCGCTCCACCACCGCGCGGTGGATGACCGCGTGGGACACCGTGTCGATGAGCCACAGCGCCAGCTCCGGGTCCGGCACGTCAGTCTTGAACCTGCCCAGGGCCTCCAGCATGGGCGCGTCCTCCGGGTCCCACTTCCTGGGGGGACGCGAGGGCAGCTCCTCCGTCAGCGCGTGGTGCAGCTTCGGATCCACCGCGTGCGCCGCGAAGCCCAGCGCCACCAGCGTCCGGATGAGGTCCTCCAGCGTGTCGAACCTCCGCGTCGCCAGCACCTCCCGCGCGGCGACGCGCTGATCCTTCGCGTGTCGGCGAGCCACCTCCGCCACCAGTGACTCCTTGCTGGGGAAGAACTGGTACAGCGACGCCACGTTGACGCCCGCCCGCTCCGCGATGCGGTTCGTCGTCAGCTTCGCGTAGCCGTCACGCACCAGAATGTCAGCAGTCGCCTGCACCAGCGCGTCCACCGTCGCGCGCGAGCGCTCCTGCGTGGGCGTCTTCCGAGGGGAAAACTTCGCGCGCGGCATGCCGGACTCCTGGGGCGGGAACGCAAGCTGACAACATAAGCACTTCCTTACATTCTTGTCTCCGTCGCGCCGGGCCCACGCATGGGCCCGCGACAGGAGGCTTCCCATGTCCCATGCAACCCTGCCGGTGCTCGTCATCGGCGCTGGTCCTACCGGTCTGACGCTCGCGTGCGACCTCGCACGCCGGGGCATCCGCGTGCGCATCGTGGACGCGGCCCCCAAGCCCTTCGGCGGTTCTCGCGGCAAGGGGCTTCAACCTCGCACGATGGAGGTGATGGAAGACCTGGGCGTGCTCGATGCCGTGCTCGCCGCGGGCACCCCCTACCCCCGCATGCGCATCCACTGGCGGCGCTTCGTCGTGGGACGCTGGACCATGGTGGTGCCCCGCGCCGCGACCCCGGACGTGCCCCATCCCAATGGCTGGCTCGTGCCCCAGGCCCGCACCGAGGGCATCCTGCGCGACCGGCTGGCGTCGCTGGGCGTCACGGTGGAGTTCGGCACCGCGCTCACCGGCTTCACCCAGGACGGCACCGGCGTCACCGCCACCCTCACGCGTGACGGTGCGGAGGAGGCCGTCCGCGCGGAGTACCTGGTCGGCGCGGACGGCGGACACAGCCGCGTGCGCAAGGAGCTGGGCCTGGCCCTCCATGGCGTCACCCACGAGGAGGAGCGCATGGTCGTGGGCGACGTGCGCGTGGAGGGCCTGGCACACACGCACTGGCATGTCTGGCCCTTCGCGAAGCGCGGCATGGTGGCGCTGTGTCCCTTGCCCGGCGCGGACCGCTTCCAGCTCGTCCTCCAGGTGAAGCCCGGCGACTCCCTGCCGGAGCTCACCGAGGCCGCGCTCCACCAGCGCTTCCAGGAAACCGCGCGCCCCGGCTCCAAGCTGCGCCTGCACGACGCGAGCTGGCTGTCCGTGTATCGCCCCAACGTCCGCATGGTGGACCGCTACCGCGTGGGTCGCGTCTTCATCGCGGGTGACGCCGCGCACGTGCATCCGCCCACCGGTGGCCAGGGCCTCAACACCGGCGTGCAGGACGCCTACAACCTGGGCTGGAAGCTGGGCCACGTGCTCCAGGGCGCGGATCCGGCCCTGCTCGACACCTACCAGGCGGAGCGGCTGCCCATCGCCGCGCGGGTGCTCGGGCTGTCCTCGAAACTGTTCGACGGCATGCGGCAGGGACGCATGAAGGCCATGAAGCGGGGCGACGAGGAGCGGCAGCTGGGATTGAACTATCGCGGCGGTCCGCTGGCTCCCGAGTCATCCGACGACACGGCCCGTGTGCACGCCGGAGACCGGGCCCCGGATGCGCCGTGCGTGGATGCGCATGGCAAGCCGTTCCGCCTGTTCGACGCGTTCCGGGGGCCGCACTGGACGCTGCTCGCCTTCGGTCCGGGCCCTTCGGACCCGCACGCGCGCTTTGGTGACACCGTGCGCGTCGTCCGCGTCCTCCCGAAGGGGACCTCCCCTGAAGCCAATGCCTTGTCCGACACGGACGGCCACGCGCACCGGGCTTATGACGTGGCCCCGGGCACGGATGCGCTCATCCTGGTGCGTCCGGATGGCTACGTGGGACATGTGTCCCGGCCCGGCAACCCGGCCGCGCTGGAGCAATTCCTGACGCCGCTCCTGCCCCGCCCCTCCTCCCCGGCAATCCCATCCA
>NZ_RAVW01000368.1 GCF_003611585.1 Corallococcus exercitus | reverse complement strand
CCGCCGGAACCGATGCCGCCCCCGCCGCGTCCGCCCGCGCCCCCCGTCCTGAACGGCGGGAACACGTCGCGTCCGCCCCAGGGCCGGGAGCCGTCCGGAAAGGACGCCCGCGCGAAGAACGCGCCCGAGGAGGGCGGTGCCCGGGGCCTGGGCCTCAAGGGCATGGACAAGCGCCTGCTCTACGGCGCCGTGGGTCTGGCGTCGCTGTTCATGCTGGTGGGCGTGGCCCTGGTCTTCTCTCCGAGCAAGGCCGCGCAGGGCTACGTGATGGTGGAGCTCAAGACGCCGGACGCGAAGGACCGCGCGATGGTGTCCATCAACGCGGGGCCTCCGGAGAAGTTCCCGGCCAACGGCTTCATCCTGAAGCAGCTGCCGGTGGGCAACGTGCTGGTGGTGGTGACCGCGGACGGCTACGACGCCTTCAACAAGTCCGTCATGGTGGCCGAGGGCGCCAACGCCACGCAGGTGCCGGTGCAGCTCAAGCAGCAGTCGCGCTCGGTGCTCGTGGTCTTCAAGACCCAGCCGGATGACGCCGAGGTGAAGATCGACGGCCAGGTGGCCCGCAAGCAGGGCGTCCGCGAGGCGGTGCTGCGCGACTTCTCCCTCAGCGCGGACACGCCGCTGGTGGAGGTCTCCGCCCCGGGCTACGTGACGTTCATCAAGAAGCTGGCCGTGAACAACAACGGCCTGGACGTGGCGGCGACGCTGGAGCGCTCGCCCGTGGACGTGCGGATCGAGTCCACGCCCGAGGGCGCGTCCGTCTTCCTGGGCAACAAGGACCTGGGCGTCGTCACTCCGGCGAACGTCCGGGTGCCGTGGGGCACGCGCGAGCTGACGCTGAAGGCGAAATGCCACGCGGACGCGGACGTCTCCGTGGGGACGCCGACCCCGGCGGGCTCCACGGTCAAGGTGGAAGCAGCCCTGAAGAAGCAGGCGCGCTGCCGCGATTAGCGGCCCCGCCGTCCTGACGCTTAAGGTAGGCCTGGGGGTCCTCCCCCCGGATGTCCCTGGGGGGAGCGACGCCGGAGGGATGTCCGTGACAAAGGTGCGCAAGGTGAACAAGGCGGATCCGCTGGCGGATCTGCCCCGGTGGGCGCAGCAGCTGGCGCGCAAGTACTACACGAAGACGGTCAGCACCTTCCTGCTGTACGGGGCCGTGCGCGATTTGCAGCCCCTGCAGCTGGAAGACGGCGGACGCGGCTTCGGGACGCTCAAGACGTTCCTGTCGGAGGAGCTGTTCGGCGGGCGCGACCACGTCCTCTTCTACGACCGCTCGTCGGGCATCCGCTCCTCGACGCCGGAGACGCAGAAGGACCTGGCGCGGGCCATGACGGGCTACGACGCGATGTACGGCACGGACTTCTCCAAGGTCCTGCCGCGCGACCCGGGCCGTGCGCTGCAGATTCTCGAGAACTTCCTGCGCATGCGGCTGAGCGAAGGCCGCTCGTTGGCGCTCATCATCGACTACGCGGAGACGCTGGTGCCCGGCGGGGAGATGAGCCACCTGTCCGCGGAGGACCGCTTCGTTGTGGCCACGCTGGACAAGTGGGCGCACGACCCGCAGTTCCTGGCGGGCGACGTGTCGGTGGTGCTGCTGGCGGAGAACCTGTCGGACGTGTCGCCGCGCATCAGCCGCAACCCGTACGTGGCGCCCATCGAGCTGCCGCTGCCCACGGAGGAGGAGCGCCTGGACTACGTGCGCTCCAAGCTGGAGGGCAAGAAGCTCCAGTCGGTGTCCGAGGTGCCGCTGGCGGGCCTGGCGAAGATGACCGCGGGCCTGTCGCGCATCAACCTGGACCGCGTGCTCACGGAGGCGCTGGAGCGGGAGGTGCGCATCACCCCGGAGCTGCTCAAGGAGAAGAAGAAGGAGCTCATCCAGGCGGAGTGCCATGGCCTCCTGGAATTCATCGAGCCGGCTCACACGCTGGACGCGGTGGCGGGGCACGCGCCCGCCAAGCAGATGCTGCGGCAGGCGGCGTCCGCGCTGAAGAAGGGCCGCATCGAGGTCATGCCCATGGGCTACCTGGTCAGCGGGCCGGTGGGCACGGGCAAGACGTTCATGGTGAGCTGCTTCGCCGGGGAGATTGGCATCCCGGTGGTGAAGTTCCTGAACTTCCGCAGCCAGTGGCAGGGCGTGACGGAATCGAACCTGGAGAAGATCTTCAACCTGCTGAAGGCCCTGTGGCCGGTGGCGGTGATGGTCGACGAGGCGGACACCTTCCTCGGCAACCGCGACTCCGGCGGGGACTCGGGCACGAGCAGCCGCATCTTCGGCTCCATCGCGTCCTTCATGGGCAACACGCAGTACCGCGGCAAGATCGTCTGGTTCCTGCTGACGGCGCGCCCGGACCTGCTGCCCATCGACCTGAAGCGCCAGGGCCGCGCGGAGGAGCACCTCGCGCTCTTCTATCCGCAGACGGACGAGGAGCGGAACGAGCTGTTCCAGGCGATGAGCAAGAAGACCGGCGTGTCGGTGGAGGGCGTGGACTCCTTCGCCGCGCTCATCCCCGGTGGCGTGCGCGCCTTCAGCGGCGCGGACATCGAAGCGGTGATGGTGCGCTCGAAGTTCCGCGCGCTGGCGGAGGGGCGCGACCAGGTGACGAAGGACGACCTGGCCGCGGTGCTGGCGGACTTCGTGCCGCCCAGCTACCCGCTGGAGATCGAGATGCAGAACCTGGTGGCGGTGCAGGAGTGCACCAGCCGGGCGCTCTTGCCGGAGAACTTCCGCAAGCTGGACCGCGACTACATCAGCAAGCGCGTGCGCGAGCTGAAGATGCTGCTCGAAGAACAGTAGGCGCAAAGCAGCAGGCCTCTAGCCGGTGGTGACGGGGACGCCCAGGTGCGGGTCCTGGAGCGTCTCCACCACCGCGATGCGGTCGCCCACGGCGAGCGCGTCATGCAGCACGAGGATGTCCTCGTTCGCGTGACGGATGCAGCCGTGGGACACGTCGCCCCCGAGCAGGGCGGGGGCGCTGGTGCCATGCAGTTCCTCGCCGCTGCGGTGGCCATCCGCCCAGGAGAGGTCCAGCAGCCGAGCGCCGAACACGTGCCGGTCGTTCCAGAGCCGTGCGCCCGCGTCCTCCGTGGCCACCTGGTCCAGCTTCGCCCTGACGACCTTGAGGCCCGGGTGCGTGGGCGTGGCGGCGGTGCCCACGGCGTTGGGGAAGATGTCCAGCAGCCGCCCCTCCGGGTCGAAGAGGAAGGTGCGGTGCTCGCGCAGGGCGATGACCACGCGCACCGGCTGGCCCGCGTAGAAGGGGGAGGGCAGGGCGCGCGACTGTCCCCGTGAGCCCGGCGCGGGGGCCAGCGCATCCAGGGCCCGCAGGGTGGCGGCATCAAGGACCCCGCTGGAGCGCAGGCCCGCATGCACCTGGAAGTTGCGGAGCGCGCGGGCCGTGTCCGGGCCGTAGCGTTCGTCCGCGCCGCCGTACAGCGCGAACCCCATGTCCAGCAGCGCGCCCTGCACCGCGCCAAGTCCCTCTCCCCGGGCCCCCGTGCCAAGCACCGTCGCTCCGGAGGCCACGTCCGCGAGCTGCCGCGAACCGGCGAAGCGGGGATGTTCCAGCAGCGGCGCCGCGACGGCCGATGCCGCAAGGGGCACGGCCCGCTCCGCTTCATCGTTCCGCGCCGCGACGGCGGATGGCGTGCCTGTCACGGTGTCGCGCGAGCGATCCATGGAAGCGGACACACCGTCCGACGGGGATGCGAGGGACAGCCCCCGTGCTGGCACGGGCACGAGGCCTGGGAGCTGCGTCCTGGGCGCCGCGCCGACGCTCAGCGCGGACGGAACGGGCCCGCTGAAGCGCGTGAGCGAGTTGCCCCCGGAGGCCGTCCTGTCCCCCGGACGTTCGACTCCACGGGGCAGGACGGGCGCGGTGTCGCGCGGGTCCGTCGGTTCACGGAGGAGAAGCGGAGACTCTCGAAGCAGTGCGGATGCGAGCATGGCGCCGGGGACTGCAAGGTCCCGGCCGTCGCGCCATGCCCTTCCGCTGCTACGGCGCGCTCAGCGACAGCAGCTTGCCGGTGGGGACCGTGCGGTGGTCCTTGATGTGGTTCCACTTCATGATGTCCTCGACGGACACGTTGTAGCGCTGAGACACCGACCAGAGCGTCTCGCCCTCGGCCAGCGTGTGCACCCTGGCGCCCTTGGGGCCCACGGGCGCCTGTCCCGCGACGGCGTTCGCCACCACGATGGTGCCGCCGCGCTCCTCCACCTTCGCGGGCGCCGCGCCCTTGGCGTCCGGCGGCCACACCGCGAGCAGCGTGCCCAGGGACAGCGTGCGGTTGCGCTTGGGCAGGTTGTTCCACTTCTTCAGGTCGTCCACCGACACCTGGAAGCGGTTGGCGATGAGCCACAGGCTGTCGCCCTCCTGCACTCCGTAGGTGATGCGCGTCTTGCCATCCACCTTCTCCGTCTTCACCGGACCGGCGGCCACGGGTCCACGGGGCGTGCCGGCGGGGACCTCGTCCTCCGGCCGCGTCGCCACCACGCCGCTGCGCCGCGCCTGCGCCACCTTCGTCGCGATGGCGCCACCCGCGTCACCGCTGCCACCCCGGCCGTTGGCCGGCACCGGAATCACCAGCTCCGCGCGCAGCTTCAGCGTCCGCGCGCTCTTCAGCCGGTTCATCTGGAGGATGGCCTCCGGCGCCGTGCCGTACTTCTGGGCAATCTGCGACAGCGTGTCGCCGCGCTTCACCGTGTGCACCCGGAACGTCAGCCGCTCCGCGGGCGACAGCTTCTTCAGGTTCTCCGCGAACAGCGTCGTCGTGCCGCGCGGCAGCTTCAGCACGTAGGGCTTCGCGGCCGTCGCCGGAGGCGTGCACCAGCGCCGCAGCTCCGGGTTCAGCTCCTGCACGTCCGTCACGCTCACCCCGGCCGCGCGCGCCACCACGTCCAGGTCCGTGGCGTCCGTGAGCTTCACCTCGTCGTACTCGAGCGTGGACTCGTACTGGAACTCCTCCTCGGAGAAGCCGAACGCGGTGGGGTTCTTCGCCACCAGCGCCGCGGCGATGAGCTTGGGCACGTAGTGCTTCGTCTCCTTCGCCAGCCCCTTCTCCTCCGCCAGCACCCAGAAGTCGTTCGTCCCGTAGCGCTCCACCATCTTGCGCACCCGGTACGAGCCCGTGTTGTAGCCCGCCCACGCCAGGTACCAGTGGCCCAGCTCGCCGTAGAGGTCCTTCAGGTACGCGGCCGCCGCCTGCGTGGCCTTGATGGGGTCGCGCCGCTCGTCCACCCAGAAGTCCTGCTTGAGGCCGTACTGCTTGCCCGTGCTGGAGATGAACTGCCACGGTCCGGCCGCGTGCGCCCACGAGTACGCGTTCGCGGAGAAGCCGCTTTCAATCATCGCCAGGTACACCGTGTCCCGGGGCAGGCCCTTCGCCTCCAGGATGGGCTGCATCACCGGCAGGTAGCGCGTGGAGCGCGCCATCCACTTGCGGAACCACTTGCGGCCGGGGCCCTGGAAGAACTGGATGTACTCGGCCACCCGCGGCTGCATGTCCACCGGGATGTCGTAGCGGTCCTTCACCTGCGAAATATCGAAGTTCGCCAGGTCGGTGATGCGCGCCAGCGGCGGGGCCGTGTCGTCCTCGCGGAAGGTGGGCTCCTCCAGCGCGTCCAACATTCGCAGCCGCAACGGGTTCGTCAGGCCCAGCCGACGCAGCGACTGCATCATCTCCGCGTTCGGCTTCGCCTCCGGGTCCAGCGTCGCGCCTTCCAGCGCGCGCAGCTCCTCCAACTCGGCGGACTCGGATTCCACCTCCTCCGTCTCCTCGCCCTCCTCCATGGGAGAGGGAGGCGTGGCCAGGCTGCCATCCGCCGTCAGCGTGGCGGCTTCCGAGGAGGGCGCCGCATGCACGCCGGGCAGCGGCACCGGTTTCGGCGCCACGCCCTGCGAGGAGGGAACCGAGGCCAGGGCTAGCAGGAGCAGAGAGAGCGGCATGGGAACGCCAGGCGAGGTCGCCCAGAAGCAGGCGAAGGCCGCAGTATTCGCCAGCTTTCTTGACAGTCAAACAACAAGTCGCGCGGTATGCCCCCGGGAAGGACCCCAAGTGGGAGCAGGCGACCCTATTTCGCCGGGGGCTCTCCTGCCTGCCCGCTCTTCCCCGTTCCGCCATGGCCGGGACCGAGGATGCGCGGCAGGTAGGTGGCGAAGTCGAAGTGCGGGGAGTTCTCCGCGTTGTGGCAGGTGACGCACACGGCCTGCCCCGGCTTGCCCACGATGGTGGCCGGGCTCGGCGCGTCGACGTGCCTGGAGCCGGGACCGTGGCAGCTCTCGCAGCCCACGTCCTCGCGGCCCGCCACCTTGTCCAGCCGGCACACGCCGCCGGGCTTCTGCCAGCCGGTGACATGACAGCCCACGCAGTTGAGGTGGTGCTGCTTGCCGACTTCTTCCAGCGTCTCCCACGCGTGGTGGTGCTTCGTGCCTTCCCACACGGCGGCCGCGTCCGGGTGGCAGTCCGCGCACACCGCGCTGCCCACGAAGCCCGCCTGGCCCTTCGCGGGCAGCGGGCAGTCCTGGCCGTGCGCCTTCGCCCACGCGAGGTTCAGCTGGCCCACGTCCGCGTCGTACGCCTTCACCAGCGCCTGCGTGTCCGGCGCGGTGGGCAGGTTCGACTCCAGCGGCAGGAAGCGCAGGGCGAAGCCGTTGACGTCGGAGGCGGGCGCGGGCGGCGCGGTGAGCAGGCCCTGCTTGCGCGCCGACAGCTCGTCGCGCTTGCCCTGCTTCAGCGCCTTCAGCTTCGGGTCGAGGCCGGGCAGGGCGATCTCCTTGTCCAGGAGCGCCATGCGCTGCTCCAGCGCCGTCACCTCGCGCTCCACGTCCCCCTGCGAGCGCTGGAGCGTGAAGGCCCCCTTCGCCGGCGCGTACGTCAGGTCCACGCGCAGCAGCGAGCGCCCCTTGCTCTGCACCGCCACCACCGGCACGTCGGAGCGCACCAGCCGGTTCTCCTCCGCGGAGAACTCCCCGGCGCTGTGCGTGGCCACCACCAGGTTCGCGGCCAGCCCCGGCAGCGCGGCGGCGGCCTGCGCGGCCTCCAGCGGTTGATCCAACAGGCCCACCACGAAGTCCGCGCCCTGCTCGCGCGCCTGCTGGCTGGCCTTCACCAGCGCCTCACCGGACGCCGCCGCGACGACGCCCACCTTGCGGGTCCCCGCGTCCAGCACCTTCACGCCACCCGAAGCAACCTCCGGCAGTCCCAGCCCCTGGCGGAACGCCGCGCCGCGCGTGTCGTCCAGCTCGCCCGTGGCGCGCGCCGCGATGCCCATGGTGCGGAACGCGTCCGCGAGCGCCTTCGCCTTGCGCTCCTCCTGCGGCACCTGATCCGCCTTGAGGTGCGTCTCCCCGAAGAGGCTGTTGCCGCCGTCGATGTAGAGCACCGGCTGGCCGCCCTTGCGCGCCTGCTGCACCTGGAACGCCGCCCGGCCAATGCCGCCGCGCATGTTCTCGCTGCAGCCGCAGGGGCCCAGGTAGCCACGCGTGTCCGCGGAGATGAACAGCACCGCGCCTGGAGGCGCGGCTGTGGCGGTAGGGGAGGGGGTCTGCTGCTCGGAGCCGCCGCCCTCGGGAGGGCGCGCTTCCTGGCGTCTGCAACCAGCGAGAAGCGCGCTCACGAGCACCGCGAGGACGGCCGCGCGCATCGCCATCACCAGAGGATGCTCTGCACCAGTTCGTCGATCTTCTCGCCCATCGCCTCCAGGCCGTTCACCTTGGAGAGCGAGCCGTCCGCGCCCACCTGCTCGGCGAGCTTCGACAGCTCGTCGTCCGGCAGGCTGGAGAACAACACGATGGGGATGTCCTGCGTGTTGTACTCGTTCTTCAGCGTGCGGCAGATGTCCGTGCCCTTGGCCTCCGGCATGTGGATGTCCGTGAGGATGAGGTCCGGCCGCCAGCTCTGAAGCGTTTTCTCAAACTCCATGAGCGTGGAGGTGGCCACGACCTCATAGCCCCGCGCCTCCAGGACAGCCTTCTCCATGGCGAGGGTGATCTCGCTGTCGTCAATGAGGAGGATTCTTCGCTTCTCTTCGGACACGGCGACCTTCCTTGGGGGTCGGTTCTAGCCCACCACCCAGCGGCGCACCAATGCTTTCCCGTGTCGCAGCCCGGCACGGGTTTTCTGTTTTCAACCCCGGGCTTCCCAGCGGCCGGGCGGGCTCGGAAGCACCCACCGTCTTTCCCGCACAACCGACCGCACACGGAGTAAGGAGGCGCCCATGAAGCGCCATGCCTCCCGGGTCCTGGTGGCCCTCCTTCTCCTGGGGTGCGTCCTCGGTAGCCTCCCCGCCCTTGCTCTCAATGGTGGGTTGGGGGAGGTCCCGCAGGACCTGGACCGCACGTCGCCGCGCGCCACCGCGCAGGGCTTCCTGGACGCGGTGCATCGCGGGGAGTACGCCCGCGCCGCCCACTACCTCTACCTGGACTACCTCCCGGCCTCCGAGCAGCCCGCGCAGGGCGCCCAGCTGGCGCGCAAGCTGAAGTTCGTCCTGGACCGTGAGCTGTCGGTGGACACGTCCGTCCTGCCGAAGACGCCGGAAGGCGAGTCCGCCAACTCGCGCTTCGTGTCGCTGGGGGGCATCCCGCTCAAGGGCGACACCATCCCCATCCGGCTGCAGCGCATCAGCGTGGACGGTACGCCCACCTGGGTGGTGGCGGAGTCCACCGTGAAGATGGTGGACCCTCTCTTCGAGGAGTACGGCCCGCTGCTCACCGAAACGCTCCCCGCCGTCTTCTTCGAGCGCACGGTGCTGGGGCTGGAGCTGTGGCAGTGGCTGGGACTCGCGGTGACATTGCTGGGCGCGTGGATCCTCTCCTTCCTCCTGGAGAAGGTCCTCCTGTCCGCCGCGCTGCGGGTGGCGCGCTGGACGCGCATCTCCTGGGACGACCAGCTGGTCAACGCGGGCCGGGGCCCCCTGCGGCTGCCCTTCTTCGCCATCCTGCTGGCGCTGGGCACCTCGTTCCTGCTCCTGCCCCCCAAGCTGAAGCTGCTCAGCGACCGGGTGAGCTACTCGCTCATCATCATCGCGGTGGCGTGGTTCATCCTGCGCTTCCTCCGGGTGTCGGAGGCCTACGTCCAGAGCCGCGTCACCTCCGAGACGGGCAGCCACCCGCGCGCCCGTTCGCTGCGCACGCAGCTGGCGGTGCTACGCGCGGTGTTCGAGGTCGCCACCTACGTCATCGCCGCCGCGCTGCTGCTCATGCAGTTCGAGGTGGTGCGCAACGTGGGCGTGTCGCTGCTTGCCTCCGCTGGTATCGCCGGCCTCGCCATCGGTCTTGCCGCGCAGAAGTCCCTGTCCACGCTGCTCGCCGGCATCCAGCTGTCCATCACCCAGCCCGTCAGCATTGGCGACAACGTGCTGGTGGAGGGCGAGTTCGGCACGGTGGAGGAGATCACCCTCACGTACGTCGTGCTGCGCATCTGGGATCAGCGCCGGATGGTCATTCCCATCACCCAGTTCCTGGACAAGCCGTTCCAGAACTGGAGCAAGGGCTCCCCGGAGATGATGGGCACGGTCATCCTCCAGGTGGACTACATGGCGGACATCGACGCGCTGCGCGCGGAGCTGGACCGCATCCTCTCCAACGAGGGCAAGCACCTGTGGGACGGCCGGGTGAAGACGCTGGTCGTCTTCGACGTGATGGACAAGACGCTCACCCTGAGGGCGCTGGTGAGCGCGGCGGACTCCGGCAAGCTGGGGGACCTGCGCTTCCTGGTTCGTGAGCGGCTGGTGCTCTTCATCCGCGCCCGGCCCCAGTGGCTGCCCACGGTGCCGATGAAGCGCCCGCCGTCGAAGA
>NZ_RAVW01000367.1 GCF_003611585.1 Corallococcus exercitus | reverse complement strand
CCCCAGTACACCGGGCGGCCCACCAGCACCGCCTTCGCGCCCAGGGCCACGGCCTTGAGCACGTCCGTGCCCCGGCGGATGCCGCCGTCCATCAGCACCTCGCAGCGGCCCTTCGCCGTGGCCACCACCTCCGGCAGCGCCTCCAGCGGGGGGATGGCGCCGTCCAGCTGCCGGCCGCCGTGGTTGGACACGATGACGCCGTCCACGCCCGCCGCCACCGCGCGCGCCGTGTCCTCCGCCGTCAGCACGCCCTTGAGGAGCACCGGCAGCCTGGACACCGAGCGCACCCACTCCACCGCCTCCCACGTGAGCGAGGGGTCGAAGTCGCGCGACGCATGCGACGCGATGCCGGACTCACCGGAGGCGCGGGCCCCCAGCGCGGCGGTCACGCTCGCGTCGAAGTTGGCCGCGCGCACGTGGGCCGGCAGCCCGAAGCCGCTGCGCATGTCCCGCATGCGGCGGCCCAGCCGGGGCGCGTCCACGGTGAGCACCAGCGCCTTGTAGCCCGCGGCCTCCGCGCGGCGGATCAGCGCCGTGGTCACCGCGCGCTCGCGGAAGCAGTACACCTGGAACCAGAGCGGCCCCGTCGCGGCGGCGGCCACGTCCTCCAGCGTGCGGCTGGCCATGGTGCTCACCACCATCAGCCCGCCCAGCGCCCCGGCGGCCCTCGCGGTGGCCACCTCCCCGTCCGGGTGCGCCAGGGCCTGGTACGCCATGGGCGCGACGCCCAGGGGGTGCTCCAGCCGCGTGCCCAGCACCTCCACGGAGGTGTCGCAGCGGGCCACGTCCACCAGCACGCTGGGGCGCAGCCACCACGCGTCGAAGGCCCGCCGGCTGTCGCGCAGGGAGCACTCGTCGTCGCTGCCGCCGAACACGTAGTCGAAGACGTCCGCGGGCAGCCGCGCGCGGGCGTGGTGTTCGTACTCGTCCAGGCAGAGGGGGCGCGCGGTGGGGCTCATCACGCCTGCGCCCGGGCGTAGTCGCGCTCCACCGCCTCGAAGAGGGCGCGGATGTTGGCGCCGCCGAAGCCCCGGGCCTCCTGGCGCTGGATGACCTCGAA
The DNA here is from genome assembly GCF_003611585.1 of Corallococcus exercitus. GTDB lineage: Bacteria > Myxococcota > Myxococcia > Myxococcales > Myxococcaceae > Corallococcus > Corallococcus exercitus. The sequence goes on along the minus strand of NZ_RAVW01000367.1, from coordinate 8,877 downwards.
GAACAGCGTCTGCCTCGGGTGCTCCGAGCGCGTGAACGTCTGCAGCAGCGTGCCCCACGCGTCGCGGTCCACCAGGATGCCCAGCTCGCGCAGGAGCGCCAGGTCGAAGTCCAGCGCGCCCAGCCGCGCCTCCAGCCGCTCGTAGTACGGCGCCGGAATCTCCAGGAACCGCGTGTGCCGCCGCAGCTCGCGCACCGCCTCCACGATGTCCGTCGTCAGCAGCGCGATGTGCTGCACGCCCGGGCCGCCGTTGCGGCGCAGGAACTCGCCAATCTGCCCGGGGTTCTCCACGGACAGCGGCTCCTGGAGCGGCAGGATGATGCGCGTGGACGGGCTGCGCACCACCTTGGAGTTCATCCCGCTCTGGCGCGTGTGGACGATCTCCTCGTGGGACTGATGGAAGCCGAAGGCGTGCTGGTAGAAGCGCACCGTCGCGTCCAGCGTGCCCGGCTCCAGGCAGATGGCCAGGTGGTCCAACCCGGAGAACAGCGCGGGCGTCGGCGACGCCACCGCCTTGCAAGGCACCAGGCCCGGCGGCAGGAACGCCCCCACCGCCGCGTCGGACTGGATGAACGAGTGCACCAGGTCTCCCACCGTCGCCACGGTGGCCTGGAGCATGCGCCGCCCCTCCCCGTCCAACCCCTTCACCGGCTCGCGCAGGGGCCGGGCACCGCGCTGGGTGACGTGGCCGAAGGCGCCCACCACGTCCTTCGTGCGCAGCGCGATGTCCCGCACGCCGTCACCGTGCCGCTCGACGAAGCCGGAGGCCAGGTCGTCCGGGGTGAGCCCCTGCGTGAGCAGCAGCCGCAGCGTGCCCTGCTGCAACAACACGGAGCGCCGGCCCACGAGCCCCGTCTCCGGGCCCCCTTCCGCGACGCGGCGGAAGCCCATGCGGCCCGAGTAGAAGCCTGCGGCACTCGAGACATCGGCGACCCACAGCTCGACGTACTCGATGTCATCGAAATGCATGGATTAGGCCTGTTCCGGGGGAGTCGAGGTTCCCGGGATGGTAGATGATTCGGGGGAGCCGCGCCCCCCTAAATCCTCCCCTCCGGGCCTCTTCCGGTGACGGCGGCCTAGGCGGCGCTCGCGGCGGGGGCCAGCAGGCCCCGGTCCCTCAGCGTGTCGAGGATGCGCTCCAGCCCCGCCTCCACCGTCTCCGCGTCGGAGCGGACGGTGATTTCAGGGGACTCGGGCGGCTCGTACGGGTCCGACACGCCGGTGAAGTGGGGAATCTCCCCGGCCAGGGCCTTCTTGTAGAGCCCCTTCACGTCGCGGGCGATGAGCGCGTCCAGGCTGGCCTGGACGTAGACCTCCAGGAACGGGATGCCGGCCTGGGTGGCCAGGGCGCGCACCTCGTCCCGGGAGCTCTTGTACGGCGAGATGGCGGCGGTGATGACGCCCACCTCGTGCTTCGCGAGCACGCGCGCCACGTAGCCGATGCGCCGGACGTTCTCCTCGCGGTCCGCGCGGGAAAAGCCCAGGCCGCGCGACAGGTACGTGCGCACCTCGTCCCCGTCGAGCAGCTCCACGCGCTGCACGGGCGACAGCTGCCGCGCTACCGCCGCGGACAGCGTGCTCTTGCCCGCGCCGGACATGCCGGTGAACCAGAGGATGAAGCCCGGACGCTGTTGCATCGCCATTCCCTACCTGTCCACGGCGGGGCCGTTGATCATCCCCGCGCCCACGGTGGCGTTGGTGCCTTCGTCGATGAGGATGAAGCTGCCGGTGCTGCGGTTGCGCCGGTACTCATCGAAGAAGAGCGGCACCGTCGTGCGCAGCGTCACCCGGCCCACCTCGTTGAGCTTGAGGCCGGAGGACTGGTCGTCGCGGTGCAGCGTGTTGACGTCCAGCCGGTAGTGCAGCTGCTTCACCATGGCGCGCGCCATGCGCGTGGTGTGCTTGATGGCCAGGCGCGATCCGGAGTTGAGCTGCGTCGTGTCCGACAGCCAGCACACCATCGCGTCGATGTCCTGGCTCGCGGTGGGCGGGTTGCCCGGGCGGCACAGCATGTCGCCGCGGCTGATGTCCAGCTCCTCCTCCAGCGACACGTTCACCGACATGGGCGGGAACGCCTCCGTCATCGGCTTGCCCGCGAGCTCCAGCGACTTGATGCGCGTGGTGAAGCCGGAGGGCATCACCATCACCTCGTCGCCCGGGCGCATCACGCCACCCAGGAGCTGCCCGGAGTACGCGCGGTAGTCGTGGAACTTCTTCGCGGACGCGGGCCGGATGACCCCCTGCACGGGGAAGCGCAGGTGGATGAGGTCGCGGTCGGACGCGATGTGCACGTTCTCCAGGTGGTGCAGGAGCGTGGGGCCCTGGTACCAGGGCATCTTCTCCGAGCGCGTCACCACGTTGTCCCCGCCCAGCGCGGAGATGGGGATGAACGACAGGTCCGTCACGTCCAGCTTCATGGAGAACTGGCGGAACTCCTCCCGGATGCGGTCGAAGACGCCCTGGTCGTAGTCCACCAGGTCCATCTTGTTCACGCACAGCACCAGGTGCGGCACGCGCAACAGCGACGCGATGAACGCGTGGCGGCGCGTCTGCTCCAGCACGCCCTTGCGCGCGTCCACCAGGATGAGCGCCAGGTCCGCCGTGGACGCGCCCGTCACCATGTTGCGCGTGTACTGCAGGTGTCCGGGCGTGTCCGCGATGATGAACTTGCGCTTCACCGTGGAGAAGTAGCGGTACGCCACGTCGATGGTGATGCCCTGCTCGCGCTCGGCCTTCAGGCCGTCCAGCAGCAGCGCCAGGTTGACGTACTCGTCGCCCCGGGCATGGCTCGTGCGCTCCACCGCGGCGAGCTGGTCCTCGAGGATGGACTTCGTGTCGAACAGCAGCCGCCCGATGAGGGTGCTCTTGCCGTCATCCACGGAGCCCGCGGTCGCGAATCTCAGCAGTTCCACTAGAAGTATCCCTCGCGCTTGCGGTCTTCCATCGCCGTCTCAGAGAACTTGTCGTCCGCGCGGCTGGCGCCACGCTCCGTCACGCGGGAGGCCGTCACCTCCGTGATGACCTCCTCCACGGTGGACGCGGTGGACGGCACGCACGCGGTGCACGTCATGTCGCCCACGGTGCGAAAGCGCACCGTCTCCGTCGTCACCGTCTCGCCGGGCATCATGGACATGAAGGGCGACCAGGCCATCAGCATCCCGTCCCGGCGGAACACCTCGCGCCGGTGCGTGTAGTAGATGGACGGCAGCGCCACGTTCTCCCGGCCGATGTACTGCCAGATGTCCAGCTCGGTCCAGTTGGACAGGGGGAAGACGCGCAGGTGCTCGCCCCGGCGGTGGCGGCCGTTGTAGAGCGCCCACAGCTCCGGCCGCTGGTTCTTCGGGTCCCACTGGCCGAACTCGTCGCGGAAGGAATACACGCGCTCCTTCGCGCGGGCCTTCTCCTCGTCGCGCCGGGCGCCGCCGAAGACGGCGTTGAAGCCGTTCTTCTCGATGGCCTCCAGCAAGGGCTGCGTCTGCAGGCGGTTGCGGGAAGCGCGAGGACCCTTCTCCTCCGTCACCTTGCCCGCGTCGATGGCCTCCTGCACGGACGCGACGATGAGCCGCGCCCCCAGCTCCGCCACCCGTTCATCGCGATACTGGATGACCTCCGGGAAGTTGTGCCCCGTGTCCACGTGCATCAGCGGAAACGGCAGCGGCGCGGGCCAGAAGGCCTTGACCGCCAGGTGCAACATCACCGCGGAGTCCTTGCCACCGGAGAAGAGCAGTACCGGCCGATCCAGCTCCGCCGCGACTTCCCGGATGATGAAGATGGACTCGGCTTCCAGCGCCTCAAGATGTGAAAGCTCGTAGCTCACGGCGAGGCAAGCTACCACAACCCTCCCCGCGCCCAACCGTGGCCATGAAAGTTTCCGTGTCCCCGGCCATGACACACGGCGGATGCGACATGCGGGAGGGGGCGGTGAAACATGGCCACCCGACCTGCTGGGACGGATGTTTCACGGGCCCACTCGCGGTGCGTGTCCCGGGGCCTCACGCCGCGTGCGGGAGGACGTTCCACGCGGGGGCACATGGTATAGACGGCCGCGCCATGGCAAGCGCCTCCTCTCCCGTCCTCGATCGCTGGTTCCCGTCCCGCAAGCCGCTCCCGGAGCCGCGCCTGCGCCTGTTCTGCCTGCCGTTCGCTGGCGGCAGCGCGGCCATCTACACGCCCTGGACCATGGCGCTGCCCATGGGGGTGGAGCTGTGCGCGGTGCAGCTGCCCGGGCGCGAGCGGCGCCTGATGGAGCCCGCGCTCAAGTCCCTGCCGGAGCTGATGGACGTGCTGATGCCGGCGCTGACGCCGCTGATGGACCGGCCCTTCGCGCTGTTCGGCTACAGCATGGGGGCGCGCATCGGCCTGGAGGTGGCCCGCACGCTGAAGCGCCAGGGCGGCCCGAAGCCGCTGGGCTTCATCGCGGCGGCGGCGCCCCCGCCGTCGCACAACGACCGGGAGCCCATCCACACGCTGGATGACGCGGGCTTCATCGCGAAGCTGCGCGAGTACGACGGCACGCCGGAGGAGGTCCTCCAGCACAAGGAGCTCCTGGAGCTCATCCTCCCCACGCTGCGTGCGGACTTCGCGCTGGCCTGGTCGGAGAATGGGAAGGACACGGCTCCGCTGGACATCCCGCTGTCCGTGTACGCGGGCAAGGGGGACAAGCACGTGGGGCTGGACGTGATGGAGCACTGGCGGGCGGACTCCACCGCCGACGTGCGCATCCGGCACTTCGACGGCGGCCACTTCTTCATCCGCTCGCACGGACCGCAGGTGCTGGCGGCCGTGCGCGAGGACCTGACGCGCTGGATGACGGCCGCGACCTAGGCCGTCTTGACGACCGGGGCCATGTCCCCGGCCAGCGGCACGGTGTGCTGCCAGCGCACGGAGAGCGCCCCGCCCCGGGGCCTGCGGAAGGCCACCGCCGCCTGGTGCCGGGCGGAGGGCTTGTGCTGCATGAACTGCCACACGTCCGGCAGGTCGTTCATCCGGGGGTCGAAGCTGATGCCGGGCATCTGTCCCGGCACCAGGTCGAAGGCGAACTGATCCAACGGCAGGGACAGGCCCGCGCCGCGAGCCTTGATGTAGGCCTCCTTCAGGGTCCAGTACTCGAAGAAGCGCGCGCGCTGGAGCTCTTTCGGCAATGCGCGCAGGGCCTGCACCTCCGTCTTCGCGAAGTAGTGGTCGGCGATCTCCACCGTCTCGCCCGGCCGCTCCGCGTCCTCGATGTCCGCGCCCAGGTCCACGTCCCGGCCCACCGCCACCAGGGCCATGCCGTCGGTGTGGCTCAGGTTGAAGCGCAGCCACTGCCCCACCGGACCGACGATGGCGGGACGGCCGTACTCGTTGGGAACGAAGCGCCAGGCCTCCGGCGCGACGGGCGCGTAGCGCGACAGCGTCAGCCGCACCAGCGCGTGCGACACGAGGTACTGGCGCTGGTGGCGCTCGAAGTGGAAGCGCCGCTGCCGCTCGCGCTCGCCGGGGTCCAGCAGGGCCTTGTAGGCCTCCAGCAGGCGCGGGTCTTCGATGCGCTCGGGCTCGACGAGCCACACGTGGACTTCGTCGGGGCGCAGGTCGAGGGGCATGGAGGATGGGGACGCCGTCATGTCACGCAGGCAATCAGGAACCGTCGCGCCTGTCACGGGGGCTGGTCCGGCCTCGCGCCGGGCGCATAGGCTGCCCGGTCCAAGGGCAAGGGGGAGACACGCATGGACCTGTCCACCGCGACGACGAAGCTCCAGGCGCTGCGCCGGGACATGACGGGCCACACGGACCGGGACGACGAGCGCCGCATCCTGGACCTGCTGGAGGGCGCCACCAGCGAGGAGCTGAACTTCCTGCTGTCCAACGTGGACCTGGTGCGGCTCTTGTCGGACCTGGACGACCGGCTCATCGGCCCCGACCATCACACGGCGCTCCTGGACCTGCTGTGCAGGCGCCGCGCAGCGGAGCTGTCCCTGCCGGTGCGTGCGTCGCTGGCCACCGCGCTCCAGAAGGGCGCCACGCGTGCGCAGGCGGAAACGCGGCTGCGCGACCTGTTCCTGGGGCTGAAGGGCCGCGAGCTGACCGGGTTCAAGAACCTGTTGGAGGCGGGCGGCGAGTACCACGACCTGCATCACCTGGTGTTCGACGACGTGGACGACGTGGCGGTGCGCGCGGAGCTGCTCGCCCACTTCCAGCGCGAGGCGCAGGCCTTCCCCAGCGGGGAGAACAAGGTCCTGAGCGACATCGACGACACGTTCTTCGTCAACTGGGTGGACAAGCGCTACCCGCCGAAGACGGTGTACCCGGGCGTGCTCGCGTTCTACCAGGAGCTGGACCGGGGCCCCGGCATCATCCCGGGCCGCGCGGGCGACCTCGTCTTCGTGAGCGCGCGCCCGCAGGATCCACTGGGCCTCATCGAGAACGCGACGCTGGACTCGCTGAGCAAGCGCGGCGTGCCGCTGGCGGTGATGCTCTCCGGCAGCTTCTTCTACCTCGTGGGCAACACGCGCATCGCGCAGAAGAAGTTCGAGAACTTCGAACAGTACGCCCGCCTCTTCCCCGAGTACGGCTTCGTCTTCGTGGGCGACAGCGGCCAGGGCGACGTGGAGTTCGGCGCCCGGATGCGCGCGGCCCTGCCCCAGGCGGTGCGCGCCGTGTTCATCCACGACGTGGTGGCCACCCCTGAGGCGAAGCGCGACGAATGGCGCGCCCAGCACGTCTTCTTCTTCGACACGTACGTGGGCGCGGCGGTGGACGCGTTCCACGCGGGCGTCATCTCCCGCGACGGCGTGGATCGCATCGCCGCCGCCGCGACGGAGTCCCTGGCGGCCATCACGTTCCCCTCCCCCGCCCAACGGCAGGCGCGCGAGGCGGAGCTGACGCGGGACCTGGCCCTGGCGCGGGCGTTGCCGCGCGGCTTGCCTGCTTGAATTTCCATCCAGTCGCCGCGTCCGCACGCGGCCGTCGTCCTTCCACTCCCAACCGGGACCCCGCCCCATGCTCCGCAGCCTCGCCCTGACGTCCGCCGCCACCCTGTCCCTGTTCTGCGCCGCGTGCGGTGGGGACGACAAGGACGACACCCAGGACCCCGCGCAGATTGAGTACACGCGCTCCAACGTCACGGGCACCCACCCCGTCCTGATGACGATGGTCATCCCCGGCATCTCCGACGCGGGAGAGCCCATCCAGACCCACCTCGTGCTGACCGAGGATGCGAGCACTCGCAACGGGCTGACCGTGGCCCTCCCGCCCCTCGACTGCGACCTCACCGCGACGATGACGGGCGAGTACACCTTCACGATGAAGCCGGGCACCTGCACCTTCCCCATTCCGGAGGACCCGGAGGTGGAGTGCTCCTTCTCCCTGGACATCACCGGCGGCACGGGCGGTCGCGCCTCCGCGAGCGCGGCGGTCGGCGCGACCCTCACCGGCAACTACAACATCAATTGCACCAGCGGCGGCCCGCCCTTCGCCCTTCCAGTGACGGTGACGCTGGCCGGCACCTGAAGTCCTCCGCGCGGTCAGGGCGCGCGATGAAGCTTCCCTGACAGCCCTCGGCCCACCGGTCCCGGACAGTTGGCGGGACGTGCGAGACACCCCAACCTTCCGTGCGCTTCACAGGGGTGGAGCGGCCGTCTTGGGGACGGAAGGAAGGGCTCCGGGAGGTACCCGGGGCCCTTCCGGGGCGTGAAGGGGCGCGCGGGGCCGATGGAACTGTTTCCCATTCATTTGCTGTTCATCGTCGTGTTGATGAACCGCTACATCCTGGGCCCCTTCCTGAGGCGGCTGAAGGGGCGGCGGTTCGAGCGGGTGGATGACACCTACCGCCCGAAGGTCGCCATCGTCGTTCCGCTGTTCAACGAAGGCCAGGGCATCTACCACACCGTCCGGGCGCTGCTGGATCAGGACTACCCCAGCGAGCTCACGGAGATCATCGTCGTGGATGATTGCTCGCGCGACGACAGCGTCGCGTGGGCCACCAAGGCCGCGGAAGGGCACCCCAACGTCCGGGTGATGCGCAACCCGGAGAACATGGGCAAGCGCAAGGGCATCAACCGGGGCGTCCGCGCGGCGGAAACCGCGGAGATCATCGTCTCCGTGGACTCCGACGTCGTGGTGGAGAAGAGCGCCGTGCGGCAGCTCATCCGCCGCTTCGTGCACCCCAACGTCGCCGCGGTGGGCGGCCGCACCTTCGTCATCAACCGTCACCAGAACTGGCTGACGCGGATGATCGAAATCAAGTTCCACTTCGCCCAGAAGTGGCTGAAGGACCTGGAGCGCTCGTTCCGCCAGGTGATGTGCCTGTCCGGCTGCCTCACCGCGTACCGCCGCTCGGTGCTGCTGGAGCTGGAGCCCATCCTGGAGGCGCGCGCCATCGCGGGCATCCCCATCAAGTACGGCGAGGACCGCTTCCTCACGCGGCAGATCGTCAAGCACGACTACGAGACGGTCTACACGCTGGACGCGTACTGCTTCACCGCCGCGCCCTCCACGCTCGCGGGCTACTTCAGCCAGCAGCTGCGGTGGCGGCGCTCCAACCTGGTGGACCTCATCTGCGGCCTGTCGCACGCGTGGCGGCTGCACCCGGTCATCACCGTGCACTACGTGTCGCAGCTGGCGCTGCTGCTGGCGTACCCCGTGGTCATCGTCCACAACCTGCTCAACGGCGAGTTCTGGGACATCCTCGCGTTCCACTTCCTGGTGATTGGCCTGCTGGGCTTCATCTACCGGTTGGAGACGCGCTACCTGCCGGAGGACCGGCGCGTGCATCCCGCGAGCTTCCTGCCCATGGCGCTGCTCATGCCGGTGACGTACGCGCTCTTCACGCCGCTGGCCCTCCTGACGCTCGACTCCGGGAGCTGGGAGACGCGCGGCAGCCCGACGCCGGCCCAGGCC
>NZ_RAVW01000366.1 GCF_003611585.1 Corallococcus exercitus | reverse complement strand
CATGGCACCGGGGGGAGGGACGGGCGGCCCTGCATGCGGGTTTCCCACCGCGTTCCCGCATTCGCGCCGCTGGGAAAAGCCTTGCGCACTCGGAGCGCACGTGGCGCGGCGCGAAACCCCGTCATTCCCGGGCGTTGCGCTCCTGGGGGTTCCAACGGTGCCCCTGGTCCAGGCCCTGCAAAGCCTGTCGAGCGACCCGCGGGACGCAAAGCCAACCCTCGCGGACACACCACACGGGAGACATGGGCATGACGTGGGCAAACGGGACCGAGCAGCAGCTTCAGGACGCGCGCCGTGAGCTGGAGGCCGCGGAGCGGGAGCTGGACACCGGGACCGAGGCAGCGCGCGTGCGCTACGCCCGGGCGCTGTACGAGGCGGACCTCGCCGGGCGGCGGGCCGACCGCATGGCTCGCGATTCGCGCCGCCATCAGCTGACCTGGCGCCCCGTCGCCGGCTGAGCAGGCGGTTTGGACGCGCGGAAGGGGTGAAGCGCGGGGCCGGGCGGTTTATACCGGCGACCCATGGCCCACCCCGTCCACCGTCCCCGCAGGCTGCGCCGCTCCGCGGCCCTCCGTGACATGGTGAGAGAGACGCGCCTCTCGCCCACGGACTTCATCTACCCGCTGTTCGTCGTGGAAGGCCGGGACGTGCGCCGTCCCATCTCCTCCATGCCGGGCATCTTCAACCTCTCGTTGGAGCACGCGGTGAAGGAGGCGAAGCTCGCGAAGTCGCTGGGCGTGCCCTCCGTCATCCTCTTCGGCATCCCGGACCACAAGGACGCGCGCGGCACCCAGGCGTACGCGACGGACGGCATCGTCCAGCGCGCCATCCGGGAGATCAAGGCGGCGGAGCCGGACCTCCAGGTCATCGCGGACGTGTGCCTGTGCGAGTACACCGACCACGGCCACTGCGGCGTGCTGGACGGCAACCACGTGGCCAACGACGCCACGCTGCCCCTGCTGGCCCAGATGGCCGTCACCTGCGCGCAGGCGGGCGCGGACATCATCGCGCCGTCGGACATGATGGACGGCCGCATCGGCGCCATCCGCAAGGCGCTGGATGAAGTGAAGCACCAGGACACGCCCATCATGGCGTACTCGGCGAAGTACGCCTCCGGCTTCTACGGTCCGTTCCGGGAGGCCGCGCAGAGCACGCCGCAGTTCGGCGACCGCCGTGGCTACCAGATGGACCCCGGCAACGTGCGCGAGGCCATCCGCGAGACGGCGCTGGACGTGGACGAGGGCGCGGACTTCATCATGGTGAAGCCGGCGCTGTCGTACCTGGACGTCATCCGCGCGCTGCGCGAGAACTTCGACCTGCCGCTCGCCGCGTACAACGTCTCCGGCGAGTACGCGATGCTCAAGGCTGCCGGGCAGAACGGGTGGGTGGACTACGAGCGCGTGATGATGGAGGTCCTCACCTCCATCAAGCGGGCAGGGGCCGACCTGATCATCACCTACCACGCCCTGGAAGCGGCCAAGCTCCTCTAGGCGACACCCCGGGCGCCTGCCTGCGGCGGAAGGCTTGATCGCTTCCGCCGCTTGCGCCCAAATGGTCCCCACAACGATGCCCACCCAGAAGAAGCGGCCCGGACGCAGAACCGAGAAGCCTCCGCCCCGACGTGGCACTTCGCGGCCGACCGCCCGGAAGGCCCCGGTCCAGCGCCCCGGCAAGGGCCGCGCTCCGGTGGTCCGTGAGCCCGGGCCGTTGCAGTACAAAGTGGTGGAGCTGTCCACGGTGGACGAGGGCGCGCTGGAGCGCACCCTGAACGAGTGGACGGCCAGGGGCTGGAACCTGGACGGCGTGCAGTTCGCGATGCGCGAGTCCTCCAAGCGCCCGGCCATGGCCTTCGTCTTCTTCACCCGCGAAGGCGAGGCCGCGCGGCACGACGAGGACGACGCCCGGCAGAAACTATTGCGCATGTCGGAGACGGGCAGCCCCACGGCCCGGCTCGCGGCGGAAGCGGCCGGCGAGCACGCGCAGACGGTGGTGCCCTTCGTCCACCCGCTGTCCGCGCACGAGCGGCTGGCGAAGCTCGCCGGGCTGGACGAGCCGGAGCCCACCGAAGAGGGCCTCACGCTGGAGCCGGAGGAGTGAGCGCCGCCCCCGAACGCAGCCTCATGGCGACGGAGCGAAGCGCCCCCCGCGTGCTGCGGCTGGTGCAGGAGGACGCGGAGCCGGACTCGCCCTACCCGAAGGCGTCGCTGCTCTTGCGGCTGGGTGCGCGGATCATCGACTGCGCGGTGGCCTGGGGCCTGTACGTGGTGTGCGGCGCGGCGGGCGCGGTGGTGGCGCTGCTGTTCCTCCTGCTCGCGGACGGGATGCTCCAGGGGCAGAGCGTGGGCAAGCGCATCTGCGGCGTGAAGGTGATGCACCTGCCCACGCGCTCGGCCGCGCGGCACCGCGACAGCACGCTGCGCAACGCGCCGCTCGCGCTGGTGGTGCTCCTGGGGATGATGCCCGCGCCGCAGGGCGTGGTGGCCGCCCTGGCGGGCTTCGTGGTGATTGGCGGCGTGGAGGCCTGGCGCGTGCTGACCGATTCGCTGGGCCTGCGGCTGGGGGACACCTGGGCGCAGACGCAGGTGGTGGACGGGAAGGTTGTCGCGGGGGCGACGGTTGCAGCCCGCACGCCGGTGGCCGCCACGCGCGCCCCGGGTCGTTTGATGTCGGCGGCGAAAGTGCGCCGCGGCAAGGCGTTCAGGAAAGGGAGACGGGGTAAGCCATGCGCATCGCGCTGACCTACAACCTGCGGCTTTCGGACTCGGAAGAAGAGGCGGAGTTCGACACGCAGGAGACGGTGAACACGCTGGCGGGAGCCATCGAGCGGCTGGGCCACCGCCTGGAGCGCTTCGAGGTGAGCGGCCCCGCGTCGCGCACCGTCGCCCGCCTGGAGGCGTACAGCCCGGACCTCATCTTCAACACGGCCGAGGGCCGCCGCGGCCGCTTCCGTGAGGCGTTCTACCCGGCGCTCTTCGACGAGCTGGGCTTCGCGTACACGGGCTCGGACGCGTACGCGCTGGCGCTCACGCTGGACAAGCAGCTCACCAAGCTCATCCTCTCCAAGCACGGCATCCGCACGCCGGGCTGGCAGTACGTGGAGAAGCTCAGCGAGCTGCAGCCGGAGAACCTGCGCTTCCCCGTCATCGTGAAGCCCAACTTCGAGGGCTCCTCCAAGGGCATCACCCAGGACTCCGTCGCGGAGACGCTGGAGCAGGTGCGTGAGAAGGTGGCGAAGGCGCTGGAGAAGTACCCGGCGGGCGTGCTGGTGGAGGAGTACATCAGCGGGCGCGACCTCACGGTGCCGTTCCTGGCCGCGGTGGACAACGACTTCGACGGCGTGCTCGCGCCGGTGGAGTACGTCATCGACCCGGAGGCCTCCCAGGGCCGCAAGTACGCCATCTACGACTACGAATTGAAGACGCGCCGGGAGAAGTCCGTGTCCGTGCGCGCCCCCGCGAACATCCCGGCGAAGATGTCCGAGGACGTCCGCAAGATGGCGCAGAAGATCCTCCAGGTGCTGGACTGCCGCGACCTGGGCCGGCTGGACTTCCGCGTGTCCGACGCGGGCGTGCCGTACTTCCTGGAGATCAACGCGCTGCCCAGCCTGGAGCCGGGCGCGGGCATCTACGCCGCCGCGGAGCTGGAAGGGCTGCACCTGGACGGGGTCATCAACTCCATCATCCAGAGCGCGGGCAAGCGCCACAAGATCCGCGACAACAAGAGCCGCCAGGGCAAGCCGGCGCGCAAGTCCGGCCCCTTGCGCGTGGGCTTCAGCTTCAACGTGAAGCGCGTGAAGCCCAGCGCCACGGCGGAGACGGTGCAGGAGGACAGCGAGGCGGAGTACGACTCGCCCAACACCCTCCAGGCCATCCGTGAAGCGATTGCGTCGTGGGGCCACGAGGTCATCGACCTGGAGGCCACGGCGGAGCTGCCCACGGTGCTCTCCAGCACGCCGCTGGACGTCGTCTTCAACATCGCGGAAGGGTTCAAGGGCCGCAACCGCGAGAGCCAGGTGCCCGCGATGCTGGAGCTCCTGGACATCCCGTACACGGGCTCGGATCCGGCGACGCTGTCGCTCGCGTTGGACAAGGCGCTGGCGAAGAAGATCGTCCGTCAGGCGGGCATCCTCACGCCCAACTTCCAGCTGATGGTCACGGGCAAGGAGCGCCTCAACAAGGAGTTCACCACCTTCCCGCTCATCGTGAAGCCGGTGGCGGAGGGCAGCTCCAAGGGCGTCGTCACCAAGAGCGTCTGCTACTCCGAAGCGGAGCTGCGCGACGTGGTGAAGGAGATCGCCGGCAAGTACCAGCAGCCCGCGCTGATTGAAGAGTACATCGGCGGCCGTGAGTTCACGGTGGGCCTGCTGGGCGAGCGGCGTCCGCGCGTGCTGCCGCCCATGGAGATCGTCTTCCTGGACAAGGCGGAGAAGAACCCGGTCTACAGCTTCCAGCACAAGCTGGATTGGACGGACCGCATCCGCTACGACGCGCCCGCGAAGATCGAACCGGCGCTGCTGGAGAAGCTGCGCACGGCGGCGCGCAACTCGTTCATGGCGCTGGGGTGCCGCGACGTGGCGCGCATCGACTTCCGCATGGACGACAAGGGGCGCATCTACTTCATCGAGTGCAACCCGCTGCCCGGCCTCACGCCCGGCTGGAGCGACCTGGTGCTGATTGCCCAGGGCGCCGGCATGGACTACCGGACGCTGATTGGGGAGATCATGGCCCCCGCGATCCGCCGCTACAAGGAGCGCGAGGCGCGCCGGGCCCAGACGGAGCACCCGGCCGGCACCGCCACGCCGCCGCTCAACAAGGTCGTGCAGCGGATTGAAGAGCAGACCGCACAGGCCAATGCCTCGGCCCCCGCGGAGAACACGCCCGCGCCGCGCCCGGAGCTCAAGTCCTGAGCGTCCGCTGAAGCGCGGAGCAGGGAAGGGGACGGTGCCCGGGAAGGCGCCGTCCCCGTTTCATTTCAGCCGTCGTTGAGCGCCTGCGCCCAGCCCTTCTCGAAGTTGTCGTGGTACGCCTGCCACAGCGTGTCCGAGTAGTACTTCACCAGGTTCTCGTCGTTGTAGCGCAGCGAGTTCTTGGACAGGTTGTGCGAGCCCGTCAGCACCATCTTGCGCACCGTCCCGTTGAAGTTCCCCGAGTAGACGAAGTGCTTGCTGTGCGTGAGGACCTCGCGCGGCGTGCCGTCGCTCGTCTTCACGTTGTTGGCGGAGGCGTCATAGAGCTGGCGGAGCGTGATGTTCGTCGCGCCGGTGAGCTTCGTTTTGATGCCCGCGTCCATGTCCGTGTAGAGCACGCGCACCTTGCAACCCAGCTTGCCAATGCGCACCAGCTCCGTGGCCACGATGACGCGGCTGTCGTTGAAGTGGTTCTGGTTCACGTCCAGCGTGCAACCCGACACGTACGTCTTGATGTAGTCCGTGAAGTTGTTGGTCACGGTGTCGCTGGACAGCTCGTTGTCGTTGCCCGTGCGCGGGAAGAAGTACGCGGTCCACGGCGCATTGGGAGAGCTGTAGTAACCCTGGCCCGTCGAGGGGTTGTAGTAGTCCGTCGTCTTGGTGCCGGCGCGCAGGTCGTTGTGGTAGCCGACCCAGTAGTCGTACCAGTCCCAGTCCTCGTAGCTGACGACCATGTCGTTCCAGTAGTTGTTCTGGGAGTAGGTGTTGTTCCACGATCCCTGCACCACGACGCGCTGGATGCGGTTGCCCTGCGGATCCGTGGTGGTGGAGAAGGTGAAGATCTTGTCGTGCATGATGGTGCCCTCGCGGTCGAAGCCCGCGATGCACGAACTGCCCGCGCCCACGCCGTTGCACCGGGTGAGCTCCAGCCGCAGTCCATCCGGGCACGTCGCCGCCGGGGGCACGTAGCTGCTGATGTCGTGGATGACGCCGCCGGAGGCGAACTCCGACGCGGCGCCGCCGTTCTGCTCGTCCACCACCAGCCGCACGATGACGCCCCGGCACAGCGCCGCCTTGATGGCCGCGTTCAGGTGGTCCGTCGTCCACAGGAACATCGCGATGCGGATGTACGAACCCTTGGGGCTGTTCTCGATGAGCCGGACGACTTCATCCTTGATGCGGTAGTCGCGCGTGCCCGTGTTGTCTGGTTGGTTGAAGACGACGTAGAGCCCCGGCACGTTCGTCGCGCCCTGGGCCTGCGCCGCCAGGTTCGGATCCGTCTGCGCCTCGGGCTGACATCCGAACAGCGCCACCGCCAGTCCTGCCACCGCCAGCAACCGCTTCATGACCTGCCTCCGTTTCTCCGTTTCCAACCATTTAAGCTGAAATGGTATGAAAAGCGGAGAAAACTGGATTCAGTGTCACTTCCCGGGCGCGAAGCCGCCGTGGAAGGTGGGGGGCAGGGCGTGGTCGAAGTGGCAGCGCGCCACGGGGCCGTCCTCCATCCGGCGCGCGTCCAGCACCGCGACGTGGGACGCGTCCGCCTTCTCGTCGTAGACCTGGGTGAGCACCCAGCCGTCGTCCTCGGCGGTGGCGCCGGGGCGGGGGACGAAGACGGGCTCGGAGGGGTAGGTGCCCTCGCCCAGGTCCGCCGTCGTCAGGCGACCCGTGCCCAGGTCCATGCGCGCCACGCCGTCGAAGAGGCCGCGCCGGGCCTCGTTGCTCCGGTGCACGCCCATATAGAGGGTCTGGTGCGCGCGCCCCACGACGCCAGGGGCCACGCGAGGGAACTCGCAGCTCACGTCCAGCCTCTGCTCGGTGCGGAAGGTGCCCGCCTTCACGTCCAGCACCGCCCGGTGCAGCATGCCCTGCGCGTCGGAGGACGTCGTGCCGCGCACCAGCTCTCCCAGCCACTGGTTCGTCGTGAAGTCGGGGTAGCGCACGTAGTCCACCACCACCGTGTCGCCCTCCTCGTACGCGTTGGCGAAGTGCCACGTGTAGAACGCGTCCGTGGGGATGCGCACCGGGTGCTCCACGTCGTCGATGGGCACCACCAGCACGTCCGTGCCTGCCTCCGGCTTCCAGCGCAGGTTCTCCGAGTACGAGCCCACCTGCAGCAGCGCGCGGAAGAGGTTCAAGCGCAGCGGTGCCAGGAAGAAGACGAGGTAGCGATCCGTGGCGATGAAGTCGTGCACCATCGTCGCGCCCGGCAGCTTCACCGAACCCAGCCGCTGGGCCTTGCCGCCGTCCGGCAGGGCGTAGATGTCCGCCAGCGTGAACCGGCCGTAGCGGATGCCGAAGTTGTAGGACGCCTTGCGCGACGGCACGCGGTGCGGGTGCGCGGAGAACGTCTCCACCACCGTGCCATCGAAGTCCGTCTCGCCCAGCGTGGACAGGTCCTCCGGGGACACCTCCACCGGCACGCTGCCCTCGAAGAGCGCGTAGAGCTTGCCGTTCCACGCCATCACCGACGTGTTCGCGGAGTTCTTGCGCACCTGGCGCAGCTTGTGGAGCAGCGGCGTGGGCGTGCCGTAGCCGCCGTAGCGCTGCGAGGA
The DNA here is from genome assembly GCF_003611585.1 of Corallococcus exercitus. GTDB lineage: Bacteria > Myxococcota > Myxococcia > Myxococcales > Myxococcaceae > Corallococcus > Corallococcus exercitus. The sequence continues at coordinate 2,487 of NZ_RAVW01000366.1, read as the reverse complement.
CGCCTCGCGCTCCGCCACCATGGTGGGCGAGTCCAGGAGCCGCGACGCGCCCTTCACCCCGTCCGCGCCGAAGCGCACGCCCAGCATCCCGCCGTCCCCGTCGAACCAGTGCTGGTACGGCCGGCCGTGCACGTCGAACGTCCATGGCCCCACCCGGTAGAGCGAGCCGCGCAGCCCTTCGGGCACCTGGCCCTCCACGCGCAGCGGCTCGAAGCCGTGCTGGCGGGCCAGCGGGCGGAAGGCCTTCAGCCAGCCCGGCGCGGAGGAGGACATCGGCTGCTTCATCGCGGTCGTCATGACGGCTCCCTTTCCAATGCAACGTAGGGCGCGAGAGGACCCCGCGCCGCCCATCTTGTAGACACTGTAAACATCGCATGTTGTCGGTGTCAACATTGATGTTGACGCTGGCAACTTGGGCTCGTGGATGGTCAAGTCGCGCAGGCGACAGTGGGCGCATGAGGAGGCACGGACGGTGGCGACGAGGGGCAAGCGCAAGCAGGCGGCGGAGGCACCCGCGGAGAAGGACCGGGGGCGCTATCACCACGGTGACCTGCGCCAGGCGCTGGTGGACGCGGCGGTGGCGCTCATCGCCGAGGAGGGCTTCGGCGCGCTGACGCTGCGGGAGGTGGCCCGGCGGGCGGGTGTCACCCACGCGGCGCCGTACCGGCACTTCGCGGACAAGGAAGCGCTCCTGGAGGCAGTGGCGCACGAGGGCTTCCGCGCCATGGCGCGCGAGATGCGCGAGCGCATGGCTCCGATGACCGGGCCCCTGGAGCGGCTGTACGCGGCGGGCGAGGCCTACGTGCTGTTCGCCGTGCTCCACCCGCCGCACTTCCGGGTGATGTTCGGCCCGCACTTCACCCGACCCATGTCATCGCCTCCCGAACCGGAAGGAGAGCAGGGCGCCTTCACGCTGCTGGTGAGCACCATCGAGGCGGCGCAGGCCGCGGGCCTCCTGCGTGAAGGGGAGTCGCGGCCCCTCACGCTCACCGCGTGGTCACTCGTGCACGGGCTCGCCTCGCTGTTCGTGGACCGGCAGCTCGGCGAATCCCCCCAGGGCGTGGAGGCCGCGGAGGCGCTCGCCCGCGTGCAGACGCGGCTGCTCGTCGAGGGGCTCAGGCCGCCCGCGCGCGGCTGAAAGTGCGCGACAGTCGGTAGGGAAGCAGGGTTGACCGTCGGGGATTGTCGGGTACGGTCGGCGCCATGGTGCGCATTCCGGAAGAGACGGGACCGAGGGTCAGGGCGCGGGAGCTGGGGCTGCCGCTGGGACGCTTCAAGCCGGGGAAGTACAACGCCATCACCGACGTGGAGGGCGTGCTGGTGGGGCACACCACGCTCATCGAAGGCTCGGGCCCGCTGCGGCCCGGCTTCGGTCCGGTGCGCACGGGCGTCACGGCCATCCTGCCCAACCTGGGCAACATCTTCATGGAACGCATGAGCGGGGGCGGCTTCGTGCTCAACGGCGCGGGCGAGGTCTCCGGCATGACGCAGCTCATGGAGTGGGGCCTCATCGAAACGCCCATCCTCCTCACCAACACCATGGCCGTGGGCGCCGTGTCCGACGGCGTGGCCAACTATCTCGTGCAGCGCTACCCGGGCATCGGCGACGAGCACGACGTCATCATCCCCGTGGTGGGCGAGTGCGACGACTCGTGGCTCAACGACATCTCCGGGCGCCACGTGCGCCAGGAGCACGTCGTCGCCGCCATCAACGCCGCGAAGTCCGGCCCGGTGCAGGAGGGCAACGTCGGCGGCGGCACCGGCATGGTGACGTGCGACTTCAAGGGCGGCATCGGCACGTCGTCGCGCAAGCTGCCGGAGGTGCTGGGCGGCTACACGCTGGGCGTGCTCGTCATGTCCAACTTCGGGAAGATGCACAACCTGCGCGTGGGCGGCCTGCCGGTGGGCGAGGTGCTGGTGGAGAAGTTCAAGAACACCCCCCACCGCGGCAAGTCCTACGGCTCCATCATCGCGGTGGTCGCCACGGACGCGCCGCTCTTGAGCCATCAGATCAACCGCCTCTGCAAGCGCGTGGGCCTGGGCATCGGCCGGGTGGGCAGCTACGCGGCGCACGGCTCCGGCGAGATTGTCGTGGGCTTCTCCACCGCGAACATCATCCCCAGGCGCACCCAGAAGATGGTCTACAAGATGAAGATCCTCCTGGATCAGCGCCTGGACCCCCTCTACGAGGCCGTGATGGAGGCCACGGAGGAGGCCATCCTCAACGCCATGTGCATGGCGGAGCCCATGACGGGGGTGAACGACAACTATTCCCCCGCGCTCCCCCTGGACGAGGTCCGCCGCTTCGTGGACGCCTGCCGCCCCATCTTCGCCTCGGTGAAGAAGCGCCCCCACCAGACGAGCGTGCCGGCCTCCAAGGAGCGCCCCAGCGACGAGGACCGGGAGGGGGAGGTGACGCTGGGAAGCGCCCTGCCCACCCAGGTGCGAGGCGCGGAGGGCATTCCCTTCCCGACCCGGCCGGCCCCC
>NZ_RAVW01000365.1 GCF_003611585.1 Corallococcus exercitus | reverse complement strand
ACCTTGATGGGCGGCGGCTTCACCGGCTTCACCTTCGGGGGCGGCGGAGGCTTGGGCTCCTCCTTCTTCTCCTCCGGAGGCGGTGGAGGTGGCGGCTTCTGCACCTCCACCATGACCATCTCCACGGGCTTCTGGCCAGGCGTGAGCTTGCGGCCCTCCATGGTGGAGAGGTACCCGAAGGCCAGCCCGTGCAGCGCGAGCGACACGAGGAGGAACACGAGCAGGAACCGCGTGGAGCGGTCGCGCTGGGGGATGGGGTCGAGGACCGCCTGGCTCATCTTCGCAGGCCTCGGGTCAGGGCGTGGCGGGCGCGGCCCGTGCGGGGGTCGCGTCCTTTTCGATGTTGAGGGCGAACTTCGCGATGCCCTGGCCCTTCACCACGTCGATGAGGCGCATCACGCGGCCGTAGGCGAGCGTCTGGTCCGCGCTGATGATGGCGCGCGTGTCCTTGTCCTTGGCCACGGCCTCCGTCACGCGGCGGGACAGGTCCGCCTCCGTCACCTCCGCGCCGTCGAAGTAGAGCTTGCCCTCCTTGTCGAGGACGACGTTCACCAGGCCCTGCACCGTCTCACCGCCGTTGGCGGCGCGGGGCAGGTCCACCTCCACCGTCTCGCGGACGATGAAGTTCGCGGTGACCATGAAGATGATGAGCAGCACCAGCACCACGTCCACCAGCGGGGTGACGTTGATGCCGGAGATTTCCTCGTCGCTGTCGTTCGCGCCGCCGGCCATGGGCTAGTTGCCTCCCGCGGCGCCCGGCTTGCGCGCCTTCATGGCGCCCACGAGCGCGTGGCCCAGGGCGGTGGTGCGGCTGGTGAGCGTCTTCAGCTGGCGGTTGAAGATGTTGAAGGCGACGACGGCGGGGATGGCGACGGCGAGGCCCACGGCCGTGGCGACGAGCGCTTCGGAGATGCCGGCCATCACCGTCTGCTGCATGGCGCCGCCCTTGGCGTTCATGGCGCCCAGGTCGTTGAAGGCCTTGATGATGCCGAGCACCGTGCCGAACAGGCCGATGAACGGGGCGTTGTTGCCCAGCGTGCCCAGGATGGACAGGCCGCGCTCGTACTGGGGGCGCTCGCGGGCGACGGTGGACGCGATGACCTGCTCCACGGTGTCGGGGCCCTGCGGCGCGGAGGCCAGGGCCTCGCGGATGACGGCGGCCTCCATGCCCTTCTGGTTCTTCACCTCACCGGCCACGGCGTCGAACTCGCCGCGCGCCAGGCGCACCGCCAGCGCCTCCGAGTTGGGCAGCCGGTGGCGCGAGAAGTAGACCGCGCGCTCCAGCATCACCGCGATGGAGACGATGGACAGGGTGACGAGCAGCCAGAGCACCCACTCGGCGCTGCCCAGCGTCACCCCGAGCAGCTTGCTGCTCAACCATCCGAGTTCGGGTTGGGCCGCCTGGGCCAGGAGGAAGAAGGACGTCATGTGGGAAATGCCCGGTTCAAGAGTGGGACCGCGTCAACGCGCGGGGCAGTCTCTTGTTCCCCCCGACTCAAAAGTCAAATGGAACGGCCGGAGTTCACCTGGGTGTCGCGCGCTGGTGGACGGGCACGGCGAAACCAGGGCGCGGATGTCATATGTCTGGCATCGCCTGCGCCGGCGGGGCGGGCGCTGGAGCGCCTGCCCCGTGTCGCGAATTCTCAGGGCCTGCGAGTCGGGCTGGTGGTCTGCGCGGGGTCGCGCTCCACGACGGGGCCGATGATGGCGTCGATGCGGCGCAGCAGCTCCGCGTCGAGCTTCACGCCGGTGGCCTTCACGTTGTCGAGCACCTGCTCCGGCTTCGTCGCGCCGATGATGGCGGAGGCGACGCTCTTGTTCTGGAGCACCCACGCAACGGACAGCTGCGCGAGCGACAGGCCGGCCTCCTGGGCCAGCGGCTTGAGCTGCTGGACGCGGGTGAGCACGTCGTCGCTCATCAGGCGGCTCATGAACTGAGCCCCCTGCTGCGTGGTGGCGCGGGTGTTGGCGGGCGGCGGCTGGCCGGGGAGGTACTTGCCGGTGAGCACGCCCTGGGCGAGCGGGGACCAGACAATCTGGCCCAGGCCCTCGGCGTCGGAGGTGGGGATGACCTTGGACTCGATGACCCGCCAGAGCATGGAGTACTGGGGCTGGTTGGAGATGAAGGGCACGCGCAGCTCGCGGGCGAGCTTCGCGCCGGCGGAGATCTGCTCGGCGGTCCATTCAGAGACGCCGATGTAGAGGGCCTTGCCCTGGCGGACGATGTCCGCGAACGCGAGCATGGTCTCCTCCAGGGGCGTCTCCGCGTCGAAGCGGTGGGCCTGGTAGAGGTCCACGTAGTCCGTCTGGAGACGGCGCAGGGAGCCGTGGATGGACTCGATGATGTGCTTGCGCGACAGGCCGCGGTCGTTCTGGCCGGGGCCGGTGGGCCAGTAGACCTTGGTGAACAGCTCGTAGCCTTCGCGGCGCTGGCCCTTGAGGGCGCGACCGAGCACGGCTTCGGCCTTGGTGCCGGCGTACACGTCCGCGGTGTCGAAGGTGGTGATGCCCGTGTCGAGCGCCGCCTTCACGCACGCGACGGCGGCGTCCTCTTCCACCTGCGAGCCATGCGTGAGCCAGTTGCCGAAAGAAATCTCGCTGACCTTCAGACCGCTGCGGCCGAGGAATCGGAAGTTCATAGGGGGCGGCAGAGTAATCGCCGCTTGCTGGGGTCGCTTGGGGATTCGCGGTTTCTCGACAGCTGGAGTCGGACGGACGACCGTCCGCGGCGGGATTCGACCGTTCCCGGGCGTCGCTTGTGAACGATGGGCCGGGTGTCCGACACTGGCTTCCACGCATGGCCGCCAGTGACGAACGCCGCTTCCAGTCCCTCGTGCTCGCGCCCATCCGGCGCGTGCAGCGGCGGCTCAACGCGGTCGCCTGGACCGGCGCGGGCATCGCTCCTGTCTGGGCCATCGCCACCGCGTGCGTGCTGTGCCGGCTGCTCTTGCGCGACCTGGCTGTCTGGGCCGTGCCTCCGCTGGGGGTCGCGGGCCTCGTGTGGTGGTTCGTTCGCGCCCGCTCGCGCGGCGTGTCGCTGGAGTACGCGGCGGTGCTCGCGGACCGCTCCGCCAACGCCGGGGGCCTGCTGCTCACGCGGCTGGAGCGTCCCGTGGGCGAGTGGGAGCTGAGCCTCAACCAGTTCGCCCAGCAGGTGAAGCCTCCGGAGGTTCCCTGGCGCCGGCCCGTGGGCGCGCTCCTGGGGGCACTGGTGTTCCTCGCCGTGGGGTTCCTCGTTCCGCTTCCGGCGCTGCGCGCGTCGAACATCAACGCCGCCGCCGCGACCCAGGTCGCCGCCGTGCAGGCGCAGGCCGAGGCCCTGGCCCGCGAGGAGCCCCTGGGGCCCGACGTCGAGGAGGAGCTGCGCCGGCTGTCGGAAGAAGTCGCCCAGGGCCGCTTCGACTCCGCGGACTGGGAGGCCGCGGATGCCCTGGAGCAGCGGCTCGCCGAGCGCGCTTCCGAGGCCGCCGCCGAGCTCAACCGCGCTTCCGAGGCCGCTGCTGAATTGGAGGATGCGCTCGCCGCCGCGGGCGGTGCCGAAGCCGCCACCCGTGAGCGCGAGTCGCTGGAGCAGGCACTGATGGCGCTCGATGCTCGCGCCGGCGGGAGCGAAGAGGACTCCGCCGCCGGGGAACAGGAAGGCCTCGCGTCCGAGCGGAACTCGCAGGGACAGGGCGCCGGTGAGCAGGACGGCGACAAGCAGGGCTCGCAGGGGCAGGGCGCTGGAGAGCAGGGCGGCGAGAAGGGCTCGCGGCAAGCCTCCGGTGACTCGTCGCGCGAGGCCCAGGCCCGTGCTTCCGCTCGCGCCCAGGCCTCCGGCTCTCCGGATCAGATCGCCGACCTGCGCCGCACGCTGGAGCGACGGCAGCAGTCCCTGGCGCAGCGCTTCGGAGAGGAAAACGCCTCGCGAGGGAACCGCGGCGCCCAGGCCCGGCGTCCCACCCGGCGGCAGCAGTCGTCCGGACAGGGGCAGGGCCAAAAAGGCAAGAAGGGACAAGGCCAAGGGCAGGAAGGGCAGGGCGAGGGTGAAGGTGAAGAGGGCGACGGCGAGGGACAGCAGGGCAGTCAGCACGCGAGCCGGGGCATGCGGCAGGGCGACGGCGCGGGCGTGAGCCGGGGCGGGGACAGCCAGCCGCTCGTCTTCGGCGGCGAGGCGGAGATGGATCCGGAGCGGCTCGCGTTCCAGCCGCTGCCGGAAGGCCATGGCGGCGAGGCAGAAGAGTTGTGGGGCCTTCGTGCCGCGGATGCGCAGGCCCGGACGGGGCAGGCGGGGCCGGTGGGCGCGAAGGGCACGGGCGCGAAGGGCGATGCGACGGCGGGACCGACCTCCGGTCCGCTGCTGCCTCGCAACCGCGACCTGGTGAAGCGGTACTTCGGTGGTCCGTAGTCCAGAAGGGGGAACGACGTGGCAGCGGAGCTTTTGAGTCCCGCCGAGGCACAGGGCGCGGCGGACGTGGCCTCCCGGCTCAAGGCCGGGCTCAACCAGGTGATGCTCGATCAGGAGTCGGTCGTCGAGCAGGTCGTGACGGCGGTGCTCGCCCGGGGCCACGTGCTCCTGGAGGGCCTGCCCGGCCTGGGCAAGACGGAGCTGTGCAAGGCCCTGGCGCGGCTGTTGTCGCTGCCCTTCCGCCGCATCCAGTTCACCCCCGACCTCCTGCCCGGCGACATCACCGGCACCTACGTGCTGGAGGGCGAGTCCCGCCGCGACTTCGTCTTCCGCGAGGGCCCCCTCTTCGCGAGCCTCGTCCTCGCGGATGAGATCAACCGCTCCAGCCCGAAGACGCAGTCCGCGCTGCTGGAGGCGATGCAGGAGCGCTCGGTGACGGTGCTGGGCCAGACGCGGCCCCTGCCCGACCCCTTCTTCGTGCTCGCCACGCAGAACCCCATCGAGCTCGAAGGCACGTACCCGCTGCCCGAGGCGCAGCTGGACCGCTTCCTCTTCCGCATCCTCGTGCCGCCCGTGGGGGCGAAGACGCTGCGCACCCTGCTCACCACGCGCGTGCGCGGCGCTCCTCCCGCGCTGGAGCCGGTGCTGGACGCCGAAGGGCTGTCGCGCCTGTTCGCCGCCGTGGACCGCGTGCACCTGCCCGGCCCGGTGGCGGACTTCATCGGCCGCTTGGTGGAAGCGTCCGACCCGCGACAGGCCTCCGCCCCCGAGCCCGTGCGCCGCTTCGTGCGCTTCGGCGCGAGCCCTCGCGCGGCGCTGGCCCTGGCCGCCGCGGGCCGTGCGCGTGCGCTGCTCGAGGGCCGGCCCAACGTGGGCTTCGACGACGTGGTGGCCGCCGCGCCCGCCGCCCTCAACCACCGCCTGGTGCTGGCCTACGAGGCGTCGCTGGAGAAGGTGTCCGCGCCGGACGTCGTGCGCGAGCTGCTCAAGGCCACTCCCGAGGTGCCCCGTGGATAGCCGCGCGGCACTGGCCGGCGCCGTGCTCCTGGGGACCCTGCTCTGGACGGGCCTGCCCGGTGTGCCCGGCGGGACGGAGGCCTTCGCGACCAGCCCGGCGATGGAGGCGGTTGAGGTAGCGGCGCCGGCGGCGCCGGCGACGGCGGCGGTGGAGGAGGCGCGGGAGGCCGCGTCCCATGGCAGTGGCTACCGCGAGGTGGTGGAGACGCCCGAATCCTTCCCCGCCGCGGGGGAGCCTGGCGAGGGGGACCTCAAGGCCACCGTGCGCACCGCGACGCTGGTGCCAAACCGGGGCTACACCCCCATCCAGGTGACGGTGCAGAACAGCGGTGGCCAGCCGCGGCAGGTGCGTCTGGTCATCCACTCGCCGCAGGGACGCGTCACGGAGCGCTCGTTGGAGCTGGGCCCGCGCGAGCGGACCGTCACCTGGCTCCTGATGCCCGCCGACCTGCAGACGGGGACACTGACCCTGGAGTCTCCCGGGCTGTATCCCAGCTCCAAGGGCTTCTATCTGGATGGCTACCAGGGCGCGCGCGTGATGGTGCTGGGCGACGTGAAGGCCTTCGAGAAGGCGACCGGCATGAGCCGCGCGGTGGAGAACACGGAGCCGCTCGTCGCCACGCGCTTCGTGGACCCGCACACCGCGCCGCGCGAGCTGGCCGCGTACGCGGGCTACGACGCGGTGTTGGTGGCGGTGCCGCCGGACCAGGTTCCGGATGACGTCTGGGCCGTGCTGGAGACCTTCGCGCTGAGCGGCGGCCAGCTGGTGCTCGACCAGCCCCCCGCCAATCCGCGGCTGCACTTCCCGCTGCTCCAGGACGCGCAGGCGGAGCTGTCGCCCTACGGCTTCGGCTCCGTGCGCCAGTTCCGCGCCTGCCGGACGCAGGCTCAGGGATGCGGCATGCGGCTCTGGGAGGACACGGAGCGGTCGCCGGCCATGGTGGTGCCCGCGGGCCCGCCGCCCCGGTGGGAGCGCAACGACCTGCTGAGCGACGGGCGGCTGCCGCTGCTCTCCAGCGCCCGCGCGCCCGTGGGCCGCTTCCTGCTGCTCATCTTCCTCTTCTCGCTCGCGGTGGGGCCCGGTGGGTGGATGCTCGCCCGGCGCAAGGGGCCGCTGGCGGTGCTCATCGCGGTGCCCACGCTGGCGGCCCTCACATGTCTGGGATTGGTGGCGTGGTCGGTGCTGGTGGACGGCTTCAGCCTGCATGCCGCGCGCTACAGCCTCACGCTGCTGGACCGCGAGCGGTCGCGCGCGGTGACGGTGGGCCTCAACGCCTGGTACGCCAACCTCGCGGAGGACAGCGTGCGCATGCCCGCCTCCAGCGTGCTGCTGGCCCCGTCGGCTCCGGAGGATCCGCCGCGCTCCTTTGACTGGACGAACGGCCTGGTCGTGAAGAGCAGCTTCCTGCCCTCGCGCAGCTACCGCGAGTGGGGCGAGGTCGCCGTGATTCCCTCGCGCGCGCGGCTGACGGCGCGCAAGGCGGACGGCGCCGTGCAGGTGCAGAACGCGCTGGGCGCTCCGCTCCAGGGCGGCACGTTGAAGCTGGACGGCCAGCTCTGGCGACTGCCGGAGCTGGCGGACGGCGCGGAGGGGCGGGCCACGCCACTGGACGGCGAGAACGATGCGCTGGCGGACCTCCATGACGAGGCGCGCAGGCGCTTCCCGGGAGCGGTGACGGCCCTGGAGCAGGACCTGGGCGAAGGGACGTTCGTGGCGCGGCTGGGCGGGCGCGGCTTCACACCCACGGCGGTGATGGACGTGGAGCTGGAGGCCGCGCAGCACCTGGTGCGCGGTCAGGTCGAGGAGGCACGACGATGAGCCTGCTGGAGGTGAAGGGGCTGCGGCGCGACTACGGGGCGCTGCGCGCGGTGGACGACGTGTCATTCAACCTGGAGGCCGGCGGCATCCTGGGGTTCATCGGGCCCAACGGCGCGGGCAAGAGCACCACGCTGCGCATCCTGGCCACGCTGGACGTGCCCACCGCGGGCACGGTGCTGCTGGACGGCACGTCGCTGGTGGACGCGCCGGACCGGGCCCGGCCGCTGCTGGGCTACATGCCGGACCGCTACGGCACCTACGACGACGTCACCGTGAGGGAGTTCCTGGACTTCTTCGCGCGCGCGTACGGGCTGAAGGGCGCGCAGCGCAAGCAGCGGGTGGACTCGGTGATGGAGTTCACGGGGCTGGGGCCGCTGGCGGAGAAGCTCACCACGGAGCTGTCCAAGGGCATGCGCCAGCGCGTGGCCCTGGGGCGCACGCTGCTGCACGACCCGCGGCTGCTGCTGCTGGATGAACCGGCGGACGGGTTGGATCCGCGCGCGCGCATCGAGCTGCGGGAGCTGCTGCGCGCGCTGGCGGACCAAGGCAAGGCGGTCATCATCTCCAGCCACATCCTCACGGAGCTGGCGGAGATCTGCGACAGCTGCGTCATCATCGAGCAGGGGCGCCTCCTGGCCCAGGGCAAGGTGGAGGACCTGCTGCGCCAGAGCGCGGGCCCGTCCCGCGTGACGGAGCTGACGGTGCGGCTGGCGGCGGCGGGCGACGAGGGTGAAGCGCTGTGGGCGCGCACGGAGCGCACGCTGCTGGAGCAGCCGCGCGTGAAGGACGTGGCGCGCGAGGGCGGCGCGCTGCGCGTGCGGCTGGAGCTGGAGGCCGACGCGGGGCCGGCGCAGGCGGAAGCCGCCGCGGCGGTGCTGCTCGCGGCGCTGGTGGCGCAGGGGCTGCCGGTGTGCGCGTTCAGCCCGCGCGAGCGCAACCTGGAGGACGCGTTCATGACGGTGACCCAGGGGAGGGTGGCGTGAGCACGCAAGCAAGTCCCGCGTCGGGCGCGACCGAGTCCGCCCCCTCGCCGGGTGTCCCCGCCATGACGTCCGACCGCTGGGAGAAGTGGGGCGACCGGCTCAACCCGCTGGTGGTGAAGGAGGTGCGGCAGGGGCTGCGCACGCGCGTGTTCTGGGTGTGCTTCGGGCTGCTGCTCGCGGCGTGCCTGGTGCTGTCGCTCATTGCGTTCGGCAACACGCACGCCAGCACGTACACGCGCGAGGGGCGCACGTACTTCTTCTCCTTCTTCGTGTGCCTGGCGCTGGTGCACTTCGGCGTCATCCCCTTCAACGCGTACCGCTCCCTGGCGCGCGAGCGCGAGGACGAGACGTGGTCGCTGCTGCTGCTCACGGGACTGGGGCCCCGGCGCATCCTGGCCGGCAAGGTGGCGTCCTTCCTGGTGCAGGCGGCGCTGTACGCGTCGGCGGTGGGGCCGTTCCTGCTGTTCAGCTACTTCCTCAACGGCATCGACCTGCCCACCATCCTGATGGTGCTGGTGATGGGTGGAGCGTGGCTGGTGTTCCTCACGCTCGTGTCGGTGTGCGCGGCGACGCTCGCGGACAGCCGGATGGGGCGGGCCGCCGTGCGGCTGGGGCTGGTGGGCGTGCTGGTGGTGACGTTCTTCCAGACGCTGACGTTCACCTTCGTGGTGACGCAGGAGCGCGGCAGCGGGTTCTCGTTCGACCGGGACTTCTTCCTGGGACTGGGCGCGGCGTTCTGGTTGCTCGTGTCGGACGGGTGGTTGGTGTTCGAGACGGCGGTGTCGCGGCTGTCGCTGGTGACGGAGGACTACACGCGCCATCCCCGGCGGGCACTGGTGGTGCAGGTGCTCCTGACGTTCGTGGGGATGACGGCGGTGTGGTGGTTCATGGACAAGGACGACGACATCCCCGGGGTGATGGGCATCCTCGGAGGGCTGCACCTCATCTTCGCCAGCCTCTTCATGGCGACGGACGTGGACGGGCAGTCGCGGCCCCTGCGCGCGGGCACGCGGGCCTGGTCGCTGTTCAAGCCTGGCGCGCTGCGAGGCTTCCGGCTGTCGGTGCTGCTGCTGCTGGGCTGGGCGGCCGGGTGCGCGGTGCTGCTGCGGCTGTCGGACGACTCGACGGGGAGCCTGCGGATGGCGATGTCGATGGTGGCGCTGGCGCTCTACGGGGTGCTGTACCTGGCGGTGGCGCTGCTGCTGGGGCGGATGCCGCGCTCGGGGCGGTTCGCGTCGCCGGTGTCCGTGCGGCTGCTCTTCATCCTGGTGGGGGTGATGGGGGCCGGGGTGCCGCCGCTGCTGGCGGTGTTCCTGGACCTGGAGGGGCGCGATGAGCTGCTCAACCTGCTCAACCCGGTGCTGGGGACGCTGAACTTCGGCAGGTACGACTACAGCGACCCGAGCGGCCTCAAGATGCCGCCGGAGCTGCTGGTGTGCGTGGCGCTGGTGGCGCTCCTGGCGGCGTTCGCGGCGGACCGGGTGCTTGCTGAACGCGAGCGGCGGGCCCATCAGCAGTGAGCGCGAGGCTGGATGAGGCGGAGGTGGCGCGGCTGGCGCCGGGGTTGACCCTGGCCTTGCCACGCCTGCCGCAGCGGGGACGGGTGGGGGAGGTGCGCGCGACATCCGCGGGCAGCGCGATGGAGCTGCACGACTTCCGCGCGTACCAGCCAGGGGACGACCTGCGGCAGCTGGACTGGAACGCGGTGGCGCGCACGGGGGAGCTGGTGTTGCGCGTGCGCCAGGACGAGGTGTCGCCGCGCGTGGAGGTGCTGCTGGATGGCTCGCGCAGCATGGGGCTGTCGCCGCGCAAGGCGGCGACAGCCCCATGC
>NZ_RAVW01000364.1 GCF_003611585.1 Corallococcus exercitus | reverse complement strand
CCCCCGCCCCCCGCGCCGAAGGCCCAGGAGGCCCGGCAAGGGCAGGCCAGTGACACGCTGGAAGGCTCGCTGGCGGGCTCGGCTGGCCCGGAGGATCGCCCCTGGGCGAAGGGCATCTCCCAGGCGGACCAGGACGCTTCGCTCGCGCTGTTCGGCGAGGGCAACGCGCTGCTGAAGGAATCCATCTTCGTGCAGGCCGTGGAGAAGTACCGCCAGGCGCTGGCGCGCTGGGACCACCCGGCCATCCACTACAACCTCGCGCTGGCGCTGATGAACCTGGACCAGCCCGTGGAGGTGCACGAGCACCTGGTGGCGGCGCTGCGCTTCGGGCCGGCGCCGCTGGAGAAGGAGAAGTTCGAGTACGCCCGCAACTACAAGACGCTGGTGGAGAAGCAGCTGGCGCGGGTGGACATCACCTGCGCCACGCCCGGCGCCACGGTGACGATGGACGGCCAGCCGCTGTTCGTGGCCCCCGGCCGCTACGAGGGGCTGGTGCGCCCCGGCGCGCACAGCATCGTCGCGACGATGACGGGCTACGTGCCCAGCGACCAGAGCCGCACGCTGCTGCCCGGTGAGACGACGACGCTGGACCTGAAGCTCTTCACCTCCGACGACCTCATCCGCTACAAGCGCCGCTGGTCCGCCGCGATGCCCTGGCTGGTGATGGGCGCGGGCGTGGCCGTGGCGGGCGGCAGCGCCTTCCTGCACCTCCAGTCCCGCGACCACTTCCGCGCCTTCGAGTCGGGCATCGCCGAATGCGGGGGCTGCGTGCCGCCCGTCGCCGTCGCCGACGAGCGCTCCCAGGGCAACCTGATGCAGACCGGCGCCATCGCCGGGTACGCCGTGGGCGGCGCGGTGCTCGTCACCGGCGCGGTGCTCGCCGTCCTCAACCAACCCAAGCCGTACCGCATCGAACCGGGCCAGGAGGCGGCGACCGTGCAGGTCACGCCGCTCCTCGGCGCGGGTTCGGGCGGTGCCGTGGCCACGTTCCGCTTCTGAGGTCTTCCGCATGACACGCGTCCCCTCCTCCCCGCCCTCCGGCGGATCCTCCGTGGCGCGCGCCCTGCTGCTCGTGGCCGCGCCGCTGCTGCTGCTCACCTCGTGCTTCCAGCCCACGACCGTGGACTGCGCCTCCGGGCTCGTCTGTCCGGAAGGCCTGAAGTGCGCCGCGAAACAGGACGTCTGCATCTCCACGGACTGCGGCGACGGCGTCGTCCAGGACGGCGAGCAGTGTGACGACGGCAACGTCGTGGACGGCGACGGCTGTAGCCGCGACTGCAAGTCCAACGAGACGTGCGGCAACGACGTCGTGGACCTGACCGCCAAGGAGAAGTGCGACGACGGCAACACCGTCGACGGCGACGGGTGCAGCGCGGACTGCCTCTCCAACGAACTGTGCGGCAACGGCGTCATGGACACGGCCGTGGGCGAGAAGTGCGACGACGGCAACAACGCCAGCGGCGACGGGTGCAGCGCGGACTGCCTCTCCACCGAGGTCTGCGGCAACAAGTACACCGACCCCACGAAGGAAGAGCGCTGCGACGACGGCAACACCGTCAGCGGCGACGGGTGCAGCGCGGACTGCCTCTCCCTGGAGAGCTGCGGCAACCGCTACGTGGACACGGCCAAGGGCGAGAAGTGCGACGACGGCAACAACACCAACGGCGACGGGTGCAGCTCCGACTGCAAGTCCGATGAGTCGTGCGGCAACGGCGTCGTCGACCTCATCAAGGGGGAGATCTGCGACGACGGCAACAACGTCAGCGAGGACGGGTGCAGCGCGGACTGCCGCTCGGCCGAAGGCTGCGGCAACGGCGTCCGCGACGGCGAGGAGCAGTGCGACGACAAGGGCGAGTCCGCGACCTGCAACGTCAACTGCACCGTGCGCGTCTGCGGCGACGGCATCCTGAACCTGACCGCGGGCGAGCAGTGCGACGACAAGGGCGAGTCCGACTACTGCAACGCCAACTGCACGCTGCGCAAATGTGGCGACGGCGTGGTGAACACGTCGGCCGGCGAGCAGTGTGACAACCCCGGCCCCGTCAACACCCCCACCTGCGACACGGACTGCACCATCGCCTTCTGCGGCGACGGCTTCACCAACACGACGCGCGGCGAGCTGTGCGACACGGCGGGCAACTCCCGCACCTGCAACGCGGACTGCACGCCCGCGGCCTGCGGTGACCGGTTCCTCAACATCGCGGCGGGCGAGCAGTGCGACGACGGGCCCAACTCGCCCATCTGCGACGTCGACTGCACTCCCACGGTCTGCGGCGACGGCGTCACCAACTCGGCGGCGAAGGAACTGTGCGACGACGGCAACACGAACGACGACGACGACTGCCTGGGCACCTGCAAGCCGAACGTCTGCGGAGACAACGTGGTCAACGTCAACGGGCCGGACCGCCCGGAGGCCTGCGACGACGGCAACACGAAGACGGAAACCGCCTGCACCTACGGCACCCCCTCCTGCCAGGCGTGCAGCGGCGACTGCAAGGCGGCGCTCGACCTGAAGGGCAACGTCTGCGGCGACAACTCGAAGGACGCCACCAACGAGGCCTGTGACGACGGCAACACCGAGACGGAGGAGGCCTGCCCCTACGGCACCGCCAGCTGCAAGGTGTGCCGCTTCGACTGCAAGGAGAGCCTGTCGCGCACGGGCAACATCTGCGGCGACAACGTGAAGGACCCGGACCACGAGGTCTGCGACGACGGCAACACGAAGACGGAGGTCGCGTGCGACTACGGCGTGGCCAGCTGCCAGAAGTGCAGCGGCGACTGCCAGCAGCCCCTCACGCTCCAGGGCAACATCTGCGGCGACAACAAGAAGGACCCGAACCCGGCGAACGAGCTCTGCGACGACGGCAACACGAGGACGGAGACCGAGTGCCCCTACGGCGTCGCGAACTGCCAGACGTGCAGCGGCGACTGCAAGCAGGTGCTGGCGGTGAAGGGCAACGTCTGCGGCGACGGCGTGAAAGACCCGGTGAACGAGGCCTGCGACGACGGCAACGTCCTCACCGAGACGGTCTGCCCCTATGGCCAGGCCAACTGCCAGAAGTGCAGCAGCGACTGCCAGACGGTCCTCACGCTCCAGGGCAACGTCTGCGGCGACAACAAGCAGGACCCCAGCGCCTCGAACGAGGTCTGTGACGACGGCAACACGCAGACGGAGACCTCCTGCCCCTACGGCACGGCGAGCTGCCAGGTGTGCCGCTTCGACTGCAAGCAGCTGCTGACGGCGACCGGCAACATCTGCGGCGACAATGTGAAGGATCCGGTGAACGAGGTCTGCGACGACGGCAACACCTCCACGGAGGTCTCCTGCGCCTACGGGACGGCGAGCTGCCAGCGGTGCAGCAGCGACTGCCAGACAGCCCTCTCGCTCCAGGGCAACGTCTGCGGTGACGGCGTGCAGGACTCCAACGCCGCGAACGAGGCCTGCGACGACGGCAACACCTCCACCTGCGGCTCGTGCAGCGCCAACTGCAAGGCGAAGACGCTGCAGGCGGCGACGGGCACCATCACCGCCATCTCGGGCGACAAGCTGCTTGATGGGGAGACGTTCACCATCAGCGACGGCATCAACCCGCCCGTCATCTTCGAGCTGGACAGCAACGGGAAGCTCAAGAACGCCGCCAACCAGCAGGTCGCGTTCACGTTCGGCACGTCCTCGACGCAGGCCGCGCTGCTCATCCGCGACGCCATCAACGCAGTGAGCGATCCGTTCGAGATCCAGGCCTCGGTCACCGGCGTGAGCACCACCGTGAACATCACCCACAAGCTGCAGGGCTCCATCGGCAACCAGGCGATGACCGAGCAGGTCACCAACAACCTCTTCCGGGTGAACGGCATGACGGGCGGCGGCGGCTACGACTGCACGGCGGGCACGAAGTGCATGGGCAACGAGGACTGCGCTCGCGACCTGGTGTGTGGGGCCAGCAAGACCTGCGTCCCCGCGCCTTGACGCGCCGGGCCATGTCCGGCGTTGTACGTGGGTGCGCGGAGGGGCGCGGGTGGGGGGACGTGCGGTTGACTTCAGCGTCGTGGGGGTGGTGAACCGGATGGCCCCGGGCAGTCGCGGGCCCGGTGGCCTTGCAGCGGTCGTGACCCTCGCTTGCCGCGTCTGGAGCCACATCCATGATGACCCCTCCCCGTCGTCACCGCCGGAGCCCCTGGCTCACGCGGTGGCATCCCCTCGTCGCCGCGGGCCTCGCCTCGGCGCTGGTCTCCTGCGCCGCCTCCGAAACGCCTGACGAAGCCCCCGCCCCTGCCGCGCCCGCCGTGGAGGACACCGCGCAGCGCAAGCAGGAGCTGCTCACCTGGACGCTGGGCGCGAAGTACGACTCCACGCAGGCCAACATCGACTTCAACGTGTACTCGTCGCGCGCCACGCGCATCGAGGTGTGGATCTACAAGACGGCCCTGGGCGCGCAGGAGGTCGTGAAGTACGTGATGACGAAGAACGCGACGACCAACGTCTGGTCCAAGTCCGTCTCCGTCTCCACGCTGAAGAACACCTACGGCGTCACCGGCACCGTCTACTACGGCTACCGCGCGTGGGGCCCCAACTGGCCGTACGACGCCAGCTGGACCAAGACGAACAACGCGGCGGGCTTCATCGCGGACGTGGACACCGCGGGCAACCGCTTCAACCCGAACAAGCTCCTGTGGGACCCGTACGCGCTGGAGCTGTCGCACGACCCGGTGAACCCCAGCAACGCGGACGCCACGGTGTTCGCGTCCGGCCCGACGCACCGCTACAAGGACAGCGGCCCGTACGCGCCCAAGAGCATCGTGCTTCCGCCGGACGCCACGGCCACCGGCACCAAGCCCACGCGCGCCTTCAAGGACGACGTCGTCTATGAGGTGCACCTGCGCGGCCTGACGAAGCAGGACACCGGCTCCGGGCTGGATGCCGCCTGTCTGGGCACCTACAAGACCGCGGGCCAGAAGGCCGCGCAGCTGGCGGCGCTGGGCGTGACGGCGGTGGAGTTCCTGCCGCTGCACGAAACGGACAACGGCAACAACGACACGGTCGCGAGCACCGCGGGCGACAACTACTGGGGTTACATGAACCTCAGCTACTTCGCGCCGGACCGCCGCTACGCGTGCGACCAGACGCCGGGCGGCCCCACGCGTGAGTTCAAGAGCATGGTGAAGGCGTTCCACGACGCCGGCATCAAGGTGCTGGTGGACGTGGTCTACAACCACACCGGCGAGGGCGGCGGGTGGGTGAGCGGCGATCCCACCACGTACAACGTCATGTCGTACCGGGGCCTGGACAACCCCACGTACTACAGCCTCACGAAGGACATGAAGTTCAACTGGGACAACACGGGCGTGGGCGGCAACTTCAACACGCGCAACCCCACGGCCCGCAACGTCATCCTCCATTCGCTGTCGTACTGGAAGGACACGCTGGGCGTGGACGGCTTCCGGTTCGACCTGGCGTCGGTGCTGGGCAACATCTACGAGCACGAGACGGCCACGACTCCGGGCTACGAATACAACCGCGACGACCCGAACACGGCGCTCAATCAAATCACCACGCAGCTGGATCCGCGTCCGGAGGGGGGCGGCGCGGGCACGGACTTCATCGCGGAGCCGTGGGCCATTGGCGGCAACTCCTACCAGGTGGGCAACTTCCCGGCGAAGTGGCGCGAGTGGAACGGCGCGTTCCGCGACACCTTCCGCAAGGACCAGAACCAGCTGGGCGTGGAGAACGTGACGCCGGCGGACCTGGCCACGCGCTTCGCGGGCTCGTCGGACCTGTACTCGGATGACGGCCGCAAGCCGGCCGCGTCCGTGAACTTCATGGTGGCCCACGACGGCTTCACCCTGAAGGACCTGTACTCGTGCAACAGCAAGGACAACACCCAGGCGTGGCCCAAGGGCCCGTCCGACGGCGGCGAGGACAGCAACCACAGCTGGGACCAGGGCGGCAGCGCGGCGCTCCAGCGGCAGGCGGCGCGCAACGGCCTGGCGTTCCTGATGCTGAGCGCGGGCGTGCCCATGCTGACGGGCGGCGACGAGTTCCTGCGCACGCAGTACTGCAACAACAACGCGTACAACCTGGACTCGAACGCGAACTGGCTGAACTACGCGTGGAGCGCGGACCAGTCCAACTTCCGCCTGTTCGCCAAGAACCTCATCGCGTTCCGCAAGGCGCACCCCGCGCTGCGTCCGGCGGAGTTCTACAAGACGAACGACAACAACGGGAACGTGATGGAGCAGCACCGCTGGTTCAAGCCGGACGGCTTCGTTCCGGACGCGGCGTACTTCAACAGCGCGAGCAACCACGCGCTGGCCTACCGCATCGACGCGTCGGAGTTCTCCGGTGAGACGGTGGGCGCCATCTACGTCGCGTACAACGGCTGGTCCGCCGCCGTGAACTTCTCGCTGCCGTGGCCGGGCAACGGCAAGCAGTGGTACCGCGTGACGGACACCTGCTCGTGGAGCGAGAGCCTGGGCGTGGATCAGGTGCTGCTCAACCCGGTCACCGCGCTCGGCGGCGAGGCCACGAACTACAGCCTGTGCGGCCGCGGCGTGCTGGTGCTGGTGGCCAAGTAGCGTGAAGGCCGTGGAGGACCCGGCCCTTATCGCCGGGTCCTTCGCGGGTCGGTATAAAGCCGGGCATGGCCCAGGACGACAGCGCGGTGGTGAAGCGGCTCCAGCAGGAGGACTCCTTCGAGCGGGAGACCTTCGAGGGGTTGGACCTCCAGGGCGTCGACCTGGGTGACAAGGAGTTCTACCGGTGCACCTTCCTGAACTGCGAGTTGCAGGAGGGCCGGTGGAAGGACACGCTGCTGGAGGCGTGCGTGTTCCAGGGCTGCAACCTGACGCGCGCGAACTTCAACGCCATCCGGTTGCGGGACGTGCGCTTCGAGGGCTCGAAGCTGATGGGCATTGACTGGACGGGCGTGGCGGCGAACCCGGAGGTGGACTTCGAGGAGTGCGGCATGCCCTACAGCTCGTTCGTGGGGCTGGGCCTGCGTCAGACGTCCTTCGTGCGGTGCGTGGCGCGGGAGGCGAACTTCTTCGACATGGACCTGACGGACGCGGACTTCACCGGCGCGGACCTCACCGGCAGCAACTTCCGTGGCTGCACGCTGACCCGGACGGACTTCTCCGGAGCCACGGGTCTGGTGCTCGACCCCGCGCGCAACAAGATGAAGGACACGCGCATCCCGCAGGACACGGCGATGTCCGTGGTGCATGAGCTGGGCATGCGCGTGGAGGGCTACCACGCGAAGACGGCGGGGCGCGGCGGGGCGAAGAAGCCGGGAGCGAAGCGGTGAGAGACGGCACGCCGTTCGACCCGGTCGCCGTCGCGCGGATCGCGGTGATGGTGAGGACAGGGCGGGTCGGGCTGCGGCAGATCATCGCCTGGGCGGACGCGTGGGTGATGAAGCTGGATGCGCCGCCACTCTGGTTGATCGAGCTGAGCACCGTGCCGGAGCTCGACAGAGCGCACGGGTTGCTCCTGGACATGCCGGGCCTTCCGCAGTTGCTCACCGTCGAAGAGCGGGACGAGGAGGACGCGGACCACCTGGCGAGCCTGCTCCTTCGCCACCGTGACGGGTCCATCTCCTGGGGAGACTTCCTCCTGCGGGCAGGCGAGTACCTGGATGGCAAGGGCGGCCACCGGCAGTGCGAGGAGTTCTACATGCAGCTGAACCTGCTGGAGCGCATGGGGTTTCCGGAAGACCTGATGCAGTCCCAGCGCGAGGACATCGAGCGCAGCCTCGTGGATGCGCTGGAGCGGATGGAGGCCGCGCATCGGCGGTTCGAAGCCGAGGCGCGCGGGGACTAGGAAGCCCTGCCCGCCAGGCGGCGACAGGCGGAGGACTTCACCGCGAGGTACACGCGCAGGCCCGGTGCGATGTGGAGTTCGCGCACGGCGGCGTGCGTGAGACGGACCACCCAGTGGACACCGCTCACGTCCACGTGGGTCGCGCACTCCCCTGCCCCCGCTTCCTCCAGCTTCGTCACGGTGCCTTCGAGCACGTTGCGCGCGGAGACGCCGGTCAGCGGCCCGGTGGACAGGAGGATGTCCTCGGCGGGCACGGCGTAGGCGGCGCGGGTGCCGTGGGGCAGCTCCGGTGCATCCGGCACCCAGAGCGACAGGCTCTCCGTGACGCGTAGCCGCGTGCCTCTGGAGTCGGGATGTTCCAGCGTGCCTTCGAGGATGTTCTCCTCGGGCTCACCGGTGAGCAGGCCGCGCGCCACCGTGCCCAGCACCGTGTCCGCGGGGCCCACGGCCTTCACGGCGCCGCCATCCAACAGCAGGGCCTCGCGGGCCAGGGCGCGTGCTTCGCCCAGCTGGTGGGTCACGTAGAGCAGCGGCACCCGGGCTTCGTCACGCACGCGCAGCAGGTAGGGCAGCACGCGCTCCTTCAACGCGACATCCAGCGCGGCCAGGGGTTCGTCCAGCAGCAGCAGCGCGGGGTCGGTGGCGAGCGCGCGCGCCAGGGCGACCCGCTGCTTCTCGCCTCCGGACAGCGTCACCGGGTAGCGGTGCAGCAGGGGCTCCAGCTCCAGCAGGTGCACGGCTTCGTCCACGCGCGAAGGCCGTCCGGCGCGCACACCGAAGCGCACGTTCTGTCCAGCGGTGAGGTGCGGGAAGAGCAATGCGTCCTGCGGCACGTAGCCCATGCGGCGCGCTTCGGGCGGCACGTCGACACCGCTGGCCGTGTCGAGGAGCACGCGGCCACCGACCACGACACGTCCCGTGGCGCCCCGTCGCAGGCCCGCGAGCACTTCCAGCAGCGACGTCTTCCCGGAGCCGGAGCGCCCCAGCACCGCCACCGACGCGGACGTGAAGCGGGCCTCGACCTCCAGCGTGAAGCGCGCCAGGGGCAGTCGCAGCGACAGCTCCATCACGGGCGTGCGCCTCCTGACAACGTGGCGCCCCATGCGCCCTGCGCGGACGCGGGCTCTCTCGAAACCGGCCCGGCATCCCCGGGCCCCCAGGACCGGGGGGAATGCGCCGCGTGATTCACGCGAGTCCCCGGGCCCCGCGCCGCCGCGTCACCACTTCCGTCACGTACATGGCCCCGAACGCGAGCACCACCGCCACGCCCGCGAGCTTCAGCGCCTCCGCGTCCTGCCCCACCTGCGTGCGCTGGAAGATGGCCAGGGACAGCGTCTGCGTACTTCCCGGAATGTTGCCCGCGACCAGCACCGTGGCGCCGAACTCACCCAGCGCCCGCGAGAACGCGAGCAGCGCGCCCGTGAGCACCCCGCGCCACGCCAGCGGCAGGGTCACCCGGAAGAAGGCCCGGGTGCGCGTGTCCCCCAGCGTGCGCGCCACCGCCACCAGCCTGGGATCCACTTCCTCGAAGCCCGCGCGCGCGGAGCGCACCAGCAGCGGGAACGCCATCACCGCGCTCGCCAGCACCACCGCCTTCGGCGTGAACACCACCTCCACGCCCATCGCATCCAGCAGCCGGCCCAACACCGAGTCCCGCGCGAGCAACTCCAGCAGCACCAGGCCCACCGCCGTCGGAGGCAGCACCAGCGGCAGCGCCAGCACCGTCTCCACCACGCCGCGCCCCGGTCCCTTCCAACGCGCGAGCGCGTACGCCGCCGCCACACCGGGCACCAGGATGAGCGCCGTGGACAGGGCCGCCACCGCCACCGTGAACAGCACCAGCCCTGTCAGCCCCTCGTCCATCACGGCGATGGATGCCTCTTGCCCGCATCCGGCGCCGAGCCCATCACGCCCGCGTCCAGGGACCGCGCGTTGCCTGGCGTCGCACCCATCACGCCCGCGTCGAGGGACCGCGCGTTGCCCGGCGTCGTGCCCATCACTCCCGCATCCGGAGCAGCCTTCGCCGCGCTCGCGTCCAGGAAGCCCAGTCGACGGAACTCCTTTCGCGCTGCTTCCGTCTGGAGGAAGCGCACGAACGCGAGTCCTCCTTCCGGCGCCTTGCCCCGCGTCAGCGCCGCCGCCGGATACACGATGCGCGGCGCGTCCGCTTCCGGCACCGTGAACGCCACCCGCACCTTCTTCGAGCCCGCGGCGTCCGTCGCGTACCTGTCTCTTATACACGTCTGACGCTGCCGACGATAAGGCTC
>NZ_RAVW01000363.1 GCF_003611585.1 Corallococcus exercitus | reverse complement strand
CTCCCGGGAAGCCGAGCTGGCGCGCGCCGAAGCCGACATGGCCCGGCTGGAAGCACAGCTCGCTGAACAGGTGGCCCGCGCCACCGCCGACGCCGCCGCGTTGGCCGAACGGCTTGTCCACGTGCGTCAGGCCCTGGCCCGGCCAGAGCACGCCGGGGACTCGCGCCTGTCCCAGTGGGCCATGCGCCTGGAGGACACCGAGTCCCCCGAACCGCCCCCGGAGCTCGCGCGCCTGCGCGAGAAGGCCCTGGACGCGCGCGAGGCCGCGCTGGACACGCGCCGGCAGGCCGGGCTGGACCTCCAGTCCGCGCTGCGCGTGCAGCAGGAGGACGCCGCCCGGGTGGAGAAGGCGCTGTCGTCCGCCGAGTCCGACCTGAAGCGCGTGGAGGCCGCCGCGAAGGCCCGCGCTGAGGCCGAGGAGAAGGCCCGCCGCGCCGCGGAAGCCGAGACCCAGAAGGTCGTCCCGCCCCCGGGGCTGAAGCCGTCCGGGGCGAGGACGTCCAGGGAGACGCCGACGCGCGAGGAGCGGCCCCCGGCCCGGGCGCCCGTGGCTACCACCCCGGCGAAGAGCGACGGGCGCAAGGCGGGCCGGGTGCGGATGCACACGACCATCGACACGCGCAGCGACTCCAACTTCTTCACCGGCTTCTCCATGGACATCAGCGAGGGCGGCATCTTCATCGCCACGGTGGAGGCGGTGCCGCGCGGCACGCCGGTGGAGCTGGACTTCACGCTGCCGGGGGGCCGGCCGCTGACGGTGAACGGCGTGGTGCGCTGGGCGCGCGACGGCAACGACCGCACGCCGGACCTGATGCCGGGCGTGGGCGTGCAGTTCACCACGCTGCCGCCGGAGGTGGCGAACGCCATCTCGTCGTTCGTGGCCACGCGCGACCCGATGTTCTACCCGGACTGAGCGGCGCGGGGTTCTGCTAGGAAGCCCGGGCATGATCGACCACCTGAGCTTCTACGCGACCGACTTCGCAGCTTCGAAGGCCTTCTACGAAGCGGTCCTGCCCGCGCTGGGCGCGGGTCTCGTGATGGAGATGACCGCCACCTGGGACGCGGAGTTCCCCACGCGCCGCATGGCGGCCTTCGGTCCGCCCCAGCGTCCGGTGCTGTGGATCATCGAGACGAAGACGCCCGCGTCGCCCCGGCACGTGGCCTTCACGGCGAGTGGGCCGGCGGCGGTGGACGGCTTCCACCAGGCGGCGCTGAAGGCGGGCGGCAAGGACAACGGCGCGCCGGGAAAGCGGCCGCACTACCACGCAGGCTACTACGGCGCGTTCGTGTTGGACCCGGACGGCAACAACGTGGAGGCGGTCCACCACGGCGCGCCGTGAAAGGCTTCAGGTGCCCCAGGGGCGCAGGGGCCGGAGCAGCCCCGCGTCCTGGAGGCGCGCCTGGACGTCCGCGGCCAGGGCGACGTGGGCCGGATTGGAGACGGTGAACTTCTCCGGCGTGAGGGTGATGAGCGTGCCCCGGTTCTCCAGGTGTTCCACCTGGACGGGCGCGGGGAGCGGGGGGACGGGGCCACGGAAGTCGGCGAAGTACATGACCCAGCCGACGAAGGAGCCGGGCTCTGAGAATTGACCGACCTTGATCTGTTCCCGATACGCGTGGGAGGTCGCAATGCCGACCTCGGGCTCCCATGCAAGGGCCATGGCCCGTACTACGCCGGTAAGAACCGGAGCGGTCAGCACGCGCTCCGCGACCTGGCCCGTGCTGAGCGCATTGAGGACACAGACGGAGGCCATTCGCGAAGAGGCACTCCCACAGTTGCCATTGATGCCCGAGGTTTCTTCTTCGTTCTCGCCTGCCCAGAGGGGAAAACTCGACCAGTCACGGAATCGATTGCTCTTCTTGCTCAGGAGTTTCGTGAGCGTGGCGACGTTCACAGAGACCTGACGCTGGCGGGCCTTCTCGAAAGTCGCTGCAGCTTCATGCCAGCGGTTCCACGTCGGCTCTAGCGGCTCCATCTGTCGAAGGAACTCCTCCAGGCGCTGGGCGCAAGCTTCGACGGGCTCAGGCCGAGCCAGCCAGTAGCAGCCTGCGTAGTACGTCTCAATCATGGCCTCAACGCCTCCTCAACGGACGGGCTGGATGTGTACGACCTCAATCATGATGTTCTCGCCTTCGAATGTTGCTCGAAGGAGGTCGGCGAATCGCTTCTCCGCGATAATCCAACGAATGTGCCTTCCATTCGCCATGTCCAACTGACGCCTGGCCTGCACGATCGTCTTGATGAAGCCTTGATAGAACTCCTTGACCGTCATGTCGTCCTTGATGAACTTCGCATAGCCCGGGCCCTTGGCCTCCAGCAGCAGGTCCTCCACCAGGTCATAGCCGTCGAAGTCCACCACCGTGTCCCCATCCTGCAGCCGGTACGCGGAGCCCTCCGGTGCTCCCGTCACCTGCGCCTGGTACTCGCGGGCACGCGGGGACATCGACTCATTCACCTGCACCCATTTGCCCGGGCCTCCTGAGCTGCTCGGAGGCGGGCCCATCGCCGCCATCGTCACCGCCGTGGACGCAAGCGTCACCTCCACCACTCCGTCCACCACCGCCACCGCGCTCACGTCCAGCACGCGCGCCACGCTGAAGCCCGCCTGCGCCGTGCCCAGCCGCACCGCGTCCGGGAAGCCCGGCATCAACGTCAGCGCCGATGACAGCCCCACCGTCACGCCGTGACTCACCAGCACCGTGACGGCGAGCACGAAGATGCGCGCCACCTCCGGCCCCAGGGCCTGCGCGAAGACCTCCGCCGCCTCCTCCAACTCCTGGAACGTCGTGGCCCTATCGGTCGCCGCCTTCAGCGCACCGCACGCCCGAACCACCGTGAGGAATGACTGCACGCCCACGTACGCCAGGAACACGGCGGCAATCACCGCCGCAGCCTTGGTGAACAGGGGCTCCGGTGCCGCAGCCAGCACCACCCAGGACGCAATCGCTCCCGACACCACGGACACGAAGAACGACGGGTTCAACGTGTCCTCCAGCGCCTCACCGATGCTCGCGCGCAGCGGATCCAGCGACATGCCCACCGCGAGCGTCAGCCGGTCCAGCTCACCGAAGCCCGCGCCGTCCTCCAGCAGGGACAGACAATCCCCCGGTGCCTCATGCGCGCGGCACCACCGGCCGTACCGGTCCCGCAGCATGAACCCGAGCCCCCGATCCAGCTCCGCGCCCTTCCTCGCGACCGCGCGCACGACCCTCGACGGCCGCACCGTCAGCGGCACCTCCAGCACCAGCCGCGTCAGCGCCTCCTCGAACTCACGCGCGCTGACCGGCACCCTTCGGTCCCACGTCGAAGGGGCGTACGTCCGCGTCCCCCGCTCCGTGCGCAGCCGCACCGTGGGCCCACCGGCGCAGCCCGTGATCAGCACGACCAGCAACCCCCACACCCCGGCCGCACGCACGTTCATCCGGTCCCGCTCCTGTGATACCCGCGACACTCCGCGACAGGTGCCTTCTCCAGCCACCCCACCAATGCTATGCGCCTCCCGGCAATCCATTTTTAACAAGAACAACTAGACTTCACCGGGAGAGTTACCTTGAAGCGCTTTTCCCTCATCGCGTCCTTGGCCCTGACGGGCGTGCTGTCCGCCTGCGGTCCGGGCGAGACGCTTGAATCCCAGCGGGTGCCCGCGCAGGACGTGGGCAGCAGCACGGCGGCGCTGGACTGCGCCGCGCTCAGCAAGCCTGTGTATCACCGCGTCCGTCCGTCCTCGGGCGACAGCCTCCTCACCCTCAACGCGACGGAGGCCGCCAACGCGGCCACGACCTACGCGTATACCGACGACCTGGGCACGCCCTTCAAGGCCGCGAGCGCCTCCGGCACCGGCCTGTCCCCCGTCTACCGGCTCTACAGCCCCGGCCGGGGTGAACACATCGTCACCATCGACGCCACCGAGCGCTCGAACCTCATCGCCTCCGGCTTCACCACCGACGAGGGCGTGGGCTTCTATGCCTCCAAGACGGCGGACGCGTGCCTCGTGCCCGTCTACCGCTTCGACAACCCGGGCCTGAGGAAACACCGCCACGCCGTCACCCAGGCGGAGCGCGACGCGCTCACCGCCGCAGGCTGGACCAACGAGGGCATCAAGTTCTACGCCGCGCCTGGCGCCGTGGACACGAAGTTCACCTTCGTCGTCATCCCCGACACGCAGATCGAGACCGTCTACTACCCCACCCGGCTCACCCAGCGCATGCAGTGGATCGCCGACAACAAGACGGCCCAGGACATCCGCTTCGTCCTGCACACCGGCGACCTGATGGACTGGGACACGCCCGACCACCTCTACTACCAGCGCGCCAGTGACTCGTACCAGGTGCTCGACAACGCCCAGATTCCCTACGCCATCGCCCTGGGCAACCACGACACGGCGGCCGTGTGCCAGGGCGGCAGCGCGTGCCCCGGCAACGTCAACGCCAACCTGCGCAACACCACCACCTTCAACACCTACTTCCCGCTGTCCCGCTTCAAGGCCCTGGGCGGCGTGTTCGAGTCCGGCAAGTGCGACAACGCCTACCACACGTTCAGCGCGGGCGGCCTGAACTGGCTGGTGCTGAACCTGGAGCTGTGGGCCCGCACGGACGCCGTGAACTGGGCCAAGACCGTGCTGGCCCAGTACCCCCGGCACAACGTCATCATCATCACCCACTCGCACCTGAACGGCAGCGGCGGCATCGAGCAGTCCAACGGCGGCTACGGCAACAACAGCCCCCAGTACGTGTTCGACAACCTCATCAAGCAGTACGCCAACGTGCGCTTCGTCTTCTCCGGCCACGTGGGCAACGCCGCCTACCGCACCGACACCGGCGTGAACGGCAACACCCTCTACCAGATGCTCAACACGTTCCACGACGGCACCACCAACCCGACGCGGCTCGTGGAGGTGGACACCGCCGCCAACACCATCAACACCCGCGTCTACGCGCCGCTCACGAACACCGAGCGCGCGGACGGCGTGAAGGCGTACAGCAACGTGAACTGGGTGCGCTGAACCCACTCCGCCACGGCTGAGCCATGCGAGCCCGCTTCCTCAATGAGGGAGCGGGCTTTGTCATCCGTGGCAATCCCAGGGGTCGCTTGGTATTGAGGCCCGGCCTTGAGTGACAGCCCGACACCTCCTCCCGGTTCTCCCCTTCCGTTCCTCGCCGGTGGCGGGGAGATGGGGGAACGGATGCGCCGGCAGGACTGGTCCTCGACGCCCCTGCCGCCTCCGGAGGCCTGGCCCCACTCGCTGCGCGCGCTGGTCCGCATGATGCTGGACGCGAGCACGCCCATGTTCGTCGTCTGGGGCCCGGAGCTCTGCTACCTCTACAACGACGCGTACCGCCCCTTCATCGGCGTGCGGCACCCGGTGCTCGGCGAGCCCTGCGCGCGGGTGTTGCCGGACGTCTGGCCGGCGCTGAAGCCGCTCCTGGAGCGCTCGCTCGCGGGGGAGACGGTCGCCTTCGAGGACCTGCCGCTCACCGTCACGCACCAGGGCGTTCCGGAGGAGCGCTGGTTCACGTTCGCGTACGTGCCGGTGCGGGACGACGCGGGCACCGTGCAGGGCGTGTACTGCGCGCCGCTGGAGACGACGGGGCGCGTGCGGGCGGAGCGGGAGAAGGAGGCCGCGCTGGCCACGCTGCACCTGGCGCAGCGCGCGGGCGGCGTGGGCGTCTTCGAGTTGGATCAGGAGACGCGCACCGTCTACACGTCGGAGGAGTTCTGTCACATCTGGGGCATGCCGGTGCGCCCCGCGTATCCGCTCGCGGAGCTCATCGCGCGGCTGCACCCGGACGACCAGCCCCGCATCCGCACCGTGGACAACATCCTGTCCCGCAGCGCGCTGGAGTACATCGAGTACCGCGTCCGGCGCGACGACACCGGCGAGGAGCGGTGGATCGCCCGCCGCGGCGAGGCCCCTCGGGAGGGCGTGCGGCGGCTGCCCGGCGTCGTCTACGACGTGACCGACCAGAAGCGCGCGGAAGCCGCGCTCCAGGTGCTCACCGCCCAATTGGAGCAGCAGCTCAGCGCGCGCACCGCGGACCATGACCGGCTGTGGCGGCTGTCGCAGGAGCTGATGATGGTGTGCGGGCTCGACGGCGCCATCTTCACGGTGAACCCGTCCGCCACGCGCATCCTCGGCTGGACCGAGGCGGAGATGGTGGGCCGGACGGTGAGGGACTTCCTCCACCCGGACGACGTCGCACCCAGCAGCGCGGAGATGCGGCGGCTGGCCGCGGGCATCACCACGCAGGCCTTCGAGAGCCGCTTCCGGCACCGGGACGGTTCCTACCGGTTGCTTGCCTGGACCGCCGTGCCGGACGAGGACCGCGTCCACGCCGTGGCGCGCGACGTCACCCGGGAGCGCGAGGCGGCCCAGGCCCTGCGCCAGGCCGAGGAGGCCCTGCGCCAGGCCCAGAAGATGGAAGCGGTGGGCCAGCTCACCGGCGGCATCGCGCACGACTTCAACAACCTGCTCCAGGGCATCATCGGGTCGCTGGACCTGGTGCAGCGGCGCGTGAGCCAGGGGCGCACGGACGAGCTGGGCCGCTTCGTCACCGGCGCGAAGGCCTCCGCGCACCGGGCCGCGGCGCTCACGCACCGGCTGCTCGCCTTCTCCCGGCGGCAGCCGTTGGATCCACGCCCCACGGACGTCAACCAGCTCGTCGTCTCCATGGAGGACCTGCTGCGCCGCACGCTGGGGGAGACCATCCAGCTGGAGCTGGCGCTCATCCCCACGCCGTGGACCACGCTGTGCGACCCGAACCAGCTGGAGAACGCGGTCCTCAACCTGGTCATCAACGCGCGCGACGCGATGCCCTCGGGCGGACGCCTGCGCATCGAGACCGGGAACGCCCAGGTCGAGGTGCCCACGGGCGGCGACCTGATGCCCGGCGCCTACGTGCGCGTGAGCGTCACCGACACGGGCACGGGGATGCCGCCGGAGGTCATCTCGCGCGCGTTCGAGCCCTTCTTCACCACCAAGCCGCTGGGCCAGGGCACCGGCCTGGGCCTGTCGATGATCTACGGCTTCGCGCGCCAGTCCGAGGGCTCGGCGCGCATCGAGAGCGAGCCCGGCAGGGGCACCACGGTGTCGCTGTACCTGCCGCGCTTCCAGGGCGCGCCCGGCAGCGAGTCCCCGCCCTCGCAGGCCCTGGGCGAGGAGCACCGCGCGCGCGGCGGCGAGGTGGTGGTGCTGGTGGAGGATGAGCCGGTGGTGCGCGCGCTCATCGTCGAGGTGCTCCGCGAGTGGGGCTACCAGGTGCACGAAGCCGAGGACGGTCCCTCCGGCCTGCGCCTGCTGGAGTCCCTGCCTCAGGTGGACCTGCTGGTGACGGACCTGGGGCTGCCCGGGGGCCTCACCGGGCGGCAGCTGGCGGACCTGGCCCGGCAGCGGCGCCCGGCGCTCAAGGTGTTGTTCATGACCGGCTATGCCCAGGCGGCGGCCCAGGCGTCCGGGTTCCTCCAGCCGGGCATGGAGATGATCACCAAGCCCGTGGCCATGGACCTCTTCGTGTCCCGCGTGCGACGGATGCTGCGGGATGCGTAGCGCTCACGGCTGGTCGGGATTGCCGATGTTCTGGAAGGGATTGAACGTGTACGTCGTGGAGAACTGCGACGACGGGCTGAAGTAGTACGCGGCCAGCTTCGCGGGGTCCTTCGCGATTTCACCGCGCAGGATGGGGCCGTCGTTCTGGTCGTCCCAGCCCCAGGGCGCGTTCGCGGAGTTGGTGCCGCAGTTGCCCGCCGTCAGCCCGCAGCCGCCGCCGGTGTCGCCCCGGAACGTGCCGTCGGAAGAGAACAGCGTGGTCAGGTCGCGCCGCGTCCAAAGCCCGTCCGTGGGGCTGTAGATGTCCAGCAGCTTGTAGCGCACGTCCGAGTCCGTGGCGGACGACGGCTGCTCCGCCAGCGTGAGCGACGGGTAGTACTTCACGCCGTCCCCGTTGATGTCGAAGTACGGCCACGCCTTGAGGCCGTGGCCCTTGGCCTCCTGCGCGGTGATGGGGTGCGGCAGCCCTTCGAAGGAGGCCATGGACAGCGTGCCGTCGATGGACTCCGAGCCCGACGCCAGCGGGCTGCCGGACGGCACGTAGGAGAAGAAGTCCTTGTGGGCCACCGTCACCGCGCCGACGAGCGCGCCGTACTCGCTGCCGTCGCGCTTCACGATGAGCAGCACGCCCTCGCCGTCGTTCTCGTGCTCGGTGTCGAAGATGGAGTCGGACCAGTCGCGCGGATGGAAGAACGTGTAGAGCAGGTACCAGTGCGTGGAGGTCTCCACCACGGACTGGTACGCGTGCGCGGTGAGCGCGCGCGAGCCGGTGTTGTCCCAGTTGTTCGTCCCGCTCCAGTCCCCGTCGAAGTCCACGCGGGTGAGGAAGTCCGACTTGCCGCTGAGCGAGTGCGAGCCCGTGACGTCCACGTCCTGGTAGTGGATGGGCGCCCAGCGCTTCGTGAGCGCCGCGCGCGCCGCGGACGAACCCACGCCGTTCAACAGCGCCTGCCGGCCCTGCGCGAACACCTCCGCCTCTTCATCCAGCACGCCCTCACCGCAGGCGGACAGCCACGTCAGGGCCATGGTGACGGCCGCGAACCTCAGGACAGGGGGAAGACGGCGCAGCGGTGAACGCATGGGGAACCGGCCTTTCCTTGGGGGAAGGCGGTCATCAGACATCACCGTGGAATCTTTGTGAACGGAGGTTTGCTTGAATTTCTTGTCAAAGCCGTATGGCTTTCGGATGGCTGACCGGCACGAGCACCACGCTCTACGTCAGCCCACCGTCTCACCGCGTAAACACACGGTCCCGGTCTGTACACCGCGCGAGTTGGCGAGGCGGCGTCTCAGAGGGAACAGCCATGGAACATGGCGGGCCCGGATGATGCAGAGCCGGGCTGCCATGATTCCTGACCTCGCCCGACTCGCAGCCAGGGGAGAATCCGTCACACTCGAGCTGAAGCGTTCGACAGGCGAATTGCGTGAGGCAATGCACACGCTCTGCGCCTTCGCGAATGGCCAGGGAGGCCGGGTGCTCCTGGGCGTGAAGCCGGGCGGAGAGCTCATCGGCCAGCAGGTGAGCGAACAGACCTTGCATGACATCGCGACCGCGCGGGAGCGCTTCGAGCCCCCGCTCGACCTCCACATCCAGAGTGTGGAGGTCGCCGAGGGACGAAGCGTCCTCGTGCTCACCGTGGGCGGCATCAGTGACTCCGTGCCGTACACGTTCGACGGCCGCGCCTACGAACGGGTGGGGAACACGACTCGCAAGATGGCGCAGGAGCGCTATGAGCTGCTGTTGCTGGAGCGCGCGCACAGCCGTCGCCGTTGGGAGAACCAGGAGGCCGACGAGGTTCCACTCCAGGAGCTCGACCGCGAGGAGGTGCTGCGCATCGTCGAAGCGGCACGCTCCGCGGGGCGTCTCGTGGGACCGGTGGGACGGGGCCTGCCCGAGCTGCTCGACCGTCTTGGCGTCCGCCACAGGGGCAGGCTCCTTCGCGCGGCGGTCGTGCTCTTTGGCAAGACCTTCCTCCCGCACCATCCGCAGTGCGAGCTGCGCATGGCCCGGTTCCGAGGCACCGACAAGACCGAGTTCCTGGACCAACGCAACGTGCGCGGACCGGCCTTCCGGTTGCTCGAGGAAGCGGAGCTGTTCTGTCAGCGGCATTTCCCGTTGGCCGGCCGCATCGAACCGGGTCGCCTGCAGCGTGTCGACCGTCCGCTCATTCCGCCGGATGCAATGCGCGAGCTGCTGGTCAACGCATTCATCCATCGTGACTACAGCATCGCGGGTGGCGCGGTATCGCTCGCCATCTTCGATGACCGCGTGGAGATCTGGAGTGCGGGGCGATACCCCAAGGGCATCACGCCTGAATCGCTCACCCGTCCGCATCTCTCGGTGCAGCGCAATCCCATCATCGCGGAGGTCTTCTATCGCGCAGGGCTCATCGAGAAATGGGGCCGGGGCACGAATCGCGTCGCCGAGATGTGCCGCACCGCCGGACTCTCCGCCCCGGAGTTCGCCGAGGTCACCGGCGCCGTGGTCGTCACGCTGCGGGTGAGTGTGGGACAGACCCTGGCCGCGGATCGGGGGGAGCTGCCATCCAATTTTGGAGAGCCACTGGCGGATTGGGGGGAGTTCCCATCCGATCGGGGGGAGCTACCGGCGGATCGGGGG
>NZ_RAVW01000362.1 GCF_003611585.1 Corallococcus exercitus | reverse complement strand
CCCGAGGGAGGAGGCGGCGTCGGGGACGGGTGGGCCATGCTGGACATGGGCGGGCGGCGGACGTGGATGCGCGCGGCCATCCGCTCCAGCGGGCGGTTGCTCATGAACATCAGGTGCGGCCGGAACCGCGAGGTGGCGGCGAGCCCGTGCGGGGTGTAGTCGTTGCGCTCCTTGCAGCAGACGAACTCCGCGCAGACGAGCACGCGCAAGGGCGACAGCGAGAGCGTGCCGGTCTCCGTGCGCTTCACCTTCATGACGGGCGGCTTGGGCGGCGCGGTGGGCTTCTTGACGGGCATGAAGCCGTCGCTGCACAGCACGTCCTTCGGGATGGGCTCCAGCGCGAGCGTGCCGGCCGGAGCGCGCAGGTTCACCTGGAAGCCGAACACCAGCATCAGGCTGCGGTCCAGGTCCGTGGGGATCCAGAACGTCGTCTTCTTCGCCACGGAGCCGCCGGGCGTCTCATAGCGGCGCAGGAGGAACTCACGGGTCAGCTCCAGCTTCAGCGCCGTGCCCTTGTAGGTGATTTCAATGGGGCTCCAGACCAGCTCGTCCAGCACGGTGAGCGTCTGCGCGGGGAACCACGGCGTCTCCCGCAAGCGGTGGGTGACATTCCTCACGCGGCCCGGGGTGCCGAGGTTGTGCGTCCAGCTCCAGACGCTGCCCGCGCTCGGGCCGGCGGCGGCCTGGGCCTGGGCGCCACCGCCGCCCTCGAAGGACTGGTAGGGCGCTCCGGGGGCCGCGGTGAGCAGCAGGGTGTCCTTCAACAGCGTGTCGAGATCGGGCATGGAGGAGGTTCAGGAGGGGTCGGGTAGGTTCTCGAGGGTCCACGCCCCGCGTTCGGCCAGGGTGAGCGGCGCGCCGTCGGCAATGACTTCCAAGAGCGTGTAGACGTCCTTGCCGGTGCGCGGCAGGAAGACCTCGCCCTCTTCATCCGTGACGCACTCGCGCTCAGCGCCGTCAGGGCAGAGCACGCGCAGGCGGCAGTTGCGCAGGGGCTTCTGCTCCACGGTGTCGTCCACGATGCGAAAGGTGGGCAGGCCCGGCGTGACGCGAATGGAGCCGGAGATGACCGGATCCTCGCAGGCGCTGACCGCAGGACAAAAAGGGCTGTTCAGCGTGATGTGGCTGGGCTTCGCCGCGAGCAGCACCGCACCCGGCTGCTCCGGGAAGGGCTGTTGCAGCAGCAGTCCGACGACGGACTCCTCCTTCGAGGGTTTGCCTCCCGCGCCTTGGAGCCAGTTCTGGACGGTGTACGTCAAGGGCAGGCCCTGGCCACCGTTGATGAGGTCTCCGACGCTGAGGCTGCCGACGTGGCCTTCGTCGGTGTAGAGCGTCAAGGTGGCGGAGCCCGCCCCGGTGCTCCCGGAGAAGGAGGCGCGGCTGCGCGACAGCAGGCCCCCCTTCTGCCCCTCGCTCAGCCCCGCCTCGGACCACCCCGAGACGTGGAAGGTGATCTGGGGGTTGTGGAACGAGGGGCTCAGCCAGTTGTCCCGTTGGAGTTGGAGTCGGAACGTGGCGGCGACGGTGTAGTTCGCGCTGTGATGCCAGACGTTCGCCTGGGGCCCCTCCTTGGGGTCGAACCTGCGCCACTGATGAGAGACATCGAAGCGCATGCGGCAATGCAAGTAGGGGACGTTGAACCAGGGGCTGGTCATGGGGGGGCGGGGCGAGGCCGGTCCAGCAGGTCCTCAAGGAGAGGGGGGAATGTATCACGCGTGAGGCACCGCCCCGAACGTCCCCCCGGGTCGTCCTCTCGCGAGAGCGTGAGAAGCACGGACTGTGTCTGGAGCGGAGCCGCGGTGGGGTGGATGCCTTCTCGTATCCTGGCGCCATGAACGCTCTTGCCCTGCTCGCCCTGGTCGTCCCGGCAGCGTCGCCGGACGACGGCTCCCCGCAGCCCTGGTTCACGGTAGGGCCGCTGGTGAGCGTGAGCCGCCGTCAGGAGGAAGCCGCATGGGGCATGGGCGTGGAGTCCACCCTCAACCTGGCGATGCACAACAATCGCATGGGTTCTTTCAGGTCGGGTGCGCTGGGCGTTTTCGGGCAGGGCCAGTGGATGGAGGGTGACCACGCGCGGCTGTGCGGTGGAGTGCAAGGCACCTTCCTCATTTTCGGGCTGGAGACGGGCCTGGCCTACGAGACGGCGACGGCGGCCCGCCGGGCCACGACGTCGCTCCACCTGGCGCCCTTCCTCGGCTTCGTCTACGGCTCCGTGGGCGTCCGCTTCAGCGTCCCGCTGGAGAACGAGCGGGACCTGTCAGGCCGCCTCCCGTATGGCCGGGAGGTGGGCCTCACGCTGACCCTCAAGAAGCCCTTCTCTCCCATGCTCTGACATCAGCGCGTCGCGTACAGGCGGGATGGAGGCCATGTGGAGGGTGAGGGCAGGAGCGGAGGTGTCGAGGAGGGCCGCGGACGGGGCCGCCCAGGCAGTGAGCTAGGCCGGTGGAGAAGCGGCTTGAGCCGCTTGGGGTACACGCTGGCCCTGGCCGCCCTCCCATGAGGTGCGCGGCAGGGGCCTGGCTCTCTGGGCTCTGGCGGCTTGAGCTTGAACACCCTGCGGCCTGGAGGGGCCCACGCGCCGGGGCCAGCCTCGTACCTGCCGTGGGCAGGTCCAGGTGCTCCAGAATCGCTCGCACTCCTCCTGCCTCATTCACGTACGTCAGCACTCGCTGCCTGCCGCCACACCTCACGCAGGCGAACACATCGAAGTCGAACGTCCTGCTGAGCTACTCGGCGAAAGTCTCCTCGCGGCGTCTTTTCCTTCAACGGCTCCGTGCTGGCAGCTGCCTGGGGTGCCACGCTCGGCTCCTCCGCTCCCGCCTGGGAAGCAGAAATGGCCGCAGTCACGCGTCTGGAACAAAGACGCCGTGGACGCTCGTGAGGTTTGCCCGAGGCGGAGGTCCCCGCGACGCTACACGCCGTGACAGTTCCAGCCCGGTGAAGAGCAGGTGTGTGGTGCCGTCCGGCAGCGGGCGCTTCAGGCGGTAAGCGATGCGGCCATCCTCCATTCGCGACAGGCGCTCCAGCGCCAGCGTGCCACGATCCCCATCGCGGCAAAGCCGCTCCAACCCCTGCCTGTCGTTGGCATGCAGGTGCGTGTTGGCATGGAGGGAGAAGCCTTCCAGCAAGGCGCACCGGAGCTGCTTTCGGGGAGGGGACCGGGCGTCCACCCCCGTCCAGCACAGCCGTTGCTACAATGAGTGCGCTTGGTACGCCTGCAGCGCATCCTCGGGTCCTTGCGCAAGTAGGGCCCCTTTTTCTCCAGCAGGCGCAGCACCTGATGACGTACCACCCTCAGCAGCTACTCCACCTCACCTTCAGCGCATCCTGACAGTAGCGCCTACCGCCAGAAATCACCGTGATTTCGGTAACACCCGTCATCCCGGTCACGCCAATCATTTTTCAATCAAAAAACACCGAGCACCGTCAGTTGCGCGGAAGCGGGAGGTGTTCGTGAAGTATTCCAACAATGACCCGGTTGTTGGAGCCCTTGGTTCCTGGGTGGATATGGATGCGATTTTGGTGCGGCTCAATCTTTGAATGCCAGTTGAAAATTAAAAGCTCGTCACAAAATTCGCGCTCGCGCGCCTCGCGGCAACGCCGATCACGCAACGTCTCCTGATTCTCCGGACTGACCTCAATGTAATGCGCCGCAAATCCACTCTCGATAATTCTATTCTGCTTTTGAGAGAAGATATGGGATCCGTGGTCCGAGAAAATGGACAGGTGGTTGACGACTTCGTCTCGGATGTCTCGATAAGGGCGGCTGAAATCATGCAAGCCCCTCCAGAGATCATCAACAAAGCACAATTGAGGAAATGCGGAGGCAGCAAGTGTTTCCAGTGTATGGGCATCGGCACTATCAAGAATGCGCTGGCGGAAGAAGCCTACATGTGCACTCTCGTTCACAACAAAATGAAGCTGCGCCAGCCTGCCCTCAACATCAACTGGCAGCCCTCCTACCCTTCCGGCAGTGCTCAAGGTAAGGCATCCAGCAGGTTCACCTTGAAATGACCGATCATGTGCCCACGCCAGCGAAGGGGCAAAGATTCGCTCCCCATGGATAGTCACATCGAATGCAAGGATTTTGTCGTCTTGCAGCGTGGCAATTCGATCCAAGTGCCTCGATAAACGGTTTCTGAGATCTCGCTGAAGTGAAAGCAACGAATTCTCGCCAAACAGAAGTTCGTAAAGTCGCACACCCACCTGAACATGACATTCCTGGTAAACGCCTGCGTAGCAGCGTACCTCCTCGCGGCGAAGCAGGGCGGTATCAAGACGTTCGGCGAGTTCTTCGAGCGCGGCCACAGCCGCATTTAACTCGACCGAATCAAGCATCCACGGGGCATCGTCAAGAACGAAGGACATTCCTCATCTCCGAAGGCGTCGGGCCCGGGCGAGAGCAGCAAGGTCCGTGTCCATCTGGTCGAAAAAGCCCGCTGGCCATGCCGACAAATCACCTGTGCTGCGTACGTCAATTCGGCTAACCACAGGTTGGGCCTCGGCCGTCCCCTCGAAAAAATGGATGATGGCTTCGTCTGCGGCAAGCAAGCCTCGCTCTCCGATTGCGCGACGAATGCCGTTGAGAACATGGTCGCTGTGAGTCTCGACAATCACTTGAACACCATCGGCGGCAATTCGGACCAAGAAGTCTCCCATGGCGGATTGGCCTGCCGGGTGGAGATGAGCCTCCGGGTTCTCGACGATGAAGATTCCACCGGGGGGCGCAAGAAGTCCAGCAACAACCACTGGCAAAGCATAGGAAACGCCAAATCCCATATTTGTGGGCCGCGTCCACTCGCTCCTTACTCCGGGCGTCTTGTAGCGGATTGCGGTTACGTTGCTGGTGGTGAACCATTGCGCGTCGATTTCAACAGGTCGCACAGTCGAACTGATCCACCACTCCGCCTGCTTGCGCAATGTAGTAACGCCGCCTCTTTCCTCGGTTTGAGGGTGCAGTCGTCCAGCGCGGATAACCTCACGCTCAAGAACCGACAACACCTGAGCAGTGAATTCGCCTTGGTGCCCAACGCCCAATTCCGACAACGCAACCGAGTCCGCCCCTAGTACGTCACGCGGTCCCAGTCGCTCTGCGCACAAGTAATTGAAGAGCCGACCTTTCCCTGAAAGTACCGCTGGAGCCCGCTCTGGCCGCTGCATTATCTGGAGGTTCAGGCTGCGGCCTTGCTCCTCAACGGAGAACATCCAGCTATTCTGATTTAGCTCCTCGGTATCGACCTCAATGGTAATTCCCTCTTCAGGCTCTGCAGTGCCATGCAGAACGTCCAGAGCCTCTCCGAGAGCAAGTCCAAACGGGCCATTGAGCGAGACGAACTCTGGAGAGGGATGCCTAGCAGAGGCTTGGCGTAGCAGCAATAATGCGTGGATGACAGAGGTCTTTCCCGCCCCATTGAGGCCAGTCAGCACTGACATTCTCCGCAGAGGGAGCGGACATTCGCGAAACCGCTTGAAGTTTTTCAATGTGATGCCGCGAATCATGGACTTCCTCGCACGACTTCGCGAGCCACTGCGAAGCGCTTTTCGACCCGTTTCACGTAGCCAGTCGCTACACTTGTGGAAATAATATAGAACGGGTCGTCGGTCATCGCCTTTCTTGCCGCTTTGGCTATAGACTCGCGTCGCCTTTCTAGATCACCCGAATCCACTTCCGCGAGCGCAACAGACCAGCTTTCGAACAGGGCACGATTTAGCGGACTGTGCCGGTCGCTGCCCAACGGCCACTTACGAAATGCATGTGAGCCGAAGACTTTTATTGAATTTTCCATTGCCCGCGCGAAAGCGAGCTCAATTTCCTTAAGCTTGGAGTCAGGCACTTCGACAGGGCTGTCAATCTGTGATGTGACTGCCATCAGAAAATCGTCCAATGTTTTATAATGCTCGTACTGCTTGAAATCCTTGAGCGTGTAGAATGCGATGAATCGAAGAACCAGCTCGCGGTCTACCATGCGGATGTCTCCCTTGAGCGCTCCCCTCGTCGCTTCGTGGAACACATCAAGAGCCGCCAGTCGCTTCAGCAGATCACGAGAGCGTGCCTTGCTCATGCAATGGCGGATCTCTTGAGCGGTGAGAGGGCTGCCACCGGTATTGATTCGCTTGAATATGTCGAACTTGACATCCACCGGCGTCTGTGGGTCGATAACATGCACAACAATTTGCGTCTGATTGAAGCGGCGGCGCCAGATTGGAGCTAGAGCCGCGAAGCGCTTCTGCTTCAGATCTTCAAGGTACTCAACGTCAGAAGGCGTGAGTTCTCCTGAAGCGAAGGTGTTGATGGTGGACAACCGTTGCACGCCATCAACAACCTGCATTCGCCCATCCGGCTCCGCATTGAAATAGAAGGCGGGAAGCGGAATTCCTAGCAGGATGGACTCGATGAGTCGCGACTGCTGTCGCTTGCTCCAAACGTAGGCTCGTTGAAAGTCAGGCGCGAGATCTATCGTGCCATCTCCAATTTCGTCGATGACCTGCTTGAGTGAAAATTGCTTGGTCTGGATACGGATCTTGTTCGGATCCCAAGGCTTCTTGTCTTCAGCATCCCTTGGTTCGGCATTCTCAAGGAGTTCGGTAAACTCGCGTTGAATGCCAGTGGGCTGGTCATCAAAGTACTCTTCGTACTCCTGGACCTCCTCAAGCCCAGGCGTGGCTTTGTTCGACATCATGAGCCTCCCATAAAACGTAGACTGGCGATGATGCGCACCCTTTGGGGTGGGCGGAAATTTGAAACGAGGTGTGCCGGATGAATCTATTCCGGAAAATGGAGGCCAAGCAGGACGCACGGGGCACACGCCTTACTTGGACGCATTGCAGAGATAGAGGAGAGGCCATGAACCTGGATGTTCTGGCAATCAGGGCTCAAGGCTTCGGCGCGGGCGTCGTCGCCAGGGTGGTGCCCTGGGCCGCCTTCGCCTTGGTGTACTTGGCCACGCGGTTGGTGACTTCGCCCATCAGGTCGTTGGGGATGGGGACGGAGAGGTTGTACTGGGCGATTCTCCACCCGACGGGCTCCTTCACCAGCACGCCGCTGCCGAGCGCCGGGCCCAGGTTGGGCATGTCCAGCGCTTCGTCGGACTACGCCGTCTGCCCGTCCTTCGACAGGAAGACGTTGCGGGACACCGACTTGAAGCTCCAGGACTTGCCCTTCGTGAAAAAGGGCTTCGACCACGCGCGGAACTGGTCCACCGTCCAGCGCTCCGTCCCGTCCGTGCCCATGAAGACCGCGTCCGGCGTCAAGAGCGCGAAGTAGCGCGCCTCGTTCGATGCCGCCACCGCGCAGTGTCAGTCGCCCAGCACCGTGGCCACCGCCACCTTCGGGTCGGCAGGGGCCTGCGTGACGGGCGCTGTGGGGGGGGGCGGCGAGCGTCAGCCACAAGAAGGAGAAAACGGAAGGCACCGGGTTCATCTCGACGAAAAGGGGAGTCGCGGTATGAAGCGGCACGACGTGCCCCGGGGTCAAGGCGCGCGGACAATGTAGTGGTGGCGTGGTGCTCGAAAGTTTCCAAGTCGGCACGGGCGATGTGCCCACAGTGTTGCTGCAAGGCTTCCTCGGGAGCAGTCGCAACTTGCGCTCGCTCGCGGTCGCGTGGACGCAGGCCGACCCGCGCCGCCGCATCCTCCTGCCCGACCTCACCGGCCATGGCGTCTCCCCTGCTTGTCCGCCGACGCGGACCTGTCCACGCTCGCCCGCGACGTCGTGGACACGCTGGACGCCCAAGGCTTCACCGGCACCATCGACTGGGTGGGCGTATAGGCGGGATGGAGGCCATGTGGAGGGTGAGGGCAGGAGCGGAGGTTCCGAGGAGGGCCGCAGATGGGGGCCGCCCAAGCAGTGAGCCAGGTGGGTGGGGAAGCGGCTTGTGCCGCTTGGGGTACACCCTGGCCCTCCTCGCCGCCCGCCCATGGGGTGCGCGGCAGGGGCAAGGCTCCTCTGGGCCCTGGCGGCTTGAGCTTCAACACCCTGCGGATTGGAGGGGCCTGCATGCTAGGGCCGGCCTTGCACCTGCCATGGGTAGGCCCAGGGGCTCGAGAATCGCTCGCCCCCCTCCTGCCTCGTTCACGTACGCCAGCACTCGCCGCCTGCCGCCACACCTCACGCTGGCCCACACGTCCAGCGCCCTACGTGCGGCGTCCCGTTGTACGCGGTGCCCCAGCGACCTTGAGCATCCCGCCTGGGGTAGAACCGGCGGAGCAGGCTGTCAGACCGCTAGGGCATGCTTCCTGCGACGGACACCCGAGTGAAGGACGTTCATGGCAACCCTGAAACAGCTGGCGTTCCGGATGGCGCGGACCCCTGCCTCCGGCTCGCTGGTGCGCTTCGGCTTCGCGCACGCGGACCGGCTCCTACCCCTCACCTCCGTGGATCGCTCGGAGCAGGCCGCCATCTATCGCCACCCGCGTCCCGTCTACGGCACCTTCCACCACATCGCCGTCCCGCTGCGGGGCGTGCCGGACGTCTTCGCGCTGGCGCACCCTCGCCACGCCGGACTTCGCGCGGGCCTCTTCGCCCTCATCGCCGCTGCACGGCAGCGGGCCCCCGCGTCGGTACTCGTCAACGCGGGACCTCGACAGGACGTGGGGCAGGTGCACTTCCACCTCACGGATGACACGCCCTTCTCCGACGCCATCCGCTCGGAGCAGCTCACCTGGCCGGATTGGGACGCGGCCGTCCGTGCGCTGACCTCCGTCCCCGACATCCAGGAGCGCTACCGCGCTGGCTTCTCCTTGCTCCAGGACGCGGGGGACCCGCGGGTCCGCCTCATCTGACCGCAGTGGGGGACCAGAAGCCCGCCAGTGCTCCCGAGGCATGGGCCTCGGTGTAGCGGCGCAGGTCCTCCGCGTTGTCTGCTTCCAGCCAGCCGGACGCGATGGGCACGGCGTGGACCGCCACTCCGTCGGAGATGAGGTCCTGGAGGAAGGCTGTCATGGAGATGTTCCAGTAGCGCGGGTCCTTCGCCACGCGCTGCTCGAAGCGCTCCATGAGCGCATGCAGGACTCCGGGGCCGAAGCGCAGCAGCCCGATGTACTGCCCCTGCACCTCCTCCACCGAACGCACCCGCGAGCCGATGTCCACAATGCGCTCGCCTTCCAGGCGCAAGGACTCGCAGTCCGTCGTGGGGTCCTCCATCCGCAGCTCCCAGAGCCGACGCCACTGCGTGTCGATGGCGACCTCTACGTCCCGGGACGCAGCGAGCATCCGCGCCAACACCTCATGCTTGAAGACGATGTCCCCATAGGAGACGAGCACCGGCTCCGTGCGAGACACCACCGGCAGGCTGAAGCGCAGCGTGGAGACCATGTTGCCGGTGGTGTACGCCGGGTTCACCACGACGCGCACGTTGCGGCCCGCCTTCGTCAGTTCGGGATACGCGCCGGCCATCACCGTGACGTCCACGCCGAAGTGCGCGTAGACGGCCAGCTGATGGTCGAGCAGCGGGGCTCCCGCCAGCTCCACCAGACACTTCGGCCGGTTCGCCGCGAGCGGGCCCATGCGAGTGCCCAGGCCCGCGGCCAGGATGATGGCTTTCATGGTTCGTATGCCTCCATGACTTCAAGAACTGCGGGAAGGTGACGGGGCTCCCGCTCGGGGTGCCAGAGGATGCCCAGCGCGCGCTGCTTCCTGTTCGCGAAGGCCTCCACCGCGCCGTCCTCCGAGCGCGCGAGGACGTCCCATCCGTCAGGCAGGGAGTCCTCCGCCACGCCCCAGTGGTGGAAGCTCGCCACCTCCGCCGGGCCCCGCCACGTATTGGCGAGCGGACCCGTCAGCGCGTGGCGCACGCCCACGTGGCCTTCGAGAGGCACGAGCCGCATTCCAGCGAAGAGCGCGAGCATCTGCGCGCCCCGGCACACGCCCAGCACCGGCGTCCGCGTCCGGGCGGCGAGCGACAACAGGACCGACTCCGTCTCATCACGCGCAGGAACGGAGTCCTGTCCCGTTCCCGGAGCGTCGTTGCCTCCACTCAGGATGACGAGCCCCGGACGGATGGCTTCGAACTGGGCGACAGCCGCGGCGGCCACGTTCACCGCGGGGAAGGGCACCCAGCCGGCCTCCCACAGGCCTGAAGCCCAGGAGTCCTCGAGCGCATCCCGCACCTCCGGACGCCCGGGGACACGGTCGCTGCGCTGGGTGATGAGGACCACTCGGCGCTCACTCATGAACGAGCCTTCGCCCCCCGCAGTCCAACGTCATCACCCGCCCAC
>NZ_RAVW01000361.1 GCF_003611585.1 Corallococcus exercitus | reverse complement strand
GGCGTGACGCGGGGTTCAGTGGGGGTGGAGCGGACGCCGTCCGTCGTGAGCTACGCGAGACGGGCGGCGTGGGTGACAAGCCAGGCGGTGGCTCGGCCGTGCGCGGGCAGCATCCGGCGCACGGAAATCCGGCGCGGAGCACGCTGCATGCAGGCTGTGAGCGAAACCGTCATCTGACGAGGGACCCGGGGGACTGCGGTTGCGGTGAAGTGCTGAATGTAGCCGCGCCGTCCGTGATTGCAACCGACCCTGGGAGAACAGGCGGCCTGGCGGACAACCGCCGTGACGCACGCAGGCGCGGAATCAGCGGACCGGGGACACGTCCTGGAACCACACGCCCGTGGCACCGATGGCTTCCAGCGCGAGCTTGATGTCCTCGGGAATGACGAGGACCACTTCCCAGTGTAGGGGGCGGAAGACCCTCGCACTGCCGAGCCGTGTGGCGTCGATGTGCATGCCCCAGACGGAGAGGTAGGTTCCGACCTTCTCCGCGAGCCCGTTCTTGGGGGTCCAGTACTGCACTTCCTCCGAAGCCTCTTCGTCGATGCAGTTCACGCGGCGAATGGCGTTCAGGATGAAGAAGTCGTCGGACTGTCCCTCGATGTCCACGGGGAAGAGCTGGACGTCATTCGGGGCCAGCCGCTCGAAGATGGAGGCCACCCGCGAGGTGACCACCGGGGTGCTGAACGCCGCGTGCGAGTAATCGAGTGCGCTGCCTGGAATGTCGATGGGGATGCGCAAGCTTCCTTCCCACGAGCTTGGCCGCCCAATCCGAAACTGCCAGGAGTCCTCAAGGTCCCGCCCCTGGGCATCCTGTGGGTGCCCAAGTTCCCAGCGGCCCTCGAGGTACACGTCGTCAGCGAGTTCGAAATATCGCAAGGACATGGGTCGGATTCCTGCACTCACCTTCCACTGAGCGATGGTTGTGCACGCGTCGGTCACTTGTCCGAGCGCGGCATGGCTCTCTCGAGGGTCCTGGTGCGGATGGGGCCTTCAGGGTCAGCGAAGTGAGGACACGTCCTTGAACTGCACACCCGTGGCGCCAATGGCTTCCAGTGCGAGCTTGATGTCCTCGGAGACGATGAGCGCGATGAGCCAGCCCCAGGTGCGGAAGACCTTCGCGTCCCCGGCCCTGGCCGGG
Organism: Corallococcus exercitus; assembly: GCF_003611585.1. Taxonomy (GTDB): domain Bacteria; phylum Myxococcota; class Myxococcia; order Myxococcales; family Myxococcaceae; genus Corallococcus; species Corallococcus exercitus. The sequence goes on along the minus strand of NZ_RAVW01000361.1, from coordinate 9,116 downwards.
TCGATGCGCAGCCGATGGACCGCTTGATAGGTGCCGACCCGCTCGGGCCGTCCATCCTCCGGCATCCAGTAGCGCACCTCGCCCGACGCGGTGTCGTCGATGCACTTCATGACGCGCACGACGTTGACGAGGAAGTATGGGTCGGGAGTGTCATCCATCGTGACCGGGAACAGCTCCACGTCTCCGGGAGCCAGCCGGGACAGCACCTCCGCGACCCGCTGGGAAACGACAGGAACCGCGCCCGCATCCGCGAGCGAGAAGTCGAGCGCCCTTCCCTGCGCGTAGGACGGAACGCGCAGCGTCCCCTCCACACGCGCGGGCGTGCCTTGCATGAACAGCCAGGAGCCGTGGTCCTGTCCCTGGGCATTCACGGGTGTCCCGAGCTCCCATCGGCCGGGAAGCGTCACATCGTCCGTGAGCTTGAAGTACCGAGGCGTCACACGGCCATCCTGACTCATCCACCACTCCGGGTGACCAACTTGTTGAGCCAGGTGTTCTCCGTAACGAGTTCCTTCGCGAGGATCCGGAGCGCCGCCGTCAGGTCGATCCGGCACTGCTGAATCGTCCGGCATGTGCTGGTCGCGAGCCTCAACCGTTCGAAGACCTCCTCGTGGTACTCCTGTGGATGAGGCCCTTTGTGTCCCGGAACATGAACCTGGTTCTCCGGGTCGTTCAGGGACATGCCTGCCTTGTCGAAGAGTTGTTGATAGCGCGGCGTCCACGGGCCTCCATTCGCGGTGGACGTGCTGAACTTGTCCGACGCGATGTGATGCTTCGGCCCCGGCACTTCCACGGGCCCACCCGTCGCCACCGCGCCCGGCGCCAGGGTGATGAGGATGTCACCCGTCGTGGACACGGCCACGGACTGCACCCGCGCGACCGCGCCCAGTTGGAAGCCACCCTGCGCGACGCCCACGAGTGACGCCTGCGCCGAACCGGGCAACGTGGGCACCTTCGCGGCCAGCGTCTCCGCCGTGCTTCCCAGTGCCGCCGTGGCCAGCATGACGAAGGCCCGCGCGGCGTTCTCTCCCATCACCTTGCCGTACTGCTCACCCGCGTCCCGGAGTGCGTCGAAGGTCGTGGCCTCCGCCACCGCTTCCGAGAGCCGCATCCACCCTTCAATGAGGCTCCACACCGTGTCGACGCCCAGGTAGGCGATGAGCACCGCCGTCATCGTCGCTGCGATGCCCTTGGACACCGGCTCCGGCAACAGCCACAGACCCAGGTACAGGGCGCTCGTCGTGACGATCATGGAGAGCACCGCCTCGCGATCCGTCATGCCCCGCAGCGCGCCCTCCGTCTCGTCCCACACCGAGTCCAACGCGATGGAGAAGGCCAGCGTGCGCTTGCCGTCCTCGTCCAGCGTGGATCCGCGCTCCAGGAGGTGGAGGCAATCGCCGGAGAGCGCCTTGCGCTTGCACCACCGGCCGTACGCCGCCGCCAGCTCCGCATCCGGCGCATCCGTGAGCCGGAGGTGTCCTCGTCCTGGCTCCTGCACGGAGATGAGCCCCAGGTGCCCACGCACATGAGCGTAGGGACGTGACGCGCGCGACGCCGCCAGCAGCCGCCGAGCCGTCTCCATCGGGTGCGTGGAAACAGGCGCGGTGCGTGCGAGCTCCGTGACCGCGGCCACGAAGGGATCTTCCTCCAGCTCCGCGGGCCGGACGTCCCGCTGTGGCGTATGGACGCGGGCGGGCCCTCGCCCCGTGTCGAGCCGCACGCTCCGGGACGCCGCACAGCCGGTCCCGGCGAGCAGCATCCACGTGATGACGACAGCGACAGTGCCGGTGAATCGCGGAGGGTTATCCGGAACGGAGGGCCGTGGCATGGGAGTGAAGCCTACCCGGAGCCCGAGCCTTCCCTCCCCGTCCCAGCTCACCCGCGCACAGCGGACAGCGCGGCGTCGGTCTCCTCAATCAGGGCCCGCACCAGGTCGGCCGCGGAACCCTCTCGCGACAGGCCAATGCCCTGCCCCGCCCACAGGGCCATGAAGCGCGTGTCGTTCTGCTTCGACGACGCGGCCCTCAGCGTGCGCGTGGCCCCGTGTTGCTGGGGGAACGGGAGGATGGCTCCGGCCTGCTCCAACGTGATCGTCAGCTCGTTCGGAATCGCGCGAGCCGGACGCCCGGAGAAGGCGCGCGTGATGCGCGAGGATTCATCCCGGGCCTCGCGCAGCAACGCCTTGTGCGCCGCCGCCGCGCTGGACTCCTGGCATCGCAGGAACGCCGTGCCCAACTGCACGGCCGCCGCCCCCAGCATCCGCGCCGCCGCGATGCCGCGTCCGTCCATGATGCCTCCGCTGGCGATGACCGGGACCCGCACGGCATCCACCATCTGCGGCACGAGCGCCATCGTCCCCACCATGCCCGCTTCGAACGACCCACCGAAGGAGCCCCGGTGGCCTCCCGCCTCCGAGCCCTGCGCGACAATCGCATCCACGCCCGCGGCCTCCAGCGCTTGGGCCTCGCGCACGTTCGTCGCCGTGCCCACGACGAGGATGCCTCGCGACCGGAACGCCTCCAGCACCGGCGCGGGCGGAATGCCGAAGGTGAAGCTGAACACCGTGGGCGCCGCTTCGAGCACCGCCTCCACCTGCTTCGCGAAGTCCGGCATCGCGGCCGCCGGAATCACGGGAGGTGGCAGCCCCAGCGCCGCATGGAAGCGCTCGAGGATGGCGAGCGTGGGCCCCGGGTCCGCGGGAGCGACGGCCGGCTGCGGCGCGAAGAGGTTGATGGCATAGGGCCGTGAGGTGAGCGCGCGCACCGCACGGGCCTGCTGGACGAGGTCCTCCGGCTGCACGTAGGCCGCGCCCAGCGAGCCCAGGCCGCCGGCTTCAGACACCGCCGCGACCAGCTCCGGCGGAGTCAGGCCGCCCGCCATCGGAGCCTGGATGAGCGGATGCTCCACGCCGAGCCGCTCCGCGAACCTGCGCCACGCCTGCGGATCCATCATGGCCTACCTCCCGTGACTCACGTCGGACAGCATTAACGGCCCGGATTCACGACGGGGCATCGCGCGCTCCGGAGGCATCAGTCCTACTTTCACACGCCATGCCAGCCACGAGGCGCTACGTCCCCCTCCCGCCCGGCCTGCCCAAACCTGTCCGACAGTCGGACAGGTTTTCGCCATGCCCTCCCGACGGGTCCGACTGTCGGACAGGTTTCGCGGTGAGCCGCCGCTGGAGGTCCCAGCAGAGTTCTCACCTTCTCATTCGCAGTCGTAGTTCGGCGCGGGCGCCCCGGGCTCCAGGACGACGGGCGCGGGGCCCCCGGTTTTCGCCAGCGCATCACCGCAGTCCAGCGCCGCGTCCTTCGCCAGGTGCCGGTACAGGACACACGACGCGCGCTCCACGAAGAACGCCTGCTTCGGCCAGTCCGGCCCTCGCGAGGCCAGGATGGCCACCGCGTACCGTCCTCCGTCCGGCAGCGTCACCAGCCCCACCTCGTTGAGCACGTTGTAGCGCGCGTCATCGCCGCAGCAGCCCGGCGGCAGCCATCCCCCCTTGTGCTGGAGTGACGCGCGGGCGCTCGCGGGCAGGCGCGTTCCCAGCCAACCGCCGCAGCCGTCCCGGGGCGTCAACTCCATCCACTTCAGCAGCCGCGCCGTGGGCTCCTGCTCCAACAACTCCCGCCGCTCCAGCCGCGCCAGGAACGACACCATGTCGTCCGCGCAGAAGTAGTTGTCCCGCCCCATCACGCGCGGAGAGTTCGTCGCCCAGCGCTCGCGGCCGTAGTTCCACTTCGTCAGCGCCGTGTGCGTCAGCCCCAGCTTCTGAAGATAGACATTGATGGCGTCCGGTCCGCCCACCAGGTCGATGACCTCTCCGGACGCCTCGTTGTCCGACGTGCGGAACACCTTCTCCGCGAGCGGCGCCACCGTCGCCATGTCCCGCTGCTCCAGCGCCGCCGCCACCCAGAACACCTTCGCGGAGCTGGCGGAGATGTGCGGCTCCGTGCCGGAGACGCTCGCCGTCTCCCCCGTGCGCAGGTCCACCACCGCCAGCGACAGGTCCGTTCCGGGGGACAGGCGCGCGGCCTCGCTCGCCAGCGACTCCACCACCGCCTTCAGGGACTCACGAGGCGCGTTCGCCTCCGGCGTCGTCGCGCAACCGCTCATCGCCACGAGCCCCGCCCAGAGCAGCACCGTCCGCATCCGCGACTCCCTTCAGTGAATCAGCCGGTACACCTGCTCCAGCATCAGCGCCGTCACCAGTCCGCAGTACGTGCCCAGCACGTACCCCAGCACCGCGAGCAGCACGCCCACCGGCGCGAGCGCGGGATGGAAGGCCGCCGCCACCACGGACGCGGAGGCCGTGCCTCCCACGTTCGCCTGAGAACCCACCGCCGCGAAGAACACCGGCGCCTTCAGCCAGCGCCGCGCCCCCATCGTCACCGCCGCGTGGATGCACATCCACACCGCCCCCACCGCCACCAGCGCGGGCGCGTCCCACAGCCGCCGGAACTCCGCCTGCGCGCCAATCGTCGCCACCAGCAGGTACAGGAACAGCGAGCCCAGGCGGCTCGCCCCCGCGCCCTCCAGCCTGCGCACCGGCGTGAACGACAGCACCACGCCCACCGTCGTCACCAGCAACACCACCCACGTGAAGCCCGTCACCACGTTGCCCAGGTCCGGCAGCCGCTTCGCCAGCGCCGTGCACACCACCGTCACGCCGAACGCCACCGCCAGCATCGACAGCAGGTCGGACAGGCTCGCGGGCCGGGCGGACGCCGCCTGGAGCCGCGCGGACTCCTCACGCACCCGGTCCAGCGCCGTCCGGTCCGCGCCGATGCTCGCGTCCATCGCCTTCTCACGCCCGGCGAAGGACAGCAGCACCGCCGTCCACACGTTGGACACGCCCACGTCCACCACCACCATCATGCTCAACGTGCTGTCCAGCGTGCCCACGCTCTGGCCAATCGCCACGAAGTTCGCGCTGCCGCCAATCCACGACCCGCTGAGCGCCGCCAATCCCTTCCACGCCTGGTCCCCCAGCTCCGCCGGCACCAGCCACCCCAACGCCAGATACGCGAGCGGCCCGCCCACCATGATGCCCAGCGACCCCGCCAGGAACACGCCCACCGCGTTGCGCCCCAGCCTCGCGATGGCGGGCAGGTCCACCGACAGCACCAGCAGCACCAGGCTCGCGGGCAGCAGGTACACGCGCGTGAAGCGGTACAGCTCCGACTGCGTGGGGATGACGCCCGTGTTCGACAGCAGCGTCGGCACGAAGTACGCGAACACCAGGAGCGGCACGACGTTGAAGAACCGCTCCACCGCCGGGTAGCGCTGCAAGGCATACAGCCCCGCCAGCACCGCGAGCAGCACGGCGAGCACCGCCATCGGGTCCTGGATGAGCGGTGGCGTCACCGGGGCTCCACGCCCAGGCCCGCGCCCTCTCCCAACTGGATGCGGCCCTGCACCACCGGGTGCGCGCGGTACGGGTCTTGCGCGAGCAGCAGGTTGCCGTCCAGGTCCACCCAGTCCACCAGCGGCGCCAGGTGCGCGCCCGCCGCGATGCCCAGCCCCGTCTCCACCATGCAGCCGAGCATCACCTTCAGGCCGCACGCGCGCGCCGTCTCGATGATGCGCAGCGCTTCACGGATGCCGCCGCTCTTCTGCAGCTTCACGTTGATGCCGTGGAAGCCCTCCGCCAGCTTCGGCACGTCCGACGCCTTCGTCAGCGACTCGTCCGCGACGAGCGGCAGCGGCGAACGCGCGCGCAGCCACTTCGCGCCCTCCACGTCCGCCGCGGGCAGCGGCTGCTCCACCAGCTCCACGCCCTGCGTGGACAGCCACTGGATGTGCGCCAGCGCCTCGTCCGGCTTCCAGGCCTCGTTCGCGTCCACGCGGATGGTCTGCGACGTGAGCGCGCGCACCGTGCCGAACACCTCCTGCACCCGGTCCGCGCCCAGCTTCACCTTGAGCACCGGGAAGTCCGCCGCCTCGCGCACCTTCACCGCGAGCGTCTCCGGCACATCGATGCCAATGGACATGGATGTCACCGGCTGCCGCGTGGGGTCCACGCCCAGCATCCGGTAAAGCGGCACGCCCATCACCTTGCCCGCCCAGTCATGCAGCGCCAGGTCCACCGCCGCCTTCGCCGCGGGGTTGTCCGGCAGCGCCGCGTCCACGGCCTCGGACACGTCGCGGAAGCAGCGCAGGTCGCGGCCCTCCAGCACCGGGGCCAGCTTGTGGAGCGCGGCCTCCACCGTCTCCCACGACTCGCCGTAGCGCACGTTGGGGGCGGCCTCGCCTTGGCCCACGTGCCCGCCGGAGCGCACCTCCACGAACACGTTGCGCTTCACCGTGCTCGTGCCCCGGGCAATGGTCCAGGCGTGACGCAGCGGCAGTTCCACGGTGCGAAAGCTCAACGGCGAGGCCATGGTCGGAATCCCTCCAGGGCTCCACCCTTAACACGGCACTCCCGGCAAACGCCGCTTCCGTTGCCTTCCGGGGCGCAAGGCGCGAGCCTCCCCGTCATGCGTCTCCTGCCCCTCCTCGCCGTGTTTTTCGCGCTGGGTCCAAGCCACGCCGCGTCATCCCGTCCCGCGCCGAAGGAGGAGCTGCGGACGCTGCTCGCGGAGCTCGTCGCCGCGGACACGTCCAACCCGCCCGGCAACGAGACGGCCGCGGCCCGGGTGGCGGCGAAGTGGCTCCGCGAGGCGGGCATCGAGTCGGAGCTCATCGAGCCCTCGCCCGGGCGCGGCAACCTGCTGGTGCGCCTGAAGGGCAGCGGCAAGGGCAGGCCGGTGCTCGTGCTCGCGCACCTGGACACGGTGCCGGCGGTGAAGGCCGAGTGGGCCACCGACCCGTGGACGCTCACGGAGAAGGACGGCCTGCTCTACGGACGCGGCGTGCAGGACAACAAGGGCATGGCGGCGGCGAGCATCCTCGCGCTGCGCCGGCTGAAGCAGGAGGGCGGCGCGCGCTCACGCGACATCCTCTTGTACCTGGGCGCGGACGAGGAGGTGGGCTCGGGGCAGGGGCTGGACTGGATGATGGAGCACCGGCCGGAATTGAAGGAGGCGGAGTTCGCGCTCAACGAGGGCGGCCTCACGGAGCTGTCGCCGGACCGCAAGGAGGTGCGCTTCGTGGCGCTCCAGGCCGCGGAGCGCGTGTCCCGCAACGTGACGCTCAAGGCCACGGGCCCTGGAGGCCACTCGTCCGCGCCGCCCGTGGACGCGGGGCCCCTGGTGCGGGTGGCCGCAGCCGTGGCGCGCGTGGGCGCCCTCACCTTCCCCGCGCACCTGACGCCCGCCGCGCGGCTGCACGTGCAGGGCCGAGCGCCGACGACGCCCGGGGAGCTGGGAGAAGCGCTGCGCCGCATCGCCGCCGCGCCGGACGCGCCGCCCGAGGACGCGGTGGCCACCGTGGCCAGGCTGGAGCCCGCGCTGGGCGCCGTGCTGCGCACCACCTGCGTGCCCACGGTGTTCAAGGCGGGCACGCGCTCCAACGTGATTCCCGCGACGGCCGAGGCCACCGTGAACTGCCGCCTGCTGCCGGACGCGGACCCTAAGGCCGTGCGCGAGCGCATCGTCGCGGCCGTGAACGACAAGGACATCGAAGTGGAGATGGACGTGTCGCCGCCGGACTCGCCCATGTCGCCCGTGGGGGACAACGCGATGTTCCGCGCGGTGAAGGCCGCCGCGGCGAAGGTGTGGCCCAAGGCGCCTGTGATTCCCCGCATGTCCACCGGCACCACCGAGTCCGCCACGCTGCGCCGCGCGGGCATTCACGCCTACGGCATCGACCTCTTCGCGCTGACGCCGGATGACGCGCGCACCGCGCACGCGCCCAACGAGCGCGTCCCGGTGGCGTCGCTCCAGCCCGGCGCGGAGTTCGTCTATCTCACCCTGAAGCACTTGACGCGCTGACACACCGGCCCCACCTCCTCCAGGGCCCAGGCGGCACGCGCGGATGGCACCGTCTGGGGTTGGGGCAACAACCTCCATGGCGAGCTGGGGAATGGCACCCGGTCACTCGATGCCGTCCCAGCGCCCTCACTCTTCCGGAATCCGTGAGACTTCGTCACGCAGGCGCGCGGACGCACCAGGCGCCTTGCGCGTGAGCGCTTCGATCCGATGGATGACAGACGCGCGCATCTGGCTTGAGACCGTCCGATGCTCGAGCATGTCCGACATCCACAACCCGTCGATGGCCAGACGGCAGAGCGTGAGTTCCGACGACTCCTGCTCCTCGGGGCTGAGCTGCGCCTCCCGCGCCTCATCCCAGATGGAGCTCCAGAGTTCCCGGACCTCCGGGTCGAAGAGCATGAGCCCGATGAGCGAGCGCATGACGTGGGCCTCTCCGTCATCCGCGGGAGCGTTGACCGTCACCCGGAGGTACGCGCGCGTTCCCCGGCCGTTGGGGTCCGGGTCCTTCTCCATCTCGGCGGCGACGGCCGCGGCGAAGCGCTGGGTCGCGTCGTCGAACAGCGCATCGAGCAGGACCGGCTTGGTCTGGAAATGCTCCAGCAGGTCCGCTTTCAAGACGCCTGCCCGCCTGGCGATGGCATCGAGCGTCACCGCCTGAAGCCCTTGCGCCAGGATGAGGTCCGCCGCCGCCCGAAGAAGCTGCTCGCGCGTCACTTCCGGCTGATTCTTCCTCCGCTGGGTCATTCGCTTTCCCTCTCGCAACCAGAACGCCGCTGCCTGTCCCTTCCATCCAATCACGATTGACGTCAGGCAGGCTCGGGGTTGCATCCGACCTTCCCCTGTCAGGGGGACGCGAGGGCGACTGGCCGGTACTCCTGAAGCCATACCTTCTCGAAGCCCCAGGTGAAGAGCATCCAGTGGGAGGCCTGTCCGGTGAAACCTTCCGCCTGGATGGGACGGGTGACGGTGATGATGCGCGTACCGGGGGTGCACGTGCGCAGGTGGGCGACGAGCCGCGCCTTCGTCTCCGGGCTGAACGCCACCCAGTTGCAGAAGATGTGCGTCGCGTCCGCCAGCGGTTCGCGTGTCATGTCGCCCACGGTGAGTGTGATGCCCACGGGTCCAAGCCACGGCGCCACGCGCGCCACGTGGTCCGCGAGCAGTTCCACGCCATGCGCCCCGGCACCCCACCAGCGCGCGGCGAGCAGCACACGGCCCCGCCCCGCGCCCAGGTCCACCACC
>NZ_RAVW01000360.1 GCF_003611585.1 Corallococcus exercitus | reverse complement strand
GGGAGATGTGTAGAAGAGACAGTAAGTCGGTCGTCTCGGAAGGTCGCGAAGGGGTTGAAGTACAGCCGGGAGCGCCCACGCTTTTGACGCGGGACGCCCATGACGGAAGGCTACCGTGTCACGCCAGCCGGGGGCAGGGGAAACCCTCGCCGCTTCACAGGGTCGGCCGCTTCCTTCGCCAGGGAGGGAAGGTGCTCCGGGACCCGCCGTGACGCGGCGCGGCCCCGGGAATGACAGACATGCGCGGGGCCTCATGAGAGGAACCGGAATCACGCGGAATTGGAGTAAAACGCTGGGTGAATGTCCCTCCCCCTGGATGACCTGGAGCAGCGCATTGCCCTGACCCGGCCCGGGGACACCGTGCGGGGACTGAGCTTCGCGGCGGTGCTGCGGCTGACGCACCAGCAGCTGGGGCGCGACGCCGCGGAGCGCCTGCGCGCGCCGCTCCTGCAGCGAAGCCCGGTGGACTTCTTCTCCTACCCGGCGGTGGACTTCCTGCGCCTGATGGGCTTCGCGTCGGAGGCCCTCCAGCCCGGGTACGGCACTCGCGAAGCGGCCCTGCGGGCGTGCGGGGAGGCCATCGTCGGGACCTTCTTCGAGTCCACGGTGGGGCAGACGCTCCTGCGCCTCACCGCCGGCGCTGGCGACCCCAAGCGCATGTACAGCAACGCGCCCGCGTCCTACGCCACCGCGGTGAGCTACGGACGGCGCGAGTACCAGGCCCTGGCGGACAAGCGCGTGCGGCTGACCTTCAAGGGCGACCTGCTGCCCGTGGAGGTCCACGAGGGCATCCTCGGGGGCGTCCTCACCGCGCTCCACCGCGACGGCCACGTGCGGGGCACCGAGCGGTGCCTGGGCGACTCCGAGTTCCTCATCGAGTGGGCCTGACGGCTCGGCGAAAAGCGACGGGCCCCGCTCCACCGTGAAGGGGAGGGGGCCCGTGGGCTTTGATGCGTTGGCGCGTGCCGCCTACTTCGTGGCGGCGGGCGGCGGGCCCGCCTGGCCGGCGACGGCGGCCACGGACACGGCGTCCAGCTGCTGGGCCATGTCGTGCGCCTTGGCGAGGAAGTCCCCCGTCAGCTCCTTGGGCAGCGGATCCGCGCGAGGGAACTTCTGGGTGAGCGGGTTGGCGTAGGCGCCGTTGCGCTTCAGGCCGAAGTGCAGGTGCGGGCCCGTGGAGCGGCCGGTGTTGCCGGAGTAGGCAATCACCTGCTTCTGCCGCACGCGCTGGCCGGAGCGCACGCCGTCGCCGAAGCGCGACAGGTGCATGTACTGCGTCTCCATGCCGTTGGCGTGGCGCAGGACGACCATGTTGCCCGCGGCGCCCGCGTTGCCCGCGGACACGACGGTGCCGTCCGCCACGGCCCACACCGGGGTGCCAATGGGCGTGCCGTAGTCCACGCCGTTGTGGTTCTTCACGTACTGGAGCACCGGGTGGAAGCGCGACCCGAAGCTGCTGGTGATGTGCGCGTACTTCAGCGGGCTCTTGAGGAAGGTCTTCTTCGCGCTGGCGCCGTCCTCCTGGAAGAAGTTGGCCTCGCCGTTGGGCAGCACGTAGCGGAACACGCGCTTGTTGCCCACCAGGCCGCCTTCATACGTCGCGGCCAGCACCTCGCCGTAGCGCAGCACGCGGCCCTTGGAGACGAACTTCTCCACCAGCGCCTTGGCGCGGTCGCCCTTGCGCACGTCGCGGTAGAAGTCGATGTCCCACGCGAACACGTCCGACAGCACCAGGCCGATGGACGGGTCCTCGCCCGCGGCCAGCGTCGCCTCGTACAGGGACGAGTTGATCTCCAGCGAGACGACCGACACCTGCTTCTCCACCTCGATGGAGCGCTTGCTGCCGACGTACTTCTCCCCGTCGCGGCGCACCTGCCACTCGTCCACGGTGCTCTGGCGGTAGTCGAAGAAGTCCAGCTCGCCGTTCTTCATCACCAGCCGGAACTGGTCACCCACGCGCGACTTGCGGAAGTCGAACACGCCCTCCAGCGCGGCGATGACGGCCGTCACCTGCTCGTCGGGCAGCGCCGCGTCGTGCAGCGCGCCCGCCAGTGTCTGGCGCGGCTCGATGCGGCGGTTCTTGATTTCGAAGTGGGTGGCGGCTTCGGACGTCGAAGCCACCCCGAGGGCGGCCAGGCAGAGGAGGGAAGCGGTCTTCATGGGGGGCGATACAGGAGTGTAGAGGACTGTTGGTCCCCCGCCCAAATCCTGACCGCACTTCCTGAGCCCGCCTGCCTGCTTTCGCCGGGGCTCGCACCCGGCGGGGCCGGGTGACTTACAGCTCCACTTTCTTTTCCGAGTGGTGCTGCCCGTCGTAGCGCAGCAGGGTCCCCTTGCCGTCGTAGCGGGTGATGATGTTCACCGGCCGCCGCCAGAGGCTCTGGAGGTTGCGCAGCGTCTCCCGCGCGTAGTCGCCCTTCAGGTCCTGCCCGTCGTGCTTGTGCGCGAGCAGCAGCTCCGAGCGGTTCTCGTAGTTGCCGTCCACCACCTCGATGATGGGCTGCCCGAAGTTGGTGAGCGACGTGAGCAGCTTGTTCTTCACCTTGCGGAACTCGCGGTCGAGGATTTCCCACGAGTTGCGCTTGTCGTTGAAGCCGTAGACGAAGAGCTTCTGCTGCTGGGCGAACTCGGCGGTGAGGAACGTGTCGATGAAGGTGATGTCGTTGTAGTGCTTGCGCACCTCGAAGATCTTCTCCCGCCCCGCGCCCAGCTTCTTGTCCCAGGCCTGGCGCGCGCGAAGGTCATCGCACTCGTCCCACTCCTTGCCGAACTTGCCCTTGTTCCACCGGTCCTCGATGTCCCGCCACAGCTCGATGCCCAGCTTGTACGGGTTGATGGCGCCGGGGCGCACGCCCATGGTGCCGGAGTGGTGGTCCGCGTAGTCGATGATCTCGTCGTCCCGGAGGGCCCGGCGGGTCATGATGGTGGAGTGCCAGTAGCTGGCCCACCCCTCGTTCATGATCTTCGTCTGGCCCTGCGGCGCGAAGTAGTACGCCTCGTCGCGCAGGATGGAGAGGATGTCCACCTCCCACGGCTCCAGCGGCGCGTGCTCCAGCAGGAAGTAGAGCACGTCGCGCTGCGGGCGCTCCGGGAAGCGCTTGCGCTGCTGCTTCTCGTCCTCGGCGCGCTTGCGCTGGGAGTCCATGAACTCCGAAGGGTTGATGAAGCCGCGCATGTACTCGCGGTTCACCTTGAAGCCCTCCACGCGCTCGTTGGACTTGGCCTCCTCTTCCGCGCGCTGCGGATCCGGGTTGCGGCGGATGTGGGGCGCGTGCTGGTCGATGAGGTTCTCCAGCGACAGCGTCCTGTCGATGAAGTCCTCCACCTTCTCCACGCCAATCTTGTCCACCCACCGCCGGACGCGGGTGGCGTGGTTGGCCATGTCGTCAATCATCCGGCGGTTGGTGTGCCGGAAGGAGAAGTTGTTCTTGAAGAAGTCGCAGTGACCGTAGACGTGGGCCATCACCAGCTTCTGGTCCACCTCCGGGTTGCTCTCCATCAAGTAGGCGTAACAGGGGTCGTTGTTGATGACGAGTTCGTAGATTTTCGAAAGCCCGTACTCGTACCCCTTCGCCAGCTGCTCGTACTCCATGCCCCAGCGCCAGTGGGGATAGCGGGTGGGGAAGCCGCCGTAGGCGGCCACCATGTTCATCTCGTCGTAGGACACCATCTCGAAGACGGTGTCGAAGAAGTCCAGGCCGAACTCCTTGGCGTAGCCGTGGATTTCATCCCGAAGCGCTGCGAGTCGCGGTGAGAGGCTCTTGGGCATGGGGCGGTGGCTCCGGTGGGGGATGAGACAGAAGCGCTCTTGTCAGCGCCCCTTGCCGAGGAAGTCCTTGATGGAGGCGTAGATGGCGTCCTTGTCCGCGATCTCGCTCAGCGCGACGTTGGTCGTGTCACCCACCGCCTCGCGCAGGTCCTTGATGAACTGCCCGCTGCCGTAGGGAGACTCCACCTGCCCGTAGGCGAACTGGTTCACCTGCGGGAGGATGTCGTTGCGGAGCATCTCGATGCACTGGCGCGTGTCGTCCGCACTCCAGTTGTCCCCGTCGCTGAAGTGGAACGGGTAGATGTTCCACGCGCTCTTCGGGTAGTCCGCCTGGATGATGTCCCGGCACAGCTTGTACGCGCTGGAGATCATCGTCCCGCCGGACTCGCGGGTGTGGAAGAACGTGTCGCGGTCCACTTCACGCGCCACCGCGTCGTGGATGATGTAGCGCGACTCCAGGCCCTTGTACTGGTGCTTGAGCCACGTATCGAGCCAGAAGCTCTCGATGCGGACGATCTCCTTCTGCTCGTCCCCCATGGAGCCGGACACGTCCATCATGTAGATGATGACCGCGTTGGTCTCCGGCAGCTCCTGCAGCTTGTAGCTGCGGTAGCGGCGGTCCTCGCGCGTGGGGATGATGACCGGCATCTTCGGGTCGTAGGTGCCGGTGGCGATTTGACGCTTCAGGGCCTGCTTGAAGGTGCGCTTGAAGTGGCGCAGGGACTCCGGGCCCGTGGTGTTGACGCCCGTGTACTTCACCTTCTGCGTGACGATGCGCTCGTTCTGCCGCCGTTCAATGCGTGGCAGCTGGAGCTCTTCGCCCAGGATCTGCGCCAGCTCCTCCAGCGTGACGTCCACCTCCAGGGCGTGGTCTCCCTCGCCCTGGCCGGCCTGGTGCCCGTCCCCGGGCTCTACCGCCCCGGGGCCGAGCTGTTGACCCACGTCACCGTCACCCTGTCCGACGCCGCCCTGCTCTTTGTGGCCGTACTTGAAGCGCGGGATGTCGATGAAGGGGATGGGGATGCTGATGGCATCCTTGCCCTTCTTGCCCAGCATCTCGCCCTTCTGCACGTACTTGCGCAGGTTGGCTTTGATCTTCCCGCGGACGATCTGTTTGAAGCGGGAGTGGTCCTGGTGGATCTTCAAGGTCACGGTGTCACGTCCCTCTGGAGTCAATTCGCCAGGCGTTACTCCTTGGCGTCACCGCGGGCGAAGATGCTGGCCACGAAGTTCAGCACGTCCGTGGAGCAGATCTCGCAGTACCCGTAGTTCTTCATCATCCGGTCCTTCACCAGGTCGATCTTCTCCTGGGTCTCCTTGTCCACGACGGAGGACACGAGGTTCTTGAGCTTGATGCTGTCCTTCTGGTCCTCGAACAGCTTCAGCTCCAGCGCCTTGTGCAGCCGCTCGTTGGTCCGGTAGTTGAAGGTCTTGCCCTCCACGGCGAGCGCGCCGATGTAGTTCATGATCTCGCCGCGGAAGTCGTCCTTGCGGCTCTCCGGGATGTCGATCTTCTCTTCAATCGACCGCATCAAGCGCTCATCCGGCACCTCGTAGATGCCGGTGTACTTGTTGCGGACCTTCTCCTTCTGGGTGAAGGCCTTGATGTTGTCGATGTAGTTGCCGCACAGCTTGCCGATGGCGTCCTCGTCGGCGCTGATGGCGCGCTGGACCTCGTTCTTGACGATGTCCTCGTACTCCTGCTTCACCGTGGTGAGCAGCTCCTTCATGCGCTTGCGCGCGTCCTCGGTGTTGATGAGGGAGTGCGTCTTCAAGCCGGCTTCCAGCTCGTTGAGCACCATGAAGGGGTTGATGCAGCCCTCGCCCTTGTCGCTCACCAGGGCGTTGGAGATTTTATCCTGGATGTAGCGGGCGCTGATGCCCTCCAGGCCCTCGCGCACGCTCTCCTTGCGCAGCTCCTTGATGTTGTCCTCGGTGAAGTTGGGCAGCGTCTTCCCGTTGTAGAGCTTGAGCTTCTGCAGGAGCGACAGGTTGTGCTTCTTGGGCTCCTCCAGGCGCGTGAGGACGGCCCACATGGCGGCCATCTCCAGCGTGTGCGGCGCGATGTGCTTGCCCTTGATGGCGCGGGAGTTGAAGTCCTTCTCGTAGATCTTCACCTCCTCGGCCAGCTTGGTGATGTACGGGATGTCAATCTTCACCGTACGGTCGCGCAAGGCCTCCATGAACTCGTTGTTCTCGAGCTTCTTGTACTCGGGCTCGTTGGTGTGCCCGATGATGACCTCGTCGATGTCCGTCTGAGGGAACTTCTTCGGCTTGATCTTGTGCTCCTGCGACGCGCCGAGCAGGTCGTAGAGGAACGCGACGTCCAGCTTGAGCACTTCGACGAACTCGATGACGCCGCGGTTGGCGATGTTGAACTCGCCGTCGAAGTTGAAGGCGCGCGGGTCGGAGTCCGAGCCGTACTCGGCGATCTTCCGGTAGTTGATGTCGCCGGTGAGCTCGGTGGAGTCCTGGTTCTTCTCATCCTTGGGCTGGAACGTGCCGATGCCCACGCGGTCCTTCTCGCTGAAGATGAGCCGGTTGACGTGCACGTGGCCCATGACCTTGGCGAAGTCACCGCCGTACTGGGTCATCAGCTCCTTGAAGACGAAGCGGCAGGCGGGGCACAGCTCGCAGCCGTTGGGAATCGTGTAGCCGGACTCCGGCGGGGACAGCTCGGAGAAGACCTTGTCGCGCCACTCCCGAGGGATGAGGTTGAGGGGCTCCTCGTTCATCGGGCACTTCATCTTCTCCTTCGTCACCGTGCCGTCCGGCTGCTTCTTGTCGGTGAGCCAGGAGAAGGTGTACGCGGCGCCCTCGGGCGTCTTCGAGTACTCCTCCATGCCCTTCTTGAGCAGGCGGGCGATGGTGGACTTGGACGAGCCCACGGGGCCGTGCAGGAGGATGACGCGCTTCTCCGTGCCGTAGCCCTGCGCCGCGGACTTGAAGACGTTGACCAGCTTCATCAGCGGCACGTCCAGGCCGAAGATGGCGTCCCGGCCGCCGAAGCGCTCGTCGCTGAAGAAGTGGTAGCGGGTGAGCTTCTTCTTGTTGTCGATGTACTCCGACTTCCCGTGGCTGAGGATCATGTCGTAGATCCTCTGGAAGGCGGTGCGGGTGACCTTGGGGTTCTTGCGGACGATTTCGAGGTAGTCCTCGAAAGAGCCCTCCCAGTTGAGTTCCGCGTAGGTCTTCACGTCCTGGAACGCGGCGATTCTGGAGACCCACGAGCCCTTCTCAGCGTCCTTCATGTCTCTCCCTCGTAGCCTCACAGGAGGACGCGAACGCTCGCGTGCTTCCGGGGGGCCAACATGGTGAACCTGGAGGGCTGGAAGGCCATTCCACACCCACTCCGAAGAGGTCCCAGGCGACGACAATCGCGATGCTTCAGCCCCTTCGGGACCCCGCCGCGGAGTGGGACCGCGCGTCAGATCGTGTCGGAGGGGAGCCGCCCTCCTCCACGGGGTGAAAAGGCACTTCGATTATAAGGACCCTGACGCGCGCTGGGAGGAGCCCCCCTGGTGCGATGTGTCGGGTCCCACCTCTCCCAAGCGCGCACTTCCCGACGCTTGGGCCCCTGCTGGAGGACACCCCGTTCAGGCAGGCCCTCACTGTGGGGCGGCGTCCGTGTCCGCTCCACATGTCGGCGTGACGGCCGGCGCACCGGTTCCGTCCCGCCCGGAAGGGTGCGTAACGGCGCGAATCCGCCGCTGCCCGGGGATTTGGCGCGTGGGACAGGGCAGGCGGGCGGGCATCAGGCAGGAGGGAGGGTCGCTGGCTTGGCTTTGAGCCCTGCCTGCGTATCCTCGCGCGCGCCATGGTTCCCGCTTCGAGTCCCGCCGCCCTTGCTTCCCCTTCCGCCGCCGTGCCCGGCCTGTCCGCGGTGCCCGCACCCCAGCCCGAGCCATCCACCCGGTGGTTGGTGGGCCTGCTGCTGGTGGCGGCGCTGCTTCCCCGGCTGGGGGTGTTCTTCATCAACGAGAACCTCTTCGGGGACGCGGTGGTGCGCACGGAGCTGGCGGAGCGGTGGCTCGCCGCGCCGCACGTCATCACCTCCTACAAGGACGGCACGTACCAGTTCGGCCCGCTGCACCTGTATCTGGTGGGCGCGGTGCTGTCGGTGTTCGAGCGCGACGTGGCGGGCCGGCTGGTGAGCCTGGTGTTCGGCGTGCTGTCGGTGGTGCCGCTGTTCGCGCTGACGCGGCGGCTGTTCGGCTGGCGCGCGGGCGTGGCCGCGGGGCTGGCCTTCAGCGCGTGGGGCATGCACCTGCAGTTCTCCACCACCGCGGGCAGCGAGGCGGTGTCGCTGTTCTTCATGCTGGCCGTGTTCGCGCTGGTGGCCGAAGGGGTGGAGGAGAACCGCTTCCAGCCGCTGTTCTGGGGCGCGGTGCTGCTCAACTTCGCGTGCGCGCTGCGCTACGACGCGTGGCTGTACATCCCGCTCATCACCGTGGCGCTGGTGTTCAGCACCGAGGACCGGGTGGCGTCGCTGACGCGCGCGGTGGGCTTTGGCCTGGTGTGCCTGCCGTTCCCCCTGTTGTGGATGCAGGGCAACGAGCTGGCGCACGGCGACCCCTTCTTCCCCATCAAGGCGGTGGAGGACTTCCACAAGCAGTGGGTGGCCGACTCCGGCGGCGCGGGAGGTTCGCTGGGCTGGCGGCTGCAGCAGCTGGGGTTCTGGCCCGCGGTGGCGCTCTTCACGCTGACGCCCGGCGTGGCGCTGCTGGGCGGCGCGGGCATGGTGCGCGCGTGGAAGAAGCACCCGGAGACGCGCTGGCTGGTGGTGATGGCGGTGCTGCCGGCGCTGTACTTCACCTTCCGCGCGGCGGTGCTCCTGAGCTTCGTGCCCCTGGCCCGCTTTACGGTGACGCAGCTGGTGCTGGTGCCCGTGTTCCTGGCGCCGGGCCTGGCGGCGGTGGTGGGCAGCCGGGGGGACTTCGCGCGCCGCGCGGTGGTGGGCGTGAGCGCGGTGCTGGCGGTGGTGATGCCGGTGGCGCTGGGCATCTACACGTTCCGCACCGAGGGCGGGCTGCACGACTCGCTGCGCCCGGTGAGCCCCACGTCCACGAACCCCGTGGCGGTGATGCAGGTGGCGCGCTTCCTCAAGGAGGAGGTGGCGGCGAAGGGCGGCGCGGCGGCCATCGACGACGACCCGCGCTACATGGACCTGCAGGTGGCCTTCTTCTCCACGCTGCCGGAGATGCGCATGGCGCGCGTGCGCTGGGACACCTTCCGCCAGCGCCTGGGTGACGCGCGGCCGGAGGTGGTGGTGCGCTTCGACGAGGGCAAGCTGGTGAAGGACCCGGGCGTGAAGCTGGACGGGCGCACGCTGACGCTCGACGGCGTGGCGTACCAGGAGCAGGACGGCTTCACCGCGCCGCTCCACGTGTACCGGCGCCAGCCGTAGCGGGCTGGCGGTTCCCGGAGGCGGTGCTCAAGCCTCCGGGTCGTAGTCGTCGTAGCCTGTGTCGTAGTCGTCGGTCCTGGGGCGGTGCGCGTCCAGCCAGCCCTGCAGGATGAACTGCGCGGCCAGCTGATCAATGACCTCCCGCCGCTTCTCCCGGCGCACGTCCGCCTCCAGCAGGGTGCGCTGGGCGGCCACGGTGGACAGCCGCTCGTCCCACAGCTCCACGGGCAGCCCCAGCGCGCTCTCCAGCACCTCCGCGAACTTGCGCGTGGCCTCCGCGCGGGGCCCCTCCGAGCCGTTCATGTTGAGGGGCAATCCCAGGACGAAGCGCGTCACCTCGTGCTCCTTCACGAGCCGTGACAGTTCCGCCAGGTCCGCCTTGAGCGACGCGCGCCGCACGGTGGTGACCGCCTGGGCGGTGAGCCCCAGTCCATCCGAGACGGCCACGCCGATGGTCTTGGTGCCGTAGTCGAGCCCGAAGGTGCGCATGGGCGCGGGACTCTAGCCGCAATCCTCCGCGACGGACCTGACCGTCCGCGGGCGGGGACGCGGACCGTGGGCCCTTCCACACAACCCCTCGAATCGACTCGCCCCGCGCGCCGGCGCGCCCGGCACCGCCGCTGCAATGCCTGCCCGCGTCCGAAGAGACGGCGCGCGGCACCCTGGCAGCACCCACTTCAACCCGTCGCGCGGGAGTATCGATGCTCGACATCCTCAAAGGCGTGGCGAACCTGCTGGGCGGTCCGATGGCCGCCGTGACCGACCTGGCGGGGGACGCCCTGGGGCTTCCCCCCGTCCTCACGAACTCCATCAAGACGGCCGCGGGGGTGATGACCGGCAACGTGATGATGGCGGCCAGCGGCGCGCTGGGCGTGGCGGATGAGCTGAAGAAGAACCCCTCCGCGAAGACGGAGTACTGCGCGCCGCGGGACGCGGCGAAGGCGGGCGCGGGCTACGCGGGTGCCTCGCTGGCTCTTATACACATCTGACGCTGCCGACGATA
>NZ_RAVW01000035.1 GCF_003611585.1 Corallococcus exercitus | reverse complement strand
GCGCACGTGGGCGGCCATGGCGAAGAGCAGGCGCTCCGGCCGCGTGAGCACGTCCCAGCTGTTCCAGCGCTCCACCCGGCCCAGGTAGATGCCATAGCCGCACAGCAGGGACGTGACGGTGACGAAGGCCCACGCCGCCGTGCGTCCCCAGCGCTCCTCCAGCCATCGCTTCCAGACCTCCAGCGACAGCAGGCCCAACATCCACCCGGTGGCGGCGAACAGGGACAGCAGGGCCGCGTCGAACCAGAGCGGCACCACGGGCCGCTGGCGCAGGTGGATGAAGTCGGTGAGCAGGTAGGGCGCGTTGGGAAAGAGCGCGAGCCAGCCGAGCGCCAGCGGGGCCAGGGTCCAGGGACGCGCGAGCCCCCACAGCATGAGCGCCCGCGCGACCAGGGCCAGCATGTAGGGCGCCCACGCCAGGAACAGGTTCCACGAGAGGAAGGCGAAGCTGGCGCGCTCGCTCCAGTCGAGCCGGAGGGCCAGGAGGTCCACCGCCAGGAGGCTGCTGACGACCGCGGGCAGCAGGCCATGGCGGCTCAGGACGGACAGGAAGTCGGGCGTGGGTCGGGACATGGTGGCGTGTGGCGAGGCAGCCGCACTTCGTGGCGGAATGACCACGGAGAGGCCCCCCGCACCGGACCCAGAGCAATGCGCGGGCCAGCCCTCCGCCTGCCCCCGGCTTCAAGGTGAGGCGATTTCGGGAGAAACTGGGCCCACCCGTTTTCCTTGCCAAGGTGGGTCATGGTCCACGCTCCTGTCGTGCTCGCGACGCTCATGCTCGCGGCTGCTCCCGTTCCGGACGAAGCCGCGTTGTGGAAGGCCATCTTCTCGCTGGAGCAGCCCCTCCCGGCCATCCGGGCCCGCTCGGAGTCCGAGCTGCTCAAGGGCGGCGCCACGGCCTACGGCGTCCTGGTGAAGGTCGCGCGGGTCGGGGGCATGGAGCAGGCCCTGGCGGCCGCCGGGCCGGCCTCGTCCTGCAGCATCACCGCCGCGGGGCGCTTCACGGCGCAGCGGCCGGATCGCTCAGTGCTGCCCACGAAGGCGGTGGACCTGGCGGCGCGGATGCTGATGGAGGACGCGGCGCTGCGTCAGCGGGCGCAGCGGTCCGACGATCCGTTCGAGCGGGGCCTGGCGTTGGCGGCCGCGTCGCGGGTCCCCGCCACGCAGGTGGAGGCCCTGACGGCGATGCGGCTGGAGCCGGATCCGAAGCTGCGGCTGTGGGCGACCGCGTTCGCCGAGTGCTTCACGCGTCAGGCGAAGCAACGGGCCGATGGCTCCCTGGAGGGCCTGAGCGCCGTGGCGAACGAGCTGGCGGAGCTGGCCGACGAGGTGCGGGCGCCCCTGCGGTGCGTCGAGCCCGCGGAGCTCGAGCCGGTGCTCGTGGACGAGCTGGCCAAGGGGCTGGCCGCGTCCGCCGGGTACTCCTCCTCCAACGACGAAATGGTGATCACCGTGCGGCGCGAGAACGGCGAGCGGGTGGAGCTGAGCCCCGCGTGCGCGCTGGCGGCCTATGAAGCGGCGGCGGCGAAGGGGGGCTACGACGAAGGACTGGTGATGCCGCTCGCCACGACGATGCACGGCGGCTTGAAGCTGAAGAAGGCCGCGGGACAGCGTCTCGCGCGCGACCTCGACCACCTGCCGGAAGTCCGGCGCAACTACCTGGCCGCGCAGCTGGTGCTCGAAGGGCACGACGTGCCGAGGAAGGTGACCTTCGACCCGACGCGGCTCTCGTTCATGAGCGTCGAGCTGGAGGCCGCGGTGCGGCAGGGCGACCCGCAGGCCAAGGCCGCCATCAACAGGCTCCTCCTCTGCAGCAACGACATCGACCAGCGGGAGGTGGCCCTGCTGGGCTACGTCGGAACGAAGGCGGCGGCGGACAAGGCGTATGCGATCGCGCGGCAGTGTCCCTCGGGGAAGGCCGCGGCCGTCGCGGCGCTGGTGCGGATGAAGGACCCCCGCGTCGTGAAGCTCCTGCCCGAGGCCATGGAGGACTGGGGCTTCAATCAGGATGCGCTGAAGCGGGCCCTCCTGGAGGCCTACACCCCGCAGATGGGAGAGCAGCTGCGGGCCCTGGAGGCCAAGGGGAATACCCAGGCGCGCAACGCCGTGCAGTACTTGAAGGCCATGAACGTGATGAAGCCGTAGCGGTTCCGCGCCCAGGCCCCGGACGCCCTCAGGCGGTCCGGGGCCTTCGTGTTTTCAGCGGCGGCGTCGGGTTACTTCACCGTCACGCGCCAGGTGCGGCTCTCCGTGCTGCCACCCCGGCTGTCCTCGGCGAGGACCTTCCAGAAGTAGTCCCCGCCGGCCTCCAGCGTCAGCGTTCGGGACTGCTCGCGGCTCCCCTGGGTGCAGGCGGCGTAGGTGAAGCGGGTGTTCACGCCCCAGACGCAGTGCCGGTAGACGACGGCGTCCCCGTCCTTGTCGTAGGCGTCCTTCCACTGGAAGGTCACGGTCCTGGAAGCGGTCGCGTTCTCCTGCGGCGCCACCAGCTCCAGCACCTCCGGCGGGAGGTTGGCGCCCACCTGCTCCGTCGTGAGGAACGTCTTGGCGAAGCCCGGCTCGCCGGTCGCGGCCACGTCCTGCACGCAGTCGCGCAGGCGCTCCTCGGAGACGCCCTTGCACAGCGCCTCCGCCTCCTCGAGCGGAAGGGGCTTCAGCGGCTCCACCACCGGAATGCCGGGCGGCGCCTTCGTGATGCGGCATGCGTCCGCCTTGAACTCCGGCCAGGTCCGCAGCGTGTACGACGCCGTGGAGAACCCGGAGGCATAGTCGAAGAGGGACGTGTCCTTCGTCACGCGCCAGGACTCGCCCAGCTTCTCGTACAGGGCGACGTGCCGGTCCTCGAGGTTCGCAGGCCGCTCGCCCAGCTGCGAGCCATCCGGCAGCATGGGCAGCCAGTTGCCGGGGGCGATGGGCCCCAGCAGGCCCTCCGTGGCGCGCGCCTGCTGCACGTCGGTGTTCATGTACCAGAGGCCGTAGTGCGCCCACCAATCCACGGTGACGGTGATGCGCGTGCCGCCCGCGGACTCCATCCGGATGCCGCCGTTCGCCGTGGTGCGCGTGATGCGTCCCCCGGAGGGCAGCAGCAGCTCCTTGTCCAGCTGCACCGGCTTGCCGTCCACGCGCAGCTCCAGCAGCTCCGGGCGCTCCACGTTCATCTGGTAGCTGATGCGATGCGGGCCGAGGCGCGCCGCCACCGCCGTCGTGATGCTCGCGCAGGCCGTCAGGCCGGTGTGCGCGTCGGGGCCCACGGGCTGCTCGGTCTGCACGGGCGTGTGGCGCGCCTGCAGCTCCAGCCCCGGGTCGCGCAGGAGCACGTACTCACCGGCGCCCTGGAAGTCGTAGCGCACGCCGTCCAGCGTCGTCAGGTGCGGGTCGCCCCACGTGGAGGGATTGCCGCCCTGGATCCACCGCTTGAGGGTCTCGATGTCCGTCTTGCTCAGCGGCGGTCCGCCACACGGCATCATCCCGAACGGGCAGTCCTCCAACGGGCGGGTGATGCGGTCGTACAGCGGGCCCGCCAGGCTGGTGGCGTAGGTCGTCGCGATGCCGTGCGGCGCCGTGAGCGGGTTCACGCCGGGGCCGCTCTGGTCCTCGGCCAGGTTCAGGAAGGTGCCGTAGTTCTTGTAGGGCGGGTAGTCGAGCCCGCCGTGGCACTCGACGCAGCTCTTGTTGAAGATGCGCTGCACGTCCGTGTACGTCGGGACGGCCGCCGCGGGCGGCAGCGAGGCCAGCGTGGCGTTCACGGCCGGAATCAGGCTGGCGCAGGCGTACGGCGCCGCGAGCCCGGGGATGGGGTCCGCCGTCAGGTTGGCCTCCAGCTCCGTCTGGAGGGCGCTCTTGTACGTGCTGAACACGTCCGCGAAGCCATAGGCGCGCGAGCGGCCGCGCACGCCCAGGGACCACTTGTCCACCGACACGCCCAGCGGCTCCAGGAAGTACCGGTACAGGGTCACCAGGTTCGTGTTGGGGTTGTACTGCTCGCGGTCCACGAGGATGCCGCCCATCACCGTCGCGTCGGGGCCCGGATTGTCGATGGGGCGGCGGAACACCTCGCGCCGCAGGCGGGGCAGCGACACGTCCGTGGCCGCGCTGGTCGCGGCGCCGTACTGCGGGATGAGGCCGTTCACCGTCGTCCCGGACGACACGTACACGTCGCCCGCCCGGCTCATGTTGAGCTTCTCGATGTCGGCCTTGCGGCGCGGGATGCTCTGGGTGCGCGCCAGGGTGTCGTTGCGCAGGCCGTTGATGTCCAGGCCGCTGCGCGACGTGAAGAACGACTGATCGATCGCCAGGCCCGCGGGGTTGCTCTGCACCGTGTTCAGCGCCGTGTTGATGGTGAGACAGCCCTTGGTGATGGCC
Source organism: Corallococcus exercitus (assembly GCF_003611585.1). Classification (GTDB taxonomy): domain Bacteria; phylum Myxococcota; class Myxococcia; order Myxococcales; family Myxococcaceae; genus Corallococcus; species Corallococcus exercitus. Next base: position 31,666 of record NZ_RAVW01000035.1, on the reverse strand, counting down.
AGCGCCACCGGACGCGGGTCGACGTACACGCTGCCGGTCGCCCAGCGGTGGCTGGCGAGCTCGTCCGCGATCCTCCGCTGGTTGAGGGTGCCATCCAGGCCGCCCAAGAGGTCGAACAGCTGGACGCCGCGCCCCTCGTCTCCGGTGATGGGCGAGTCGTGGAACAGCGTGACGGAATTGCCGCCCTGGGTGACGGACGTGAGCGCGCCCGTGCCCGCCAGGCCGTTGAAGGCATACGCCGTCGTGATGGACGACGGACCCGAGGGCACGGGCTCCACCGTCACCGGGGGCGACGTGTCGAAGGAGAAGCGGGGCGTGCCGTCATTGGGGCCGCCCCGGAAGCGCGTGATGAGGTGGGGGCTGCCCGCGGGCAGCCGTCCCGGCGGTTGCAGCCGGAGCTGTTCGACGAGCTGACGGACCGCGGGCTGCGTCCGCCACGTCCAGGGGTTGAAGAGCTTGCGGAACGCGGCGATGTCCACCGAGCCCTGGTAGAGCCGGTCCCGGTTGAAGGGGAGCATCCCGCCCCAGCTGTCATACGGGTCCCAGTTGGGCTTGTTCTTCGTCTTGAGCACGCCCGCGGGAATGCCATCCGTGCCGGGGATGCCCGTGCGGTTGAGCACGTTGCGCGTCGAATGGCAGCTGGAACACTTCACGTCATCCTTCTCGATGTGGCGCGTGCGCGGCGGGATGGAGCCCATCGCGGGAATGGCCGTGAGGATGATTTCGTGGAAGCGGAAGTTCTTCGTCGCCTCGTCCCACTGCATGTACTCGATGACGTCCGGATGCGAGCCCGGATAGGACGCATGCGGCGCGGGCCCGATGGAGAAGACGGACCGGGCGTTCTTGCTGGCGAGCAGCAGGCGCGGATGCTCCGCGGTGCCGGTCTGGAGGCTCTCCGAGCGCGCCATCAGGATGGGGCTGGCCCTGTACTCGTCCGGGAGGGCGCTGACGAAGCGGGCCACGGTGTTCGTCCCCGCGTTGGCGGGATTGCTCAGATAGGTTTCGAGCTCCTCGGGCGTGATGGCGCTCGCGTTGGCGACAGGGATGGGATTGACGGTGCCCGCCGCCAGCCGGAAGACAGGCTTCACGGACCGCGCCACGTTCATGGTCAGGATGCAGGTGGACGCCGTGCCCGTGCAGTCCGGGGTGGACGTCAGGTCCGCGTCCAGGTCGATGTTCCAACCCGCGAAGGTGGACCCCGCGGACGCCGTGGCGGTGAGGGTCACGGTGGTGGTGGCCCCGTAGGTCTCGTCGCAGTCGCCGCCCGCGCTGTTGCAGGTGATGCCCGTCGCGGTGACGGACCCGAAGCCAAGCCCCATGGGCATGACCTTGAGGGCCGCGGCTTCGGCGCTCACCGCGCCCAGCGAGGCCGCGAGGAACAGGGCGCCCAGGGCGGGCCGGACGTGGGGAAGGGGAGGGAAAGCGATGAGTCGGCGGCGTCTCATGCGTGGAGCTCCGTGGGTGCGCCCACGCCCCGGGACGGGCGTCAGGCGTTGGAGAACCCCGTGAGCGCTGCAAGGAAATGGCCGCGGCCAACCGTGCGGAAACACGCACCCGCTGGCAGGCGGCCTGTGGCCTGGGACGCTACAACGCCCACGGTTGTGGCTTGCCGGGTCACCCCGTGGGCGTTCAATTCGAATCCGGTGCCAGGGGACTCAGGGGTTCCAGCGGGCCCTGCGCACCAGCCAGGAGCTGCCGCCGCGCCCGTCGCGCACCACGGCCCAGAACGTCACCTCCTGGGCCGCCGCGCCCTCGGCCGGCTCCCACTCCACGCGGTGCCGTCCCTCCTGGCCACCGAAGTCCGCGCCGCCCGTCTCCGACAGGCTGAACTCGCCCAGCGTGCTGTACCAGGCGATCTCCCACGCTTCCTTCAGGTGGACGGCCTGCAGCCGCAGTCCCGGCACCACGTAGCTCTCCTCCAGCGCCGACACGTCGTCCGCCGTCACCACGAAGGGACCGGGGCCGCTCAGCTCCAGCGGCTCGCCCTCCGGCCAGGCCACGTCGTCCACCCGCAGGCCCGGGAGCACCGGCTGCACGTTGGCCGTCATGCCCTCCACCACCGGGCACCAGAAGACCATCAGCTTCTGCGCGTACACCTCCTCGTTGCCCGCCACGGCCCGGAGGACCAGCGGCATGCGGATGCCGCCCAGCCCCTTGTAGGCGTCCTCCTCCAGCACGCGCTCCAGCAGGAGCTTGTCGTCCGCCACCCGGGCCGCGCCGGGGCGGATGGAGAGCGTCAGCTCGCCCGCGACCGTCGTTCCCTCCGCGAGCAGCGCGCGGTCCTTTTCGTTCTTGCACGTGCGGTCGTCCTGATCCGCGCAGGCCCACAGCGTGTACTGGATGGGGCGCCCCTCGCCGGCGGGGTCCACCAGCAGCGCGCGGTACGTCAGCTCCTCCGCGAGCTCGTCAAAGGCCTCCGGCGTCTGGTCGCAGGTGGAGGCGATCAGCTCGGGCTTCTCCGTGGAGACGCCGAGCACGCGCAGGTCGTGCACGTTGGAGGGCTTGTCCTCGGGTTCGACGCACGCGAAGGAAGCCAGCGCCAGGAGCAGCAGGCCTCCGGTGTGGAGCAGGGCTTTCATGTCAGAAGCTTCCTTTCACGCCCACCACGGGAAGGATGGGGATGCCGGGCACTTCGTACTCCCGGCGCTGACGGTAGTCGTTGAAGGTGAACTCGACGTTCTCCGCGTTGTAGAGGTTCTGCACGTCCAGGTAGACCCCCAGGGTCCAGCTCTGGAACTGCCAGCTCTTGTCCAGCCGCATGTCGAGCTGGTGGAAGCCGGACGTGCGCGACGAGGCATAGGGGCCGTACGTGCCGTTGAAGCGGTTGCGGTCCACCTGGTACAGGTCGAACGTGTGGTTGATGGGCGTCGTCGGGCGGCCGGTGGTGTAGCGGAAGCGCCCGCCCAGCTCCCAGCCGTTGCCCAGCACGTAGTTGCTCACCAGCGTGAGGATGTGCGTCTGGTCGAAGGGGCTGAGGCCATACGTCTCGTCGCCGTTGCCGCCGAAGCCTCCGCCGAAGTCGCTCCCATTCTGCTCGGGGGCGGGGCCCGTGCGTCCGTCCAGCGACTGGCTGAAGGTGTACGACAGCCAGCCGGACCACCGGTCCGACGCGGACGCGCGCTGCTTCTTCACCATCACCTCCAGGCCCAGGGCGCGGCCGATGCCCTGGTTGGAGTACGGCACCTGGATCACGCCCCCCTTCGGGAGCGACCGGAGCTCTCCGGGCGCCGCGATGTTGTTGTAGCGGCGGTTGAAGAAGCCCGTCACGTCGACGTTGAACACGTCCGTCAGCCGGTGCTCCACGCCCAGGCTGCTCTGGAACGCCCGCTGGTAGGCGAGCTCCGGGTTGCCGTACGGCAGGGTGATGAAGCGGAACGTCTCCGCCGGCTGGCTGTAGAGGCCGAGCGAGCCCTTGAGCTGGGTGCGCTCGGTGGCCTCGAAGCGCACCCACAGCCGGGGATCCAACGCCACGTTCCGGGCGTCGCCCGCGCGCTGGAAGTTGCCGCGCACGCCGGGGGTGAAGGTGAACTTCCCCACCTTCAGGTCCGCCTCCACGAAGAGCGCCCCGTCGAAGGAGCCCAGGCCAATCTTCTCCACCAGCAGCTCGCCCACGGACTCGGCACCGGGGAAGGCCACGTACTCGAAGTTCTCCGGGGCGGGGAACTCCACGTCGAAGGACTGGTGCTCGTACACGAGGTCCAGGCCGGTGCGCACGGTGAGCTCGGAGGACAGCTCCAGGCCCAGCACCTCGCGCGCGCCCACCGTGTAGCCCACGCCGTTCTGCTTCGCGGCGCCGAACTTGAAGCTGGTGCCGTCGTAGCCTACGTACGGCGTGAAGACGGACGTGAGCGCGCCCTTGCGGTACGTCCAGTCACCCTTGATGCGGTGGAAGAGGGTGTGCGTGTCCACCGACAGGTCGCGCTCCGTCTCCGGGCCGGACGACACCAGGCGCAGCTGGTCGTCACTGCCGAAGGCCATCACGTAGCCGGTGCTGCGCGCGCCGCCCGCCTGGGCCTCGGCTTCGGAGCGGGCATCCCGCTTCGCGCCGAAGTCCACACGCACCTGGTAGTCCCAGTAGCGCGGCACCACGGACAGCGTGCTGCCCTCGTCCTTGGGGAGGACGAGCGGCAGCAGCGTGTCGATGTACGAGCGCCGCGCGGCGGCGGCCACGCTGATGCCGTCCGTCACGGGCGCTTCCAGGAAGAAGCCCGCGTCCAGCAGGTCCACCTTCACCGAGCCGTGGAACGTGTCGGCGGCGCCCTTGCGCGTGCCGACCTCCACGATGCCGCCCACCGCGCGGCCGTACTGGCTGCCGTAGCCGCCCGGGAAGAAGTCGAGCTGGTCGATGAACTCGGCGTTCACCACCGAGGGCCCGCCCAGGAGGTGGAAGAGGAGGGGGATGCTGACCCCGTCCATCATCGTCGCCGTCTGGCCGGGGTTGGAGCCGCGCACCAGCAGCTGGCCGGAGATGAAGGGCGCACGCGCCACGCCCGGCAGGGTCTGGATGACGCGGATGGGGTCTCCGAAGGTGCCCGGCGTCTTCTGCGCCTCCTGGCGCGTGATGGTCCGGCGCACGACCTCCTTCTTCGGCCGCTCGGAGCGCACCACGGTCTCCAGCGCGCCGGCGGTGGGGGCGAGGAAGAAGTTCACCTCCGTCGTCTCGTTCGCCTGGAGCTGCTCCTTCGTCTGGTAGAGCTGGAAGCCGGACGCCACCACGCGCACCGCGCACTCGCCGGGCGGCACCTCCAGCGTGAAGCGGCCGTCCGCGTCCGAGAGGGCCTCGGGCGCCTCCGGGTCGTCACCGCAGCGCACGGTGGCGCCGGCCACCCGCGAGCGGCTGCCGCGTGAAATCAGCTGGCCGGTGAGCGTGGCCTTCGGCGCCGCCTGGACCTGCTCCGGTCCGGGGGCCTCTTGCGGCGGAGCGGCGAGGGTGAAGTGGTAGACGTACTCCACCTGCACGGGCGCGGGCACGCCGTCCACCTCCGCGGGGGAGAAGCGGAACTGGCGCACCGCTGCGATGGCCGCCTCGTCGAAGCCATGGCCCGCCGGCTCCGTGGGCAGCACGTCCGACACGCTGCCGTCCGCGGCGATGGTGATGATGAGGCGCACGGAAGCGGTGAGCCCTGCCGCGAGCGCCTCGGGCGGGTAGGTGGCCTCCACCTGCTGCAGCAGCGCCGGAGGCTTCGTCATCACGGGCTGGGCCTGCGCGGCCGCCTCCGGGGTCGGCGCATCGGCCTGCGGTGCCTGCGCGAGCGCCGGGGACGCGAGCAGGAGCGAGGCCGCGGTGAGCGCGCTTCGGGCTTTCGATTTCGGGGACATGGGGCGGGCGAGCATACGGGATGCGGCGTCAGGTTCAATCCGCCGGATTGCGCCCCATCAATGCCTTGCATCGCGACCGTCCCGTGACAGTGGACTGGCGACGCTCGCGAGTCGCCAGTCCACCGTGCTCTTCATCCGAGGTGGGACCTCGTCCGCCTCAGTCCCGGTCGCTCACAGGCTGCAGATGACCGTGTTGTTGCCGCTCAGGTACGGGATGGTCTTGCTGCAGTTGTAGGAGCCGTACGTGCTGGTGACATGGTACGGCGACGGGCAGGTCGTGCCGCACGAGGTGAAGGACGAGCCCGCGTTGGTATCGCACTGGACCGCGTTGTTGGTGTTGGTGCAGAAGCTGCCACACGAGCTGCTGCACAGGTAGGTGGTCGGGTGCTGGCCGCTCGGGCAGTTCAGACCACAGTACTGCGTCAGTTCCTGCTGCGCCGACGCCATCTGGGGCTCGGTGCCGTCCTCCGCCTGCTCGGGGCCTCCGCACGCGGTCAGACCCAGGGCCAGCGCACCCACCAGGAACAATCCCAATCGAGACATGCGTTCACCTTTCGTTGTGTTGTGCTGCGTTTTGCTGCGTTGTTGCAGGAGTGGGTCGGCCGCATCACGCCCGGCGAGGCCGTGGGCAATGACGGACAGACCTCAATGCAATGTGAGACGGGTCTTCGGGGCGGGCGGTCCTGGCCGGGTGCTACCAGATGCAGGAGAGCTCGCCGGAGACGTTGAACACCGGCACGGGGGCCAGCGCCCCATCCGGCACGACGCTGTGCGCGGGGCTGGACGTGACGGACCTGCTCATGGAGGGATGGCTGCGGTTGACGTACCCCAGGTTGTACACGGTGCTGCTCGAACGCTCCCGGAGGTTCGCTCCGCACCACGGCTCGTGCGTGGTGCTGGCCAGCGTCCCCAGCGGAATCACCCTCACGCTGGACAGCCCTCCGAAGTAGTTGAGGTCCGCCGTGGTGGTGACGGGGTACTTGGCGCCAGCCACCCAGAGATAGATCTGGCTCGTCGAGCGCTCCTGGACCAGGACGTTGTAGGAGTAGTTGATGAAGGGCGAACGCCAGTCGCTGTTCGGGATGTCATTGACCATCCGCCAGTCATCCCAGTAGTCCAGCTCCGTGGGCGACGGAATCCACCAGTACGCCTGCCCCACCACGACGTAGATCTCAGCAGTGCCCTTCTGGCGGATCAGCGTGCCGTCCATGGGGATCTGCGTGACCGCGTCGATGGTGGCCTGGGGCTGCGCCACCAGGGTGGCGCCGGAGTACAGGGAGTGCTGCGCGGGAGGGATGTAGAACCTGGCGCCCCCCGCCACCAGGTAACGGTTCGAGGTCTCGATGCCGAGCAGGACGTACCCGTCCGGCACGGACGTGTATCCCGCGAATGCCTGGGCGCCGAAGAGGCCCAGGCACACGGCGAACCAGCGAGGAAGGACTGCGAGGAGCAAGGCAGCGCGCACGGGTTCTTCTCCGTTCAAGTGGGTGTTCGGAGAAGTACCGGGGTTGGCGGGCACGGGACATCGCCGTGCCGCCAGTGGCGCCAGGCCTGTGGCGAAGCGGCCTCTCGCGTCCGCGAGCTGGCCAGACTCGCCGGGCCTCCGTCCCTATTGTGCGACGCAGCCGGGCTGCGTGATGACGCAATCGGTGCTGGCCTCGTTGACACAGATGCTGTCCCAGGACGTGTTGCAGCAGAACGGATCGCGCGTGCACACGGTGTTCGCGCACGTGCTGCACGTCTTGCTCAACGCGGTGCCGGACGTGCACACGTTATGGGCGCAGGAGGCGGGAGCGCCCGTCCCGCAGACGTTGTTGGTGCACGTCAGCCCCGAACCGCAGGTGCCGCAGCTCAGCGTCCCGCCACACCCGTTGGAGATCGTGCCGCAGTTCTTGCCCTGCGCGGCGCAGGTCGTCGGCGTGCACGGGTTGGACAGATCGAACTTCTCGACACTGGCCATCGGCACCATGGAGCCCGAGCTGCTGGTCGCGGTTCCGCCCAGGAAGAGGACGCGGCCGTCCGGCAGCGCGACGGTGGGATGGTTCCTGCGCGTCTGGGTGAGCGCCCCCACCGAGCTCCAGACGCCGGTGCTGGGGTAGTACACCTCCACGGTGGTGTTGTTGTAGGAGCCGCCGGCCATGACGATGCTCCCGTCGGGGCGCATGGCGGAAGGCGCGGAGTAGTGGGTGACCACCGTGTTCGAGGTGTTCGTCCAGACGTTGGTCGCCGGGTCGTACACCTCCGACATCTGCACGGAACCGGCGGCGAGCACCTTCCCGCTGGAGAGCAGGTGGAGGCTGTGGTCACTGCGGGCGGAGTTCATCGGCGCCACGACCGTCCAGGCTCCGGTGGAGGGCGTCCAGAGCTGGGCGAGGCTGATGGTGGCGCCACCTCCCGTGAGGAGGACGCGCCCATCCGCGAGCCGCACCGCGGACTGGAAGCCCATCGCGTTGGGGAGCGAGCCCGTGGCGGTCCAGGTGTCCGTGGCCGGGTCGTAGATGTGGGCCGACGTGCCGCCCGACGCACCGCCCACGCCTCCCACCACCAGCACCCGCCCGTCCGAGAGCAGCGTGGCGCTGTGTCCGTAGCTGATGCGGGGCAGGGGGGCCGCGGCGGTCCAGGTGTTCGTGGCGGGCTGATACCGCTCGACCGAGGACAGGAGGCCGCTCGGTCCGATGCCGGCCACGATGAGCACGCTGCCGTCCTGCAACAGCGTGGCGGTGTGGGAGCGGCGCGCGGCGCTCATCGAGGGGCCGGTGCTCGACGTGGCGGTGGCCGGGTCATACAGCTCCGTCGACGCGGTCTCCGTGGGAGTCCCGCCTCCCACCACCAGCACCTTGCCATTGGAGAGCAGCGTGGCGGTGTGTTGATAACGCGCCGTCAGGAGGGTGCCCGCGGGCCCCACGATGAGCGCGGAGGACTCGGAGGCCTCGACGGCGGGGACCTCCGTCTCCTGGGGGACGGTGTCAGGGCTGCACGCGAAACAGAGCATCAGGGGAACGACGATCAATGCCTTCCAAGACGACAGGGACATGCGGTGCTCCTGGGGGGTGAGCCTGGAAACATCGCAGGGGCCTCTGACAGCGACCGGGCCGAACCGCACGGTCCCAGATGACTCACACGCTCCGTTTCAATCCGATACCGGGCGTGCTGTCTGGCCGTCGAACCATCTGCGAAATCGATGGGAATCATCTCCTGTTTGCCCATTGTCGAGATGGCTTGGCCGGGTGAGGGTGTCGTCACTTCAAGGAAGGGCACCCCACATGGCGACCGCGACCGCATCCCCTGGCAAGACGCTGCTCACCCCCAGCGACCACACGCTCATCCTCATCGACTTCCAGCCGCAGATGGCGTTCGCGACGCACTCCATCCACGCGAACCAGCTGCGCACGCACGTCTCGCTCATCTCCGGCGCGGCGCGGGTGTTCAACGTGTCGACCCTCCTCACGACCGTCGCGGAGAAGTCCTTCTCCGGCCCGATGTTCACCGAGATCACGAAGGCGTTTCCGGAGGAGGTCGCCATCGACCGGACGTCGATGAACACCTGGGAGGATCCGCGCATCGCCGAGCGGGTCAACGCCATCGGCAAGTCACGCATCGTCCTGGCGGGCCTGTGGACGTCGGTGTGCATCGTCGGTCCCGCGCTGTCCGCGCTGGACCAGGGCTTCGAGGTCTACGTCATCGCGGATGCCTGCGGTGACGTCTCCCCGGAGGCCCACGAGCGCGCCATGGCCCGCATGGTCCAGGCGGGCGCGCGGCCCATGACGTCGCTCCAGTACCTCCTGGAGCTCCAGCGCGACTGGGCCCGGAGCAAGACGTACGACGCCGTCGTGAACCTCGCGAAGGAGTCGGGCGGCTCCTACGGCCTGGGCCTGCTCTATGCGAAGACCATGTTCGGCGGAGGCGAGGGCGGTCACTGACCCCCGGGCCTTCCGGTCATGAAGATCTATCTGGTGTCGATCGCCGCGGGGATGCTGATGGGCGTCCTCTACGGTCTGCTCGGTGTGCGCTCCCCCGCGCCACCCCTCGTCGCACTGGCGGGACTGCTGGGCCTCCTCGTCGGAGAGCAGCTGGTGCCCGTCAGCCGCCGGTTGCTTCGCCGGGAACCCCTCACGGCGGTGTGGCTCACCGAGGAGTGCATACCGAAAGTCACTGGTGTCCCTCCCGTGTCTCCGGAGGATGCTCCACCCCCAGGCTCCAACCCCTGAAGGAACACGCCGCATGCCCCCGGACCTCATCCTGCATCATGGCCGGTTCACCACCTTGTTCCCGGGCGCGCCGGAGGCGGACGCCGTCGCCATCACGGACGGCCGGTTCTCCGCGGTGGGCGCGGCGAGCGACATCCTCCCGACGCGGGGCGCGGACACGCGGGTCATCGACGTGGGGGGCCGTCGCGTCGTGCCCGGCCTCATCGACAGCCACACCCACGTGATTCGCGGCGGGCTCAACTACAACCTCGAGCTGCGCTGGGACGGGGTCCGGTCGCTCGCGGATGCGATGCGCATGCTGCGCAAGCAGGTGGCCATCACCCCCGCGCCGCAGTGGGTGCGGGTGGTGGGCGGCTTCACCGAACTCCAGTTCGCGGAGCGGCGCCTGCCGACCCTCGAGGAGCTGAACGCCGCCGCGCCGGAGACGCCGGTCTTCATCCTCCACCTCTACGACCGCGCGCTGCTCAACGGGGCGGCGCTGCGCGCGTGCGGCTACACCCGGGACACGCCGAACCCGCCGGGCGGTGAGATCCAGCGCGACCGGCACGGGAACCCGACGGGGCTCCTGCTCGCGAAGCCCAACGCGCAGCTGCTCTACGCGACGCTGGCGAAGGGGCCGAAGCTGCCCGCGGAGTACCAGGAGAACTCCACCCGCCACTTCATGCGCGAGTTGAACCGCCTGGGCATCACCGGCGTCATCGACGCGGGCGGTGGCTTCCAGAACTACCCCGACGACTACGCCGTCGTGCAGAAGCTCGCGGACGCGGGCCAGCTCACGCTGCGCATCGCCTACAACCTGTTCACCCAGAACAAGGGCGCGGAGGCCGCGGACTTCCGCGCGTGGGCGAAGCAGGTCCGGCCGGGGCAGGGGAGCGACCACTTCCGCCACAACGGCGCCGGGGAGATGCTCGTCTTCTCCGCCGCGGACTTCGAGGACTTCCGCGAACCGCGCCCGGAGCTTCCGGCGGACATGGAAGGCCAGCTGGAGGAGGTCGTCCGGGTGCTGGTGGAGAACCGGTGGCCGTGGCGCCTGCACGCGACCTACGACGAGAGCATCTCGCGCGCCCTGGATGTCTTCGAGCGCGTCCACCACGACATGCCCTTCCGGGGGCTGCACTGGTTCATCGACCACGCGGAGACCATCTCCGAGCGCAACATCGATCGCATCGCCGCGCTCGGTGGCGGCATCGCGGTGCAGCACCGGATGGCGTATCAGGGCGAATACTTCGTGGAGCGCTATGGCGCGGCGGCCGCGGCCCACACGCCGCCCATCGCCCGGATGCTCGCCGCCGGTGTCCCCGTGGGGGCCGGCACGGACGCCACGCGGGTCGCGTCCTACAACCCCTGGGTCTCCCTGTCGTGGCTGGTCACCGGGAAGACCGTCGCGGGGACGCAGCTGTACGGCGAGGACGCGCTGCTCGACCGGGAGACCGCGCTGCGGCTCTGGACCGAGCGCAACACCTGGTTCTCGTCGGAGACGGGCACGAAGGGGCAGCTCGCGGTGGGGCAGCTCGCGGACCTGGCCGTGCTGTCGGCGGACTACTTCCGCGTCCCCGCCGAGGAGATCTCCCGGCTGGAGTCCGTGCTCACCGTGGTCGGCGGCAAGGTGGTGCATGGCTCGGGTGGCTTCTCGGACTTCGCACCGCCGCTGCCCGCGGCGATGCCGGACTGGTCTCCGGTGCGGAGCTTCGGCGGGTACGCGTCCTCCCCCGCGCAGGCCCATGGGACGGACCGCGCGGACGCGCCGCATGCGTGCGGCGTGCATGCGCATGGCAAGGCGGCCTGGCGCCGGCCGGTGCCCGTCGCGGAGGAGCCGACGTTCTGGGGACTCCTGGGTTGCTCCTGTTGGGCATTCTGAGCGGAAGGACACGGGAAGCCCTCATGCCGTGCCGTTCACGAAGCGCGTTCGTCCTCGTCCTCTCCGGGCTGCTCGGCGTGCCGCTGGCGGCCCGCGCGGAAGACCTCCCGGAACCGCGCGAGGCGCCACGGTATGCGGCGATCCGCTACCTCGAGGACTGGACGGACCCGCTGCGGCGGACCGGCGAGGATCCGTTCGACCGCGTCAAGTACGTCCCGCTGGGGGAGGGGGCGTATCTCTCGTTCGGAGGCCAGCATCGGCTCCGCTATGAGCTGACCCGGGGGCTGGACGGTCCGCTGGCGGAGAGCGTCCTCTTCTCCCGCAACCTGTTGCACGTCGACGCCCATGTGGGCTCCTTTCGCGCCTTCGTCCAGATGGGCGCGCATCTGGCGCTGGGGGCGCCTGCCCGGGACGCGCCGCCGGGAAGCGACCTGTTCGACGTGCAGCAGGCCTTCGTCGAGTGGCGCGCCGTGGCCCGGAAGGCCCGCTTCGTTGCCCGCGTCGGACGCCAGGAGCTGTCGCTGGGGTCAACGCGGTGGGTGAGCACGCGGGACGGGACCAACGTCCGTCAGGCGTTCGACCTGGCCCGCCTCACGGTGAGCGGCGAGGGCTGGAACGTGGAGGGCTTTGGCGGCGTGGTGCCCCAGCTCCAGCGCGGCGTGCTCGATGACGCGCCCGCGTGGCGAAGCCGGTTCTGGGGGCTCTACGCCACCGTGGAGGTCCTTCCGCGAAGGCTGCTCTCGATGGATGTCTTCTACCTCGGGCGCGACCGTCCTTCGGTGACCTACGGGGACGTGGAGGGGCGCGAGCTGCGCCACATGCTGGGCGTGCGGGTGTTTGGCGAAACGCCGGGGGGCTTCGAATACATCGGACATGCGCTCGCCCAGGCCGGAACGGTGGACGACGCCGAGGTCCTGGCCTGGGGGCTGGCGGGAGGCCTGTGGCAGCGGCTGCCCTTCGCACCGCTGAGGGTGGGCGTGCGGGGGGACGCGCTGAGTGGTGACCGCCACGCCGGCGATGGCCGGGTCTCCACCTTCCATGCCTGGTTCCCGAACCAGACCTTCTTCAGCGCGTTGCCGTTGATCTACCCGTCGAACCTGTACGAAGTGCACCCGATGGCGCAGTGGAACCTGGACCCGGTCGCGCTGGAGGCGGGCTGTGTCTTCTTCTTCCGGCAGTCGGTCCACGACGCCGTCTACACGCCACCCGGGGACGTCCTCGTGCCGGCCTCGGAGTCACAGGCCCGCTACACCGGCGCGCAGCTCTCGCTGTCGCTCGGATATCGCGTCACGCGTCACTTCATGTTCAATGCCGAGTACTCGCACGTCTTCGCCGGGCCCGCGCTGCGTTCGGCCACCGGCCGGGACGTCGACTTCTTCGGCACCTGGACGACCTTCACCTACTGACCCCGGTATGCCCATGACTTCCAGCCCTGCCTCCCGCACCGCCTGGGTTCCCGCCGCGCTCGCGTTCATCGCGGGCTACGCGGACGCCGTCACCTTCGTGGGCGCGGGGGGCATCTTCTGCGCGCACGTCACCGGCAACTTCGTCGTGCTCGCCGCGGATCTCGCGCGCAACGCCAAGGCGGACGAGTGGCTCAAGCTGTCCACCTTCCCCCTCTTCGTCCTGTCCGTCTACCTGGCCACGCACCTGCACCGCCGGGTGGAGCGCTCCGCGCGCACGCTCCTGCTCCTCCAGGCCGTGGCCTTCGGCGCGGCGGCGGCCGTGCCGTGGGCCATCCAGGGCACGGCGGCGCACAAGGTCGTCGTGGTCTTCGCGGTCATCGCCATGGGCATCCAGAACGCGATGCACCGGGTGTCGCCCTCGCTGGGGCCGATGACGACCGTGATGACCGGCAACGTCACGCAGTGGTTCGTGGAGAAGGTGATTCCGGGGGCCCCGGAGAACGCCGGCAAGCATCGCTCGCTGGGCTTCATCATCCTGGCGTTCGCGCTGGGGTGTCTGGGGGGCGCGTTCGGCGTCCAGCACCTGGGGTTCCCGGCGCTCCTCGTCCCCGGGGTGCTGGCGCTGTGGGTGCGCAGCCGGTTGTGAGGGGGCTCACGCCGTCTTGCGGCGGGCCTCGCGCGCGCAGAGCTGGGTGAGCTGTTCCAGCAGCCAGCGGTGCGCGGGTCCGAAGACGGTGTCGCCGCGGTAGATGGCCAGGAGCTTGAGCAGGTTCTCCTGGTCGCTCCAGGCCATGGGCCGCAGGGCCACCAACCTGCCTTCGCGCAGGTCGTCGCGGATCAGATGCTCCGGCAGGGTCCCCCAGCCCAGGCCCGCGCGCAGCATTTCGTGCTGCGTGTAGAGGTCGCTGACCCGCCAGGTGCGCGGTGACAGGCCGGCCTGGTCGGAGACGCCCGCCTCGCTGCATTCGGAGAGCACGACCTGGATGGCGTCCACGAAGTGCCGGCGGGCGAGGCGTCCCTTGTGGGCCGCCAGGGGATGCCGGGGGCTCGCGACAGGCAGCACCCGGATGGGTGACAGCGCCTGCGCTTCCAGCCCTGGCGCCAGCCCCGGCAGGCTCGCCACCCCCAGGGTGGCCGTGCCGTCGAGCACGCGGGCCGACACGGCGGACATGACCTGCGTGTCCACGCGGAGGTCGACCGAGGGGAACTCCCGGGTGAACGCGCCGCACAGGTCGATGAGCGCCTTCCGCGGGAAGAAGGCATCCAGGCACAGCGACACCGACGCCTCCAGCCCCAGGGTCATGCCGGTGGTGAGCCGCCGCAGGCCGTCGACCTCGGAGAGCACCCGCCGGGTCGACGCGAGCACCGCCTGGCCCTGGGGCGTCAGCGTGGGCACCTTCGTCGAGCGATCCCACAGCGGCACGCCCAGCTGGGCCTCCAGGTTGGCCATCGCCGTGCTGATGGCGGACTGCACGCGGCGAAGCTTGCGCGCCGCCGCCGAGAAGCTTCCCTCCTCGACGACAGCCACGAAGGCGCGAAGCTGGTCGAGCGTGACGGGGTCGAACATCCAAGACCCATCCCACGAACCCGGGCGGAACCGCCAGCCGGTTTGACCTGATGCCGTCAAGCCGGGTACCGCCTGGAGCGCTCGTCTAGCGGGGGATGAGGATGACGTCCTCATCCTGTGCCAGCCGGTACGTCCCGTCAGGCTGCCGGCAACGCTCGGCGTGCGCACGGATCCGCGCATCGAGGCTTCGCCACGCGTCCGGACTCAGGTCCGCCAGCTGGTCGGCCGTGAAGCACCCCTCCAGCACGAGGAAACGGCAGAGCGTCTCCATCTCCTCGAAGGTGTTCGCGGCGAACCCGCTCATCGTCGCGATGGGCTCGTGGGGCAGCTGCTTCCGCCGCAGCTCGGTGGCGATGTGCTCGCTGAAGAACAGGGTGTCGGAGAACTCACGGCACATCTCATACGTCGGCCCCCGGGCGGCGGCCATCACCATCAGGCAGGTGCCTCCCGGGCGCACGAAGCCAAGCAGTCTGTCGATGAAGCCGCCCCATTCCGAGACAGGCACGTGGTACATGACGTGTGAGCAGACGACCAGGTCATACCGGTCCTGCGAGTCGAACCCCTCCAGGGAGACCGGGAGCACCTTCGCCTTCTCATGGCGGAAGCGGGCGCTCTGCTCGGGATTGGGTTCGAGCAGGGTGAGCGAATCGAAGAGCGGCGCGAGCCGCTCCGCCACCGAGCCCGCCCCCGCGCCGACGTCCAGCAGGGTGGGGCGCACGGGAAGCCCGGGCAGCAGCCGCTCCGTGACGATCTGGTGGATGTTCTGCGGATGCGTCGCGGACGCAGCAAGCAGGCGGAACGCCGTGGCGTACTCCTGCGGTGACATCGTGATTCCCATGACTCCCCCTGGATGCCGGGACTGGCTGTCTGGCAAACGCTACCACTCCGTCAGACCGGAGGCTCGGGGCAGGGTTGGGACGGGTTGAAAAAGGGGGTGAGGGAAAATCGCTCCGGATTTCGTTGAGGGGGCAGGGCCGGAAGAAACGCACGGCGAACGCCGCGCGGCTCCGGCTGCATCAGGCCATCCACACACCCCTGACGGGGCGGAGACTCGGACCATGAAATTCCGGAAGCAGACACTGCCGTTGCGGAGCGCGGCGCTCGCGGGGGCCCTGCTCCTGCCCGCGGCGGCGCTGGCGGACGAGACCCATGTCTATGGCATCGCCAACTTCGGAGGCGCGGGACAGTGCAACGCGGATTCGCACTCCGTGCACACGAAGACGGCGGCGGAGTTCGCGGGCTACTTCAACTCGCTCGTGAGTTCCGGCCTCTGGTCGGACGTGCGCACCATCAACAACTCGAGCGCCCGCGCGGACCTCTGGACCGACGCCTCGAAGGCGGCCGCGGTCGACGCGAAGGACACCCTGGCCAACGCCGGCGTGGACGACGCGGACGTCCTCTTCGTGCACACCCACGGCGGCCACAACGAGTCGTCCCTGCGCAGCTGGCTGGTGATGGGAACCGACGTGGACTCGTGTTCGGCCATCACGGACATCCACATGAACCTGGGC
Organism: Corallococcus exercitus; assembly: GCF_003611585.1. Taxonomy (GTDB): domain Bacteria; phylum Myxococcota; class Myxococcia; order Myxococcales; family Myxococcaceae; genus Corallococcus; species Corallococcus exercitus. The sequence continues at coordinate 15,797 of NZ_RAVW01000035.1, read as the reverse complement.
AACGGCAAGCTGAACATCGCCGTCGTGAAGGCCTGCCAGTCTGGCGACTACCAGGTCTGGAAGCAGGGCGGGTACCGGCAGGCGCTCGTGACGCCCACCAGCGGCTTCAGCATGTGGAACGCCTTTCACGGTGACTCGTCGTGCGGCAACTTCGTGAAGCGCTACGTGAAGCGCTACGTGTCGAGCTCGCGCAGCGACGGCGTGGGCGAGAACTGGATCGACGAAGCCTACGACTGGGACATCGGCAAGAACAACGATGACTGCCCGGTGTCCATCGTCTTCGGTGAGACCAAGGCGGCGCGCGTGGCGATGTTCGAGAACGGCGGCTGGCGGGACCGCAAGAACACCGGGAGCAAGGTCGCCTCCACCTACTTCTACGTGGGGGGCTGCGACCCCTCCGGCGGGCAGAAGCTGCCCGAGTGACCGCTGCCGCCCTCGCCTTCGACAAGAAAGAACGAACCGCCATGAAGACCCATTTGCTGATCCGCTTCCTGTCCGTCCTCCCGCTCGCCGCCGCGTCTGGCTGTGACAGCGGTGCCCTGATGGAGCCCGACGCCGCGCCCACCGCGCAGGTCTCCCGCGCGACCGTCGGCTTCATCTTCGACTCCACGGCGCTCGCCACGCCTCCCACCGGAAGCATCCCCACCACGCTGCTTCCTGGCTCGGCGTTCGATGCCGCCGTGCTGCAGCGTTCGCTGGTGGGAACGACCGAGCCCTTCTCCCAGGCGGAGGTGCCGGTGGGCACCCGCTTCGACATGGAGTCCCAGACCTGGACGATCGAGCGCGACCCGTCCGAAGGCCAGGTGCTGGTGCTGAACAAGGTGGGCGCGGGCCCCGAGACACCGCAGGATCCCGCGGTGTTGCAGCGGAACGCCCTGGCTCGCCTGCAGCGCTGGGGCATCCCCACGGCGGAGCTGGGGGCGGTGCGGCAGGTGAAGTCCTTCACCCAGAGCGAGGACAATGGGGTTGTCGAAGCGCCCGCGCTCCACCGCCACAAGACCTTCGTCATGCGCGCCATCAATGGCATCCGCGTGGAGGGCCACCGCGCGGTGGTGTCCCACGGCCCGGATGGCAGCTTCCAGCGCGCGCTCATCAGCTGGCCGGCCCTGGCCCGCTCCGGCCACCTGCTGCGGACGCGGCTGACGACGGCGCAGATTGAGCAGCGGGCGCGCGAGGCGCTGGCGGCCGAGGGAGAGACCACGGGGAACGTGCACCTCTCCTGGAAGTACGTGCCCACCCAGCTCAGCACGGGCGAATGGGCGCTGACGCTCCAGGTGGCCGCCGTGATGCCCCCGGTGACCGGCACGACGAGCACCGAGGAGCCGCGCGTCATCGACGTGGACGTGAGCGCCGTTCCGTAATCCCGGAGCCGCCACCCTGAGGGCCGAGGCATTTCATCGCTGAGGCCCCGCTGTACACTGGGCGCTCCAGCTTCATCGGGGGGACGCACCATGGCGGAAACCGAACTCGTCGCGAAGCTCTCCATCCGGCTGCGGGGCTTCGTGATGCCGGACAGCGACTCGCAGTTCGAGGGCTACGTCGAGCCCGGCACGTACTTCGTGCTCGAGCACAAGAAGGGCTACCCGACGAAGGCCACCGACTACGCACGGCTGGAGGTGCCGACGCTGGGGGCGCTCGACACGTGGATCTGCACGCGCTGGAAATCGCAGGCCTACGCGAAGGTCTTCCTCGCGAAGAAGCCTCCGCCGGTGCGGCGGCGGACGTACGAAGACGAGCCCCTCGCCGTGTCCGAGGCGGTGCTCGTCGGGCTGCTGAAGGACTTCACCGACTATCGCTACGACCTGGACCGGGCCTATTACCCGTGGGCGCTCCCCGGCATCCGCGTCCCGCTGGCGCCTCCGCAGCGCAACAACTGCTGCACCTTCGTGGAGGCGCTGACCGTGAAGGCCTTCTCCGACGTGCACGGCGCGGAGTTCGCCTGGGACGCGCGAAGGCACCGGCAGATGATGATCGCCTCCACGGAGGACTATTTCTCCCCGGTCACCGCCGCCATCGAGAGCGGCATGGCCATCCTCCCGCCGTCCGAGGACACGCCTCCCCACCCATGGACGCTCATCCAGGGCTGGCGCAAGCAGTGGGACTCCGGCCACACCTTCCTCGTCGTGGACCACCACGTGGAGACGGACAAGGTCCTGGTGCTGGAGTCCAACGTCTATGAAGGGCTCAACGGAGTGGGCTTCCGAAACCTCGGCAACCTGCGGGACCTCGGCGTCGACCTCCTGGGCGACAGGCCGCTCGGCGACTGGTGGACCCGGAGCGACGTATGGACCTGGCGGCGCATCTGCTCCACCTACCTGTCCCGGAAGCAGGCCTGGCTGAAGGTGAAGGACCGCGAGCTGTCAGGGCTCTGAGTGCTTCCAGGACCGGCATGTCCGCCGGGCCCCCGTGAAGGTGGACCCGGCGGCGCGATGCGACGGTTCAGCGGGGACGGCGGTGACTACCGGGCGTCAGGCTGGGGCACGGTGAGGCAGGGCTCCATCTTCTCCGGGGGAACGATGTACAGCTCCTCGCGGCCCAGGTCCTGGGTGATGCCCGACGTGGCGAAGCCAATCTGCCCGCCACCGTCATACGCGAGCGCCAGCCAGTCGTTCTGCGACGCGGGGAACACGTCGGCGACGCCGTTGCGGTTGAAGTCCCGGGTATAGGTCGCGGCATCGATGCCGCCATTGTTGTTGAAGTCCAGGTTGGTGCTCGCGTTGCCTGTGACCTGGGCGTCGTTGAAGCGAAGCGCGCTGATCTTCGCGAGGTCCGCCTCGGTGGTCGTGCCCGCGGGCGTGAACGCGCCGCCCTCGTTGACGCTCAGCTCGTTGAAGGCGGCCACCTGCACGCGAGAGTAGTCCAGCACGTTGTTCAGGCCACCGATGCCGAAGCCATAGAACTGGTACTCGTAGTTCATGATGCTCAGGTAGTTGGGCTTGTAGTTGGCGTTGTCGGTACCGCCGTGGCGCAGACCGATGTTGTGCCCCAGCTCGTGCATCAGGGTACCCGCCCGCTGCAGCTCGGTGGCGGCGACGAAGCCCAGCGTCACCACGAAGTCATGCGCGGGGATGCCGCGCGAGATGCCGCTGGAGTTGCCACCGTCGTACCGGTTCGCGAACAGCATGTAGTGGAAGTAGGGCGCGCGGTTGGCGGCGAAGTACTTCGCCTTGATCTTGTCGAAGTCCGTCCAGACGGGATTGAGGTCCGCGTCCGCGTCCGCCGCGGCGATCTGCTGGTCCACCACCACGTGCAGCGTGATGCCCTTGGAGCCATCCGGGTTCGACACCGGCGCATTGGCGAAGGCCGTGATGACCCGGTTCAGCAACGCCTGGCTCGGCTGCTGGCCCGCGTAGTAATCCGCCTCGATGAAGATGTCCTTCCTGCGCGCGTTCGCGCCGAGGGCCGTCAGGTCCAGGCCGCCGCCGAAGCCGAACGACTCCGCGTAGTCGTTGAGCCGGTCCCCGTCCGTGTCCGGGTTGCTGGGGCTGGTGCCCAGCAGCGACTCCACCACGTCGCAGACGCCGTCGCCATCCGTGTCCGGCAGGCCCGAGCAGGCGGGGATGGGCAGCGGGATGCCCAGGGACGTCACACCCTGCTGGGTCGTGGCCAGCTCGGTTTCAGGAAGCTCCGCGTCCCCGCACCCCGTCAACCCCAGGAACACGACGGAAGCGGTCAGCAGCGTTTTGTGCAGCTTGGACATGGGGGACCTTTGGTTCTCAATGGACTGGCTTGGTGCCAGTCGGTCCCTTCCATGTGTTCTACAGGCTTTTTCGGCTATTCTTTTTTTGCACGTCTAAGTCAGTTTGAAGCGATCAGGCAATAATTGCCGTAAACGTGGAGCCGCCGGGCGCCCCTGATGCGGGCCCCGGCGGCGGAGTGCGACTTCAATGCATGTAGGCTGATGACTATCGGAAGAAGGGGGCCTGGAGGACGCGGCCTATCAAAGAAGCTCCGCGAGGCGTGCTCGATCCACATCGACCTGGAGCTGGCGGGCCGCGATGGCCGCTGCACGCCCCAGGACCCCGGGATAGGTGGGAAACGAGAGCGGGACGCGGGCCAGCGCATCCACGGGCATCCCCGCCGCGATGGCGATCGCCGCCGTCTGCACCAGGTCGACCGCCCGTTCACCCACCACGTGGCAACCGAGGATCCTCCGCGTGGCGCGGTCGACGATGAGCTTGCAGAACCCATTCGTCCGGCCGTCGATGAGGGTCCGCGTCGTCGAATCGAAGCGCACCCGCGCCACGACGACGTCGTGCGTTTGACGCGCCTTCGCTTCAGTCAGGCCCGCCTGCGCGTACTCGGGGTCGGTAAAGCTGCCAATCGGAGACACCGCGTCCGGGACGGTGATCATCGGAGTGCGCGCTGCGTTGGAGCCCGCGACGAACCCGTCCTGCAACGCCTGGGGGACCAGCATCATGCGCCCGGTCACGTCTCCGGCGGCGAAGATGTGCGGCGCGGACGTTCGCAGCTGGGCGTCGACGCGCACGAAGCCTCGCGAGTCGGTCTCGACGCCCGCGGCCGCGAGGTTGAGCGCGGAGGTGTCGGCCGTCCAGCCCACCGCGACGACGACGAGCGCGGCCTCGGCGCTGTCCCGCACGCCGTCCCGGGAGAAGACCATCCGCACACCTCCCGGCGTCTTCTCAAAACGCTCAATCGAGCCGAAGGCCTCGCGCACCCCCATGCCGGCCTGACGAAAGGACTCCGCGACGGCGGTGGACACGTCTTCGTCCTCGGTCGCCAGGATGCGCGCTCCCGCCTCGAAGAGCTGTACCCGCGTGCCGAACGCAGTGAAGATTGACGCGACCTGGGCGCCCGTGGCGCCACCGCCGACCACCAGCATCGATGGCGGAACGGCCGTCAGGCTCCACGCATCGCTGTGGGTCGCCGTGAGCTCGAAGCCCGGGATTGGAAGACGCCGGCTCACGCCGCCCGAGCAGAGGATGAACTTCTCCGCTCGAAGTCGCAGCCCGCCCTGGGTCTCGACGGTGTGGGGGGCCACGAATCGCGCCGCGCCTGCGTGCTCGTGGACGGTGACCCCCGCCGCGTCAATCTGTTCGCGCAGGGCCGCCTGAGCGCGAACGTCGCCGGCCACCTCGCGCACGCGGGTGAGCAGTCGCGAGTAGTCCAGCACGGGCTCGCTCACCGAGATGCCATAGCGCCCCAGCTGCCGGGCGTCGCGGAGCAGCCGCGCCGCGTGCGCCAGCGTCCTCACCGGCACCGGCCCGTCGTGGGCCGCCATGCCGCCGAACGCGTCGCGGGTGACGAGGGCGGTCCGGGCGCCCAGGTCGCCAGCGCGGAGCGCCGCGAACAGCCCCGCGGGGCCGGCACCGATGACGACGACGTCCATGCTCTCCGGGTCTTTCATGTCCGCAGCTCCGCCAACCACCGCAGCGCTCTCAGCCCGGGCATGAAGCAGTACTCGCCTCCGCGTGTGACCACGAACCGCGAAAGGCCTTGCAGACGCCTGGGGATGGGGCGCTTCGGGAATGAGAACACGCCAGTCCCGTCGTGCGCGCCAGCGACGGGGTCCTTCGCATCGCCCAACCCGAGGAACTCACCGCCGTTGATCCACTCGGACTGCACGAACTCGAACTGCCGTCCGAGGTGCGCGCCGATGAAGGCGAACATCAGGCCCCGTTCGGCGCCATCGTCCTCGGTGACTCCCTCGGGCAGCTCCGGCCCGTAGGCGGTTCCGCGCCGGATCATCCGATGGAGCCTGACCACGCCAGCGACGGACGCATCGCGCGGGTTCGCGCGCCGGATGTGCGACGCGGCAGGCGTCTTGTAGCCGGTCGCGTCGTCCGCATAGTGGAAGTCATTGTTGCGCGACGGGTCCGCGCCCAGGCCGGGAGCGTCGTGGTGAGGGCACAGCGCCAGCGGCGCGCCGCTGCGCCACCGCCCCATCATCTTCGCGGCCAGGAGGTCTTCGTCCGCCGGGCTGCTCGCGAGGTCCTTCAGGTACTGCCTGAACGCGGCCACCCGCTGATGGAGCTTGCGGAAGGCGACGTACGTCCCATTGCGCCCCAGGACGTCAGGCTGGGGTATCGGGGACACGCCGCCCGTCTCGTCGGGATGGCCGAGGACGAACTCGCCCGCCTTGAGCGGCTCCTCGTGGGGATTGCTTCCGGGAATGCCGCTGCCCTCGACGGCCGGATGGCTGATGCCGTCCTTGAACCCGAACGGCTCCTTGCCGGTGCTCAGGGCGTGGCAGTCCTGACGCCAGACGGCCGTGATGCCGCCAAGCTCGCTCAGGGCCTTGCGCGCGCGCTCCAGCGCGGCCTCGAGCTGGGCCTGATCCGGAGAGAGCGCCGTCAGCACGACGTGGACGTCGCTCGTTCCCAGCGGCGGCTCCCAGTGCTCGGGGCTGCTCTCGCCGTCGTCTCCCAGCGCCTTCGCCCGGGCGGCCATTCCCTGCCGGAACTCCCACGCGAAGCTGTCCAGGGAGTCCCGCGGTACGCCCAGCGCCTGGAGCCCGTGATACGTGAGCGCGACGCTGAGCGAGCAATCCGAGCTCGGGCTGCCCGGATGGTCGGCCGCGGTCACCGCCGAGCAGAGCCGCCGCATCAGCTCCCGTCCCGCGCTCCGGTCGTCGATGCGGAGGAGGATGTAGGTCGCGACGTACGGAGAAGGCCGGGGCCGCAGCACTCCACTCTGGATGTCGTCGAGTTTGAGCATCTCAATGCGCCGTGGCGAGGTTCTTCCAGAAGCGCACGAGGCTCTCGTCCGCCCCGAACAAGGTGCTGAAGATGGTGGAGTCGGCCACCAGCACATCACCGGCCCTGCCGTCGCCCGGCGGCATCCACACCAGCGCATTGAACTCGGTGTTGCCCGCGTTCGTGAACGGATGGGGCCGGGTCCGGTCGATGGGCTGCTTCGCCAGGACGCGAACCGAACGGGAGTCCTCCGTCGTGACCGCGTAGTGCGGCAGGTGCATGTGGAAGTTGAAGTTCTGGACCCCGGTGAGCCAGCCGCGCGTGTCCAGTTCTTCCATCACCGTCAAGGGGGCGCTCCGGTTCGTGCCTTCGACGACGGCGGGGCGGAGCCCCCAGCGATTCTCGACAGGGATTCCCAGCCCCTTCATCAGCGAGCGCGTATAGCCGCCGAAGCGTTGCTGACGAGGCACCAGGGCGTCGCCATGGTGGGCGTATTCCTGGGCGCGTTCGTTCAAATCCGGCGAGTGCCCGACGTCATGGTGAGGGCCTATCACCAGACAGGTGTCTTCGCGCTCGAGGAACGCGCGGACCGCTTCTATCTCCTCCGGGGCCGCCTCCTGCCCGGTGACGTTGTGGTCCAGACCGAAGATGAGCAGGGTGTCCGCGTCGGCGAGGACCCGCTCGTCGAGCGGCAGGGTGAAGCCCGCCTGGTCCACCCGCTGAAACATGGGGACCTTGTTCCCGGTGACCTCTTCCATCACCTGCTGGAACTTCACCCACGCCCAGAAGAAGAGCTCCAGTGAGCCCGCGATTCCCTGCTGGAACCTCAGTGGGTCCGCCCACTGGGGGGACTCGTAGCTGGGCCAGAGCGCCCGGCGGACCTCGGCCATCGTCGAGAACCGGTTGTCCAATTCGTCAGGCGTCCGATTGGCTTCTCCGGGGTAGCTCCAGGACGTGTAGACGCTGACGCGCCGGTGCCCCTTCGAGTATTTCCTTGGCGCGTGGTTCTGGTTGTACGTCCGCCCGAACGCTTCACTCATGACTGGCTCCTACTGCATCTGCTCGAGCATCTCGGTGAACGCGGCCTTGAGCTTCAAAGCCTTCTTGATCTCATCGCTCGTGAAGTAGGGGTATTCGCCATACTCGAGGAAGCTGTTGCACTGGTGGTCCCGGATGAACTTGACGAACGCAGACGCATTGGTCTTCCAGTCCATGGGAAAGCCCTCGAGGTTCTCGAAGGCAGTATTGATTCCGGACTTGGTGAAGAGAACGACCGCGTCCTCGGTGTACTTGTCGAAGTCGGTGTCGAAGATGCCCTGATACATGAACCGGGTGTCGTCATCGAAGAGCACCCAGCGGAGGTAGTGGAGCTTGAGCGGCGCGAGAAATTCGGGGTCGGCCTTGAGCGTGTCGGCCAACCTCTGGCCGTAGCCGCGAATCGTGTCGGCGCGCCCCGGCTTGACCTTGGCGATGACCGTGAAGCCATAACAGGCAGGCGTCTTCGGGAAGATCGGACCGTACTTCCCCCTTTCGAGGTGCTCGGTCGACCTGGGGATGGCTATGGCCTGGGGCTTGATCTCCATCGCGGGGCTCCCTTTGCTCTGACAACTCAAGCTCGGAACGAGGCTCACACCCGACAAGGGGGCCACTGCCTTCGAGCGGAAGAGCACACGTGGAGCCGCTGGGGGCCTGGCGTTCCCGCCAGGCAGGGGACTTCAGGGAGCGCGGCCCGGCGGGGTGGTGGGCCCCGGGGTGAGCTTCCACAGGCGGCCGTTCGAGTCGTCCGTGAGCAGGTAGAGCGCACCGTCGGGCCCCTGGACCACCTCACGGATTCGCGCGTTGCGGTCCGTGAGCAGGCGCTCCTCGCCGACCACGCGGTCGTCCTTCAGGACCAGCCGCACCAGCGCCTGGCTGGACAGACCGCCGATGAAGAAGTTCCCCTTCCACTCCGGGAAGAGCGCCCCCGAGTAGATGGTGAGCCCCGAGGGCGAGATGACCGGATCCCAATAATAGACAGGCTGCTCCATGCCGGCGGCCTGCGTCGTCTTGTGGATGGGCTCGCCCGAGTATTCCTCGCCATAGCCAATCGTGGGCCAGCCGTAGTCCTTGCCGGCCTCGGGGCGGTTGAGCTCATCACCTCCGCGCGGTCCCATCTCCACGATCCAGAGCCGCTGCTGCGCGTCCAGGGCCGCGGAGAGGACGTTGCGGTGGCCGGAGGACCAGATCTCCGGCCGGGCGTCCTTCTTGCCCACGAAGGGGTTGTCCTGGGGGATGGAGCCATCCGGGAGGATGCGGACAATCTTGCCGAAGTCGCTCTTGAGGTCCTGAGCTTGGACGCGGCCCGGGAGGATGGAGCGCTCGCCGAGCGTGACGAAGAGCTTGCCGTCCGGAGTGAAGACGAGCCGTCCGCCCGCGTGCAGCGTGGACTCGAGCGTGGGCTGCATGCGGAAGATGACCTGGAGGCCCTCGATGCGCGGCTTCGGGCCGTCCACCAGCCGTGCGCGCGCCACCGCGAGCCCGTTGCCGCCCTCGCGCGGCTCGTAATAGGTCCAGTAGATGAGCCCGCTCTTCGCGTAGTCGGGCCCCACCTCCACGTCGAGCAGTCCGCCCTGTCCCCGGCCGTCGACCTTGGGGAGGCCCGCCACCGGGGGCGACTTCTTGCCCGCGGCGGTGACGATGTAGAGCGAGCCCGTGGGCTTCTCCGTGACGAGGAAGCGGCCATCCGGCAGGAACGCGATGGCCCACGGTTTGTTGAAGCCCGAGGCGACCTCCGTCACGACGATGGGCGTGCGCGTCTTCACCGCCGGGGCGCGCGTCTGCTGCGGGAACGCGGGCTTGAACTCCGGGACGTTGGGGGGCGCGGTCTCCACGGGCGCGCCCTGGGGGATGTCGCCCTGTCGCGGCACGGACTGCTGGCTGTCCCCCCCGCGGCCCGGGGCGAGGTTGCCCTCCTGGCGTGTCGGCGGGCGGGGCGTCTGGGCCTCCGCCTCGGGAGCGGCGCTCAGCAGGAGGGAGGCGAGGAACGGGGTCACGAGTGCATGGCGCATGGGGTGACTCTCCGTCCAGACAGGCGGGACGTCACCCGTCGGCGAGCACGCGTCGCTCCGCTTGGTTGCCTGGGTGAACAGTCGCGGCGGCGCCCACCGTGAAGTCGATCACCCGGTCCCACATCGCCTGGAACTGGGGCTCCTGGAAGTGGGCTCCCGACTTCAGCCAGCTGATGTACTCCGGGGGCTGGTCGAAGTGGCCCATGACGTCCATGTGGTCCGCGACCGCGACGTGGAGGACCTGTCCCCAGACCTGGGCACGGCTCGGAACGATGCCGTCGCTCCGGGCCTCGAACCTCCTGCCGAGGACATCCTGGAGGGCCTGGGACTGGGCCTCCGTGCGTTCGGGGACCTGGAGCTCCCGGGACAGGGGCGCGCTCTTGTCATACAGGAAGGAGAAGAGGCCGTGGAGGAGCGCGTCCGGGGTGAGCAGCATGCGGAGGGTCTGCGTGGGCAGCGGGGCCCCCGTGACGACGCAGCCGTAGCGCACGTCCTCGCGGTCCGCCGTGTGCGCGTTGAAGGCCCGCATGCTGACCGGCATGAGGTCCTCGATCAGCGCCTGGTTCTCGCCCACCTGGCTGAAGAACCGGATGAGGTCCTCGCGCTCGCTCTCGGAGAGGTCCACCGTCAGCCGGACGATCTGGTTGAAGAGGTTGGGCGGCAGCTTCGCCTCTTCGCTCCTCAGGACAAGCCAGTAGCACGCCTGGAGCGCGGCGGTCCGGAAGGGCATGGCCTTGCGTTGCAGGGCGAGGAAGGTGAAGAGCCACAGGTAGCGCAGCATCGTCTTCCCCACGTCCCCTTGGTGGAAGAAGCTGGCCAGCGGGGTGCCGTAATGCGGGGTGGCGATGGTCACCACGGAGCGCACGCGCTTCACGAAGGCCGGAGCCTCACCGGCCATGCGCGGTGAGACGACACTCCGCGCATCCAGCCCGCCCGTGGAGTGCCCGACGAGGTGGAGCTGCGCGTCGTCCTCGTTCGCGGTCCGCGCCATCTCCCGGAACACGTCGCGCGCCCGCGCCTCCAGCCCGGAGGAGGGGGAGGAGGCCACGGCATGCACCCGCGCGTCGATGCCGCGCTCCTTGAAGCGCTGCTCGAGCAAACGGGGGACGTTCTGGAAATAGGCGATGCGCTCTGATTCCTTGTCCCCCATCTGGGTAAAGCCAAAGAAGCCGGGGACCAGATAGACACGGTGCCGGTTTGCCATGAGGAAAGCCTAACGTGAGGGTGGCCCCCGATGCCGAGGGTTGCGGTTCCAACGTGAAGTCCCGAACCGTTGGCCTGGGAGGCAGGCATTGAGCCGCCGCTGCGGCGCTCACTGCTGGTCGCAAGCCGCGGAGAGACCGGCGCGGCAGGCTTTCCCAAAGTACGCGGAGGCGAGGCTTGCTGCCTCAGGAGCTCCGCGACCCTGCACCTGCTTGTAGAGCAGGCCGAGGTTGAAGCAACCCTGGGCCGCGCCCATCGTGCAGGCCTTCTCAAAAAACTCGGCGGCCCGGCGCCCGTCCGGAGGCACTCCGCTGCCTTTTGCGTAGTGAATGCCGAGGGAGTTGCAGCCCATGGCCATTCCGCCCGTGCAGGCCTGCTCCTGCAGCGCCGCGGCCCGGCGCTCGTCCTGAGATACTCCACGGCCCTTGCCGTAGAACAGGCCGAGGTTGAAGCAGGCCGTGACCGCTCCGCTCGAGCAGGCCTTCTCAAAGAGTTCGGCGGCCCGGCGCGCATCCTGAGGCACTCCATGGCCGTTGTCGATGAGCACGGCGAGGGAGTTGCAGCCCTTGGCCACTCCGCCCGTGCAGGCCTGCTCATACAGCCCCGCGGCCCGGCGCTCATCCTGAGGCACTCCATGGCCTTTCTCGTGCTGCAGGCCGAGGTTGAAGCAACCCTCTGCAAAGCCCCCCGTGCAGGCTTTCTCAAAGAGTTCGGCGGCCCGGCGCCAGTCCTGAGGGACTCCGCTGCCGTTCGCGTAGCGAGCGCCGAGGGAATTGCAGCCCGTGGCCATTCCGCCCGCGCAGGCCTGCTCAAGCAGCGCGGCGGCCCGGCGCGCGTCCTGAGGCACGCCGCTGCCTTTCACGTAGGACAGGCCGAGGCTGAAGCAGCCCGTGGCCATTCCGCCCGTGCAGGCCTGCTCATACAGCGCCGCGGCCCGGCGCACGTCTTGAGTCACGCCACGGCCTTCATCGTGGAGCAGGCCGAGGTTGAAGCAGCCCTTGGCCTCTCCGCCCGTGCAGGCCTGCTCATACCGCGCCGCGGCCCTGCGCGGATCTTGAGTCACGCCACGGCCTTGCTCGTGGAGCAGGCCGAGGTTGAAGCAGCCCTTGGCCTCTCCGCCCGTGCAGGCCTGCTCATACAGCGCCGCGGCCCTGCGCGGATCTTGAGTCACGCCACTGCCGTTGTCGTGGAGCAGGCCGAGGTTGAAGCAGCCCATGGCCATTCCGCCCATGCAGGCCTGCTCATACAGTGCAGCGGCCCGGCGCGCGTCCTGGGGCACGCCAAAGCCTGTCTCGTGTTGCACGCCGAGGCCGAAGCAGCCCGTGGCCGCTCCACCCGTACAAGCCTTCTCAAAAAGCTCGGCGGTCCGAAGGTCGTCCTGCGGCACGCCGCTGCCTTTCGCGTAGGACAGGCCGAGGTTGGCGCAACCCATGGCCGATCCGCCCGTGCAGGCCTGCTCATACAGCGCCGCGGCCCGGCGCTCGTCCTGCGGCACGCCGCTGCCTTTCGCGTAGCGAATGCCGAGGGAGTTGCAGCCCTCGGCCGCTCCGCCCGTGCAGGCCTGCTCATACAGCGCCGCGGCCCGGCGCTCATCCTGAGGCACTCCATGGCCCTTGCCGTAGAGCAGGCCGAGGTTGAAGCAACCCTCGGCCACTCCGCCCGTGCAGGCCTTCTCGAAGAACTCGGCGGCCTGGCGCGCGTCCTGGGGCACGCCACGGCCTTCCGTATTTTGCGCGGCGACGGAGACGCAGCTTTCGGCATTCCCTCCCTCACAGCCTTCTTGGCGCGTGTTGGAAGACAAGGCCGCCTGCCCCCCCGTGGCACATCCCTCCAGCAGCCCGATAAGGAGACAAAGCCCGACGCTCAGCCGTACCGCGCTTCCTTGCGCTCCTGACATTCCGTGTCTCCCCCCTGAAGGGCGATACGCCCGCACGCACAAACCTTGCTGGGCCCGGTCCTCGAATCACATGCGCCGGCAAGTCGGCGATGATGCATAGCATTTGCGGTCAGAAGACAGAAGTCGCTGTCCGGAGTGGAGCCACGCGCACCTCCCTGGTTTTCGTCGTGAGACGTACACTTCGAAAGCGGAGGGTCTGTCATTCACCACACGCCATGCCCCCCAGGGTGTTCCCGATGTTGTGTCGAGCACCCTCCGGAGCTACCTCGCGACAGCGGAAGGGCGACGCTCGTTGCCCGCCTGCCCACTCTTGAGGATCATCCTGGGTGACGCGCTCAAGAGGACGCGTCTCACGCAGGGGGGATGGCTTGCTCTTACAAATCATCGTCTTTCTTCTCTTCATCGGTGCGGAGAAGCTCGTGAATCGAAGCGCGAAGCGCCCGCTGATGAATGGTGCCGGATGGTATCTGGTCGTGGCCTCCATCATGTTCGTGATGGGCTTTGTGCACATCAACTCGGTGGTGGCCACGGGTGATATGGGGATGCATGCGGAGCTGTTGGGGCGCCTGATTGGGATCTTCATCTTTCCCGTAGGCACCGCCATCCACTACGCACGAAAGTTCTCGCGTGAGAGGGTGGCTGCCGCCAGCGAGGAGTTCACCGCCTCGCCTTGAGCGTCCACCCACTCCGGACGACGGTCGCTCGCGGCTACGGCTTCGGGGCGATGGTGACCTTCACGCCCTCGCTCCACGTCTTGTGCTCGTCCGCGTAGTACAGGTACGCGCGGCTGGAGGGGCCCGTGTACGTGCCAGGCACCGCGGCCACCAGGGACAGCGGCACGTCGATGCGCTTGTGGGGCTCCATGCCCCGCCAGTACAGGACCACGTCGCGCCCGAGCACCTCGTACGCATCCACCACCTGCCGCTTCACCAGCTCCTTGAGCTGGTCGTGCCGCACCTCCAGGCCGCCCGGCACGCCGAAGATGGCCACCGCCGTGGGCAGCCGCTGGCCCGTGCGGTTGGCCACCACCACCCGCGCCTCCGTGGGCTCGCCCTCGGTGAGGGCCGTCTTCGCCAGCGCCACCTCCAGCGTCACCGCCGTGTCCTTCGAGCTGTCCGGCGTCACGCTGTTGTAGGTGACCTCCACCGAGTACGGCAGCTCCGCGCCGCCCTCCATCCGCAGCTCCACGCGGCGCTCGCCCGCGCCCAGCAGCGCGCTCACGTCGGGCAGCTTGAGGGCTTCCTGGGTGGAGCCGTCGAAGCGCACCGGCTCGCCCACCGCGCGGCCGTCCACGTAGACGCGCACCAGGCCCGGGGTGAGCTTCGACGCGCGCGCCTTGTCGTAGGCGATGATGGCGCGCAGCGCGAGCACCGTGCTCTGCGTCGCGCCGTAGCGGCCACCGTCGCTGGACTCCGCGAGGAACTTCATCGCGCGCTCCACATTGCCCACGTAGGCGGGATCGCGCATCCACGCCAGCACCGCCAGCGCGGTGGTCTCGATGTTCAGCGTCTCCCCGGAGCTGCCCACGATGGACTGCGTCGCGCCGCCCACCACGCCGCCCTGGCCCTGAGAAGCGGCGAGCCGGCCCATCAGCGTCCGGGCCTCGGCGGTGTCGCCCGCGAGCGCCAGCGCGTTGGCCGCCAGGGCCACCACGTAGCTGTTGGGGCTCTTCGCCGCGGCGGCCTTCAGCGAGGCCACCTCGCGCGACAGCTCCTTCGCCTGCGACGCCGGCTGGGCCGCGCTCTCCAGCAGTGTCCAGAGGATGTACGCGTTCGACGTGTCCGCGTCCTCCACCCACACGTGCAGCGCGCGGCGCTTGCGGTTGAAGCCGCCCTGGCCGTCCCGCTGCTGGAGCAGCCACTCGCGCGTGCGCTCCAGCATCGCGGTGTCCACCTCGCGCACCTGGCGCATGTCCGTGAAGTGCAGCAGGCCGAACGCGGTCAGCGCCTCATGGCCCGGGTTCTGCCCGAACCACTCGTAGCCCTTCTCGGACGTCTCGTAGCCCACCAGCCGCTGGTAGCCGCGCTCCAGCTTCTCGCGCGCGCTCGCCACCAGCTCCGGGTTCACGCTGGTGTGCGTCTGGAAGTACTGCTGCGCCATCGTCATGGGGTACGTCGTGGAGCTGGTCTGCTCGAAGCAGCCGGAGGGCTCCTGGATGAGGCGGGCCAGCGACTCCGTCATGTTGGCCAGCGGGCCCGGGTACACCGCGATGGACGTCCGCACGCTGCCGGGCACCAGGCCCTGGGGCAGCACCACCCGGTGTGCCGCCGGCCCCTTCGCGGACAGCAGCCCGCCGAAGGACACGCGGCCCGGGAAGCCCCGGGGCTTGATGGACAGTGTGCGGGTGACGACGTCGGTGTACTCGCCCGCGCTCGCCGTGAGCTTCACGTCCACCGGCCGCGCCTCCTGGCCAATCTCCAGCGAGAAGAGCTGCCGGGCCCGTGCCTGTGACGCCAGGTCCAGCGTGGGGCCGCCGGAGACCTTCACGTCGCCCTTCAGCTCCACCTTCACCCCCGCGCCCGAAAGCCGCGCCTGCGTCCCATTCACCAGCGCTACCGGCAGCCGCACCACGTCCCCTGACGTCACCTCGAGCGGCAGCTTGGGCTCCGCGTAGAAGGGCTGCACGGACTCCAGCTCCGCCACCGCCGAGCCGAGCGCGCCGTCACCGCCCACCGCGCCTGCGAACGCCTTGAACGTCGTCACGGAGTCGCTCATCGCGAAGGACACCCGCGCCTCGCCGGTGCGGGCATCCGTGCGCACCCCGGCGTTCCAGTAGAGCGTCTCCGCGAAGTCGACCCGGTCGCCCGCCTTGCGGTTCGGCCGCGCGGTGTGCGCGAACTCGCGCAGGTAGAGCAGCTGCCCCTGGAGGACCTGCTTGTCGTCGAAGCGCATGTCCTTCTTCGCGCGGAAGGCCTTCCCCGCCATCATCGGAGCCTCTTCCTCCTTCGCCACCTGGAGCACGGGGGCCGGGGCTTCGTCCGCCGGGGGCATGGG
>NZ_RAVW01000359.1 GCF_003611585.1 Corallococcus exercitus | reverse complement strand
GCCCCAGGCCCGCCAGCAGGTGCGCGAACGGCAAGGACTCCGCGGCGATGACGCGGCCCGGCCCCGGCAGCGTGGGGAGCAGCGCCTCCACCGGCGCGCGGTAGCCGTCCGGCCCCAGGGGCGGCACCAGCTGCAGGTGCTTGTGCCGCTGGCTCGCGCCGGCCGTCTCCCCGGCGTTGTAGAAGGCCAGCCCGTCCAGCCCCTCCAGGCACGTGGAGAGCGCGTCGAAGTCCGCGCGGGTCAGCAGCGCGTCCTGCGGCTCGAAGGCCCGCGTCACCAGCAGCAGGTGGTGCTCCACGACGTTGAACTTGTTGAGCAGGCACACATGCGCGGGCGGCACGTCCCCCAGCACGAGGTCCGGCTCCGGGTTCGCGAACGGGTTGAACGGCTCGGCCTGGGACGGTGCAGGCCGCTTGCGCTCCTTGAGCGCCACCCGACCCAGCACGCGCACCTGGAACGCCGTGTTCGCGATGGGCAGCGTGCGCGCTTCCGTGGCGATGGGCTGGAGCGCCCCTGTCTCCAGCGCGTGCCGCGTGACGGCCAGCGTGCGGTGCCACAGGGCGGTGGGCGGCAGCGGTGTGGCGTTCACGGGCAGGCTCCTGACGTGAGGCCTGGAGTCTGTGCCGTCCGGTGCCGCCAGCGTCAACCCGCTTCCGGTAGGAGAAGCGCCGGGATGTCCGCCTCAGCGCGGAGGGCGGAAGACGTACTGGTATTCCGGTGACGGGCTGCCGGGTGGGTACTGGGCGTCCATGAAGGCCACGTGCGCGTGGTGGGTGATGAGCACGTCCTGGAGGCTGTCGTAGAGCACCACCACGTTCGTGGCCTTCCCGGTGGGGTCCAGGTCCACGCGCACCTTCAGGTTGCCCTTGAGGTCCGGCTTCTCCATCAGGTGCTCCAGGTACAGCGCCACCAGCCCCAGCGACACGCGGTCGTAGATCTGCTCCACCGTGCCCTTCGCGGGCGTCGCGGGCAGCCGCAGCTTCTTGTTGAGCTGCGCGGCCTCCTCCGCCGCCTCGGGCACGGGCCGCTCCGGGGCGGCGAGCGCCGCTCGGTATGCCGCCACGGCCTCGAAGTAGCGCTCCTGCTTGAGCAGCAGCCGCGCCCGCCGCACCTGGATGTCCGCGCGCTGTGGCGCGAGCGCCACCGCCTGGTCCAGCCGCGCCTCGGTGCCGGCCGCGTCCTGTCTTGCTTCCGCCAGCGTCGCCAGCCGCAAGAGCGGCTCCGGATCCTTCGGCGTCGCGGCGGCCAGACGCACCAGCGCCTTCGCCTCGTCCTCCGGGCGGTTCAACTCCACGTTGAGCCGCACCCAGGTGGCGAGCACCGCGGGCTCCGCGCCTCCGAGCGTCGCGTAGCGCTCCAGCATCTTCACCGCCTGCGCCTTGTCCCCCGCGGCGAGCCACGCCTCCGCCTGCCGCCGGTGCGCCTCGCGGTCGTGCGGCTGGAGCGCGACGAGCAACGCCCCGGCCTCCGCGCCCGCCTTCGGGTCCCCGGCCTCGCGGGCCAGCCGCGACAGCACCTGGAGCGCCTCCGGCTGCTCGGGCCACTCCTTCACCGAGCGCACCAGCAGCGCCCGCGCCTCGGCCGCGCCCCCGGGCCGTCCCGCCAGCAGCAGCGCCAGGTCGGTGCGGAAGCGCGGCACGTCCAGCTTCGCCAGCGCCTCGCGCAGCCGGGCTTCCGCCTCCGCGGGCTTGCCCTCCGCCTGGAGGCGCAGGCCGTCCGCCCACAGCGCGGGCGCGAAGCCGGGCACCACCTTGCGCGCGGTCTCCAGCGGCGCGGCCGCGTCCTTCAGCATGCCCCAGCGCACGTACACCAGCCCCATGCCCACGTGCGGCCACGGGTTCTCCGGGTACACCACCGCCAGCGCCTTGAACTCGGCGAAGCTCTCGTCGGACGGCAGCGCGAGGAAGGCCCGGTACACCCGGGGCATCGGGTCCTTGGGCGCCTTCGCCTCCTGGGCGTCCAGCTCCGTGCGCAGCGTGCTGGGACTGCCCTGGACGCGCGCCGTGTCCATCCGCTGGAGCATCGCCATCCCCTCCGCGGCCGGAGCGGGCACCGGACGGGCGCCCGCCGCCGGGAGCGCGCACAGCACGGACAGCAGCAGGCACGTCAGGGCACGGGACGTCATCGGAGCTTGCGGAAGGCGCTTGAGGGGAGCCGGGGAACCAGTGCGCCTGGACGCTACCAGATGCCCGCGCCCGGCGACGCCTGGGAGTGTTTGCACGCCTTGCTTGAATTACATGGACACACGCGATGTTTCACGCGCTCGGGAACGGGACGGAATGGCCCTGGAGGGCGACCGCGCTTTCGAGCGTCGGACTCCACGCGGGCGGTAGGTCTTGACCAGAACCAGCGGTGCTGGGCGGAATGGCCCCATGGCCACCGCCGAGAAACTCGTATTCCCGACCATCGTCGAAGGACTCTTCGTCCGAGGACTTTCCGGGAAGGTGCCCTTCGCCCTCAAGGAGCAGCTGCGCAAGGAGGGCCTGGACCTGGACCGGCCCCTGCAGCCGGCGTACTCGCTGGACACGTGGACGCGCTGCGTGGCGCTGACGGCGAAGACGCTCCACCCGGAGCAGCCGGATCCGGTGGCGTGGCGGATGCTCGGCGAGCGGATGATCGACGGCTACCGCGACACGATGGTGGGCCGGGCGCTGCTGGGCGTGCTGCGGCTCATCGGGCCCAAGCGGATGCTGCTTCGCACGCAGCACAGCTTCCGCACCGGCAACAACTACACCGAGGTGCGCATCACCGAGCGCGGCGAGCGCGAGGCGGACCTGTGGCTCAACGAGCCCGGCCTGCTGCGCTACTTCAAGCAGGGCGTGATGCTGGCCACCGTGCGCGCCGCCAGCGGCCCCGCCACGCAGGTGGACGTGGTCCAGTTCGACGACGACAGCGTCACGTACCGCGTGTCCTGGGGCGCCCCCGGCTCCTGAGTCCGCCGCGTCCCCCCTCGTCGGATCCGCGACCCCGGGGCCCCTTGCTCGTACCTGTCCCCTTCTGCCAGCGTGAAGGCCTGGGCGCGGCGTCCGGGCCGTGAACGGCCGCGCGAAGAGGGGGCTTCATCCAATGCCGTCGAGCGAGCGCGCCAACCTGCCGCGCTGGAACGGTCATCAGCGGGGGTTCTTCGAGATCTGGTTCCTGGTGGTGCTCGACCCCGGCGGCGATCGTGCCTGGTGGTTGCGCTACACCCTGTTCACCCCCGCCCCGGGCAGCGGCGGTGAGCCTCGCGCCACGATGTGGGCGGCGGCGTTCGACTGCGCGTCGAAAGACAGGCCCGCGGTGGCGCTCAAGGCCATCCATCCCGCCACCGCCTTCACGGCGCTGCCTTCCGGCGGCGTGCGCATCGCGGACTCGGAGCTGACGCCCGGCCACTGCCACGGACAGGTGGCCAGCGGCGGGCACGCGATTGCGTGGGACCTGCGCTTCCAGGGCGGAAGCTCCGGGCCGGTGCGCCGGGAGCCGCGCGGCACCGCGCTGCTACCCCTGCCCACGCACGTCACCCACGTGCATGACGACGTCACCTTCGAAGGCACGGTGACGGTGGACGGAGAGCGCATCGACGTGAAGGGCGCGCCCGGCCTGCAGAAGCACCTCTGGGGCCACCGGCGGCTGGAGGAGCTGACGTGGCTGTACTGCCCGCGCTTCCGCGAGGACGAAGCCGCGCGGCTGGAGATCATGGCGGTGCGCGCGAAGCGCAAGCGGGGCCACCCGCAGCTGTCGCCCATCTACCTGCGCACGCGCGACGCCGAGCACACGTTCCACGAGCTGCCCCACGTGCTCCTGTCGAGCGTGACGTCGCCCGCGTCCGGGGAGCTGACCTTCCGCGCCGCGTCCGCCACCGTGGCCATGGAGGGCCGCGCGTGGTGCGACCCGCGCACGCTGGTGGGCTACGCGTACCGCGACCCCACGGGCTGGGACGTGCTGGTGGCCCAGAGCGACGTGGCCCGGTGCGAGGTGCAGCTCTTCTCGCGCCCCCATCCCTTCGCCGCGTGGCGGCCCACGCGGAAGCTCACCTCCACCGTGGGCGCGCTGGAGTTCCACGGCCCGGAGCCGATGCCGGGCGTGCGCTACATCCCGTGGGACGGCACCGCGCTCGAAGCGGAGGAAGCGCCCGGCGACTCCGAGGATGAACCGGCCCTGGGGACGGGCTGAAGCCAGGGACGCCTGCCCCGGCCTTTCGGGAGGGAGGGGCCCGCGGGCCCGGGCCCGGGGCGCCGTCCGCTCATCGGGGGAGGAGCCTCCCCTGGCTGTGGAGGGGAACGGCCGTGGCCACCCTCTGGGGTGGCTCCCCCATGCCCCGTCACCGGCTGCTGAGACACCTCCAGTCGCTCTTCCGGGTGGAGCCCGGGAGACCGGCCCTGTGGGCAGGCATCCGGGCCGCCGTCGCCACCGCCCTGCCCCTGTGTCTGTCCTTCCTGCTCACGGTGCCCGCGGCCGGATGGGCGGGCCTCACGGCCCTGCTCGTCACGCTCGCGGACAAGGGCGGCTCCTACCGCGTGCGGGCGCGCGTCATGGGCGTGGTGACGGTGCTGGGGGCGCTGGTCGGCATGCTCGCCGCGCCCGCGGGCCAAACGTACACGGTGGACGCCACGCTGCTGTTCCTGGGCGTCACGGCGGCGAACTTCGCGCGCTGCTACGGCGAGACGGCGGGCTCCGTGGGTGGGCAGCTCGCCGTCATCTTCGTCGTGTCGCTGGGCGCGCCCGCGGCCTCGCCGCGGGAGGCGCTGCTGCGTGGGGCCGCGCTGCTGCTGGGGGGCCTGTGGGCGATGGCGCTGTCGCTGCTGCTGTGGCCGCTGAGGCCCTATCGCCCCGCGCGCCGGGCGGTGGCGGAGGTGTACGCGGGGCTCGCGGCGGCGGCGGAGGAGCTGCGCGGGGCGACGCTGGAGGGGGCCACGCCCGACGCATGGGCGGAAGGGCTGAAGCGCCATGCGCGGATCCGTCCGGACATCGAACGGGCGCGCGGCGTGCTCGCGGCCACGCGGCGCGGGAGGCCGGACGAGTCCCGGCGTGGCGAGCACCTGCTGGTGCTGGTGGAGCTGGCGGAGCCGATGGTGGCGCTGCTCAGCGCGCTGGCGGAGGCGATGCAGGTGGTGGGGCGCGACCCGCACCTGCAAGCGACGCGCGAGCGCGTGGCACGGCTGTGCGAGGCCTTCGCCGCGATGGACCTGTGGGTGGCGCGGGCGCTGCGGCAGGAGCGCAACGAGGGCATGCGCGCACCGCCCCGGCTGGCCCTCAAGCCCCGGCGCCGGCGGCAGCCCGCGAGGATGGCCGCGCCGTCGGTGCGGCACACCACGGAGGGGCCGCTGTCCACGCACGTCGCCACGCTGCTGGACCGGCTGCGCGAGTATGCGGGCGTGGCGCACGAGACGGCGTCGGGCCTGCTCTTCGGCGACCCGGTGTCGCCGCGTGGCAGGGGGACGGTGGGAGGCCCCCAGGAGGCGCCGGGGCGCTCCGTGTGGCAGCCGCTCCGGGACCACCTGCACCGGGACTCGGTGGTGCTGCGGCACGCGCTGCGCACGGGGATGGTGGCCACGGCGGCGCTGGGGCTGACGCGGGCGTTGCAGGTGGGCGACGCGCACTGGGTGAGCCTCGTGGTCATCTCCATCCTCCAGCCCTACGCGGGCAGCACGGAGGAGCGCGTGCTCCAGCGCACGCTGGGGACGCTGGTGGGCGCGAGCCTGGCGGCGCTCATCGCGACCACGGTGCACACGCCGCCGCTGATGATTGGCGTCATCAGCGTGATGACGGCCGTCTCCGTGACGCTGCTGCCGCTGAACTTCGGCGCGTTCCAGGTCCTGCTCACGCCGGACTACCTGCTCATGGCCACGCTCAGCTCCGGGGACTGGACGGTGGCGTCGCAGCGCTCGCTGGGCGTGCTCATCGCGGGGGCGCTGGCGCTCCTGGGCTCCTGGACGCTGTGGCCCAGCCCGGAGCGCCGCCGCTTCCCGGACGCGGCGGCCACCGCCCTGCGCGCGGACGGGAAGTACCTGCAACAGCTGGCCACGCACCGCAGCGGCACGGAGCCGGAGGTGAACGAGGAGCGCCGCCGCCTGGACCAGTCGCTGCTGGAGGCGGAGTCCTCCTTCCAGCGGTTGATGACGGAGTACCGGGGCCCGCCCCAGCACCTGGAGCCGGGCATGGCACTGCTCACCTACGCGCGGAGGTTCGCGCTGGCGGTGACGGCGCTGGGCACGGGGAGGTTCGAAGGGAGGACGACGTCGGTGCTGCCGCAGCAGCTGGCGCAGCGGGCCAGCGACAGCCTGGAGTTGCTCGCCCGCGCGTTGCAGGAGCGGCGCGAGCCCCCGCCCCTGCCGGCCCTGGCGCTGCCTCGCACGAGCGATGATCCGGTGCTGGGCGCGCTGCTGGAGCGCGTCCCAAGGCAGCTCGGCATCCTGCACGGCGCGGTGGCGCGGATCAGCGAGGACCCGTCGCTGCGCTGAAGCCCCGGGGACCTGACCTCCCACGACGTTGTCACTTGCTGTGAAACCCACGGATACTCCGGGGATGCCCCGCTCCAAGCCCTTCTCCATCCCCGACCTCCGGAAGGACAACCCCAGCTTCAATCCGTTCGACGTCCTTCAGCGCGACGTCGAGGAGCCGGAATCGCAGCCGGTGCGGAGCCCGGCCCCCCACAAGACGCCGCTGCACTTCGTCTGGTACGGGACGGGCAAGCCCAACGACGCGAACACGAAGACGCCGAAGGCCCTCGCGGCCAACTTCGCCTCCGCGACGGTGTACTTCTGGTGCATGCCCCAGATGGCGCCCGAGTTCGAGAAGGCGCTGGGCAAACGCGTCAAGGTCCACGGGCTGGATGAGGTGCTGGAGGCTCCGGCCGTGCGCAAGGAACTGGGCGCGATGATGATGGACAGGCTGGACCAGCTCCTGGACTTCTACCTGGCCAACAAGGGTTACGCGCCCGCCAAGGACATCCTGACCTTCCTGACGCTGGCCTTGAACGGGGGATACTTCTTCGACGCGAACTGCGTCATCGAGGTTCCGAAGCAGTTCGAGAAGGCGCTCGCCCGGCCTCCGGCGGTCCCCACGTTCCTCAAGCTCGGGGACATGCTGTCCTTCAATGACAGACACCCTTCCTTCATGAAGAGCGATCTGGCCCTGCAGATGGGCATGGAGGAAGAGGACACGGACACGGTGACGCCGTTCAACGGCACCGATATGTGGGCCATGTACGCGCCGCCCCGGCACCGCATGATGTGGACGATTGCCCGCCACTACATCTCGCGGGCGGAGGCCTTTGGTTTCTGCGGCGCGACCGCCCGGACCGGCAGCATGCGGGAGGAGATCCGCGACTACTTCATCAATGGCCTTGGCCAGCAGAAGCGCACCCTGGCCGGCGCGTTGGGCATCCAGAGCATCTTCGCGGGCATGGCGGAGCACAAGGTGCGCCATGCGCAGTACAAGCCCGAGGACGTGAACTGGGAGGTGGCCTCCGTCAAGAATGGCGCGATCGAAAGCACCGGCGTCGCCCTGTCCCCCGCCTCCGCGAACGCGGACTACTGGGTCAAGGACCTGGGCCTCACGAAGGGCCACGGGGACAGCTGGACGAAGTAGCGCTCAGGGCGTGGCGCAGGCGGCCTGGTACTCCTGGAGCTTGCTCTGGAAGCGCTCCCGCTCCGGCGCGGGCCATTCCGCGGGCAGCAACTCCACGGCCTTGCGTTGCTCCGCCAGTGCCTCGGGGCACTGCTTCAGGCCGAAGTGCGCGGCGGCGGCGGTCTCCAGCACGTAGGGGTTGGGATGCTCCCCCATCACGGAGCGGCGGATCACCGGGCGCAGCGCCATCAGGGCCGCGGCGTATTGCCCGGCTTGCACGCGGTGCCAGGCCATCTCCGTCGCGATCCACTGGAATCGGGGTGCCAGGGCATAGGCCTGTGCGAGCACCTTCGGGTAGTCCGGATCCTCCGGCGTGTGGACGGCGAGCTGCATCGCGAGGTTGGCCCAGGCCCCACCGCTCTGGGGGAAGTGGGCCACCCGCAGCCGCGCCCAGCCCAGCTTCTGCTCCAGCGAAAGCTCATCATCGGAGGGGCCTCCATAACGGAGGTTGAAGTTGAAGCCATACGAGGTGGCCGCGGCATGTCCCGCCAGGCTCCAGGGCCGGTAACGGCTTTCACCCAGCTGCGCGATGAGGTGTTGGGAGGGTTGCCCGGAGCCGTCCTCGATGACCTGGCAGTCCCGCACGTGCTCATCCACGTCGATGCGGCATTGCAGGACGACCACGGCGTACTCGCTGCGGAAGGACAGGCTTCTCTCCTTGGGGTGGGTCACCCAACCCTGGATCCTGGCCGGCGGGAGGCTCTGCTCCTTCAGGAACTGGCACGCCTGCTCCAGGTCCGCGTCGCACGCCGCCTGGAGGTCGCCCAAGGCCTGAACGACCTGGGCCTCCGTGGGCTTTCCCGCGAGGACCTGGACGGCTTCCTTGAAGACCCCAGGAGCCTGTCCGGCCTCCAGCTCCAGGACCGGAGCATCCACGGGAGTCCCCGAGGAGGCGCCAGCGGCGAGAACCGGATTCCGCGCGACCCGCTTCGCGTAGGAAGCGGGGTCAGCCAGGAAGGCATCCATGGCCAATGCCAGATGCCCATGGCTCGCCGTGGGTGGAGGCAGGTCGGATGGTCGCAGCCGGTGGGCACAGCCGACAGGGACCACCAGCAGTGAAAGAAAGAGCAGATGCCAACGCATGGCGCCGCACTCTAGCGCGGTGATTCAGGGAGTGGTCGGAGCCGCCACGGACGTCGTGGCGGCGACCAGGTTCCCCGCGCCGTCCTTCGCCAGGCCATACAGCTTGAGGACGCCCGTCACGGCAGGCAGACGGACGCGCCACGTGCCGGGGGTGGCCCCCTTCCGGGACTCCAGCACCGTCACGCGGTCGCGCTCCGCCCGGGTCGCCGCGCCCCGGAAGTTGTAGGCGAAGGACACGTCCAGCGGCGTGGCGGAGGTGACGTCGAAGACCACGTTCGCCCAGGTGGCCGTGCCTTCCTTCTCCACGCCTCGCACTTCCAGGCGCACCGGCACCGGCAGCGCGGGGTCCGGCTTCATGCCCGTGTACGCCTCCCGCACCGCGTGCCACGCCGGCCGGGTGGAGGTGCCGGACAGCATTCCCAGCCACAGGCCTGTGTGGTCCAGCGCCGCGCTGTAGTTGAAGACAAACAATCCCAGGCACCGGCCCGCCTGGACGTGCGGCGCCAGGGCGTTGCGCCAGCCGTCCACGATGACGGCGTACTTCTCCCCATCCCCCGGCTCCGCGGGCAGACCGTGCGAGTCCTTGGGGGCCTCCCATTCGCCCTGGGCGCCGAACTCGGTGATGAACCACGGCTTGCGCCCGCTGGCCTGCTTCACCGCGTCCGCCAGCGCGTGGATGCCCCGGCCGTAGACGTTCAAGCCATACGCGTCCAGCGACGGGACGTACTTCTCCCAGAGCGGCACGCCCAGCGTCCACGCATCCACGGACAGCACGGGGTGCCCAGGGTCCGCCTTCTTCACCGCGCGGACGACCTTCTCCAGGAAGCGCGCGTAGGCGACCTTCGCCGGCTCATCCGGTGAATTGAGAATGACCTCGTTGCCCAGTCCCCACGCGAGCACCGCAGGGTGGTCCTTGAAGCGGCGCACCTGCGCGAGCGTGGCCTGGAGCTGCGCCTCACGGCCCTTCACGTCGCGCACGTAATCAAACGCGTCGTCGTTCTCCATGCCCGCGCGGCCCGGCCGCAGCCACAGCCCCACCAGCACGCGCAGGCCATGCTTGTGCGCGGCATCGAGCAGGGCGCGAGTCTCCTCTCCGGTGCCCCAGGTGCGCAACGTGTTGACGCCCAGGGCGCGCAGCTGTTCGCAATCCCTGTCGAAGTTCGCGGGCCCGCCCGTGCCACTGAACGTCACGCCCTTCGCCACGTAGGGCTGGCCGTCCACCTCCAGCTTCCACCCCTCCCCTGCCTTAACGATGGCGGTGCGGGCCTCCGCGCTCCAGTCGGGGAACAGGAGCGCGGTCAACAGCAGGACACCGGTGGCGAAGGGGCGGGGAGTGGACATGGGCCTGGCAGGTCTGTCTGAAGGGGTGTGAAGCATTGCGAGGCTGGCGCTTGAAGGGACATGCTGCGCCTCTCTACCGCGTCAGCCAGCCAGCCACTCCATAGGCCCGCGTCTCCAACGGCCTAAACGACCGATCGTAATTCTCGAACGGTCTCAAGCTGCGCGTCGAGCAGAGGCGGCGCGCAGCAAGGGGCTGGCGGTTCTCTGCGCGTTCCGAGCGTCGAGGTAGGCGTCCACCTCGGTCATGA
>NZ_RAVW01000358.1 GCF_003611585.1 Corallococcus exercitus | reverse complement strand
CTCCGGTGCAGGGCCACCTCACCCCCGAGCCGGTCCAGGAGACGGAGCAGGTCACCGGGTTCCAGGAGGACCGCTTCGAGGAGTCGCCTGAGGTCGCGGGGCAGTGGGCCGCCCAGGCCGCGGGGGCCGGACAGCCCCTGGGCGCGCGTCCCCTGGAGCTGTCCCAGATGGAGCAGGTGCCCTCGCTGACGGACGCGAAGTCCCCGGGCGCGAAGGGCTGGCTCCAGGAGACGCCGGTCCTCCGGCAGACGGACGCCACCAACTGCGGCGCGACGGCGGCCGCGATGCTGGTGCGCGCCAACGGTGGCGGCCAGGGGCAGACGGACGCCCAGCTCGTCCAGTCGCTGGAGTCCCGCTACTCCGACAGCAAGGGCACGACGCCGGACCAGATGGGCCAGATGCTCGCGGGCCAGGGCTTCGAGGTGACGCGCGGTGCCGCCAACTTCGACCGCGACGCGCTCAACGCCGCGCTCGAAACGGGCAAGAAGGCCGTGGCCCTGGTGGACTCCAACCTCATCCAGCCCGGCGCCTCCGGCAACACGCCGGCCGGCAGCGCGCACTGGGTGGAGATCGACGGCAAGGACGCGCAGGGCCAGTATCAAATCCATGATCCGGCCAGCGGGTCCAAGTACGGCGTGGACCTCCAGCACCTCACCCAGGCGATGAACTCCGGCTGGGATTCGTTCCAGGGCGGCGGGATGCTCATCGTCAATCCCCAGGGCGGTGACGCGGGCGCGCTCGCCGCCGCGAACGCGAATCACTCCGCCACGCTGGGGGACTCCTCCGGCATCGGCTCGAAGAACAACTCCTTCGGCTCGCGCGAGTCCGGTTCGTAGTCCCCGGGATGTGAGCACGTGAAAAGGCCCCGCGTGCATCGCACGCGGGGCCCGGCCCTTCACGCCCGCCCGCTGCTTCAGATGTTCGGGATGTCGGAGGCGAAGCGCTGGTTGTCGGTCAGCGCGGACGGGTTGGCCTGGGCGGCCTCCAGGAAGAGGCGTGCGTTGTTCGTCAGGCTGCGCTCGAAGGCGAACGCGTCGTCGCCCTTCACGTTCGGGTTGTTGCTGATGCGCTGCTCGGGGTGCTCGAAGTTGGTGCGGCCGCCGCGCACGTGGTGCAGGTAGTTGTTGGCCCCCACCGCGCGCATCGCATCCAGCGCATTGCTCACGTTGAGGTCGATGGCCTCCGGGCTGCTGCCGTTGAGCTTCTGGAGGTCGTCCGGCAGGTGCTTGCCGTAGGTCTCCAGCAGGTCCTTGTTCAGGTTGAAGGGGCCGTAGTTCGTCGCGGCGCCGCTCTTGTTGAAGTCCGTGCCGCCCTCCTGCATCACCTGCGCGACGAGCAGCGCGGCCTCCTCTGGGGCGGCGCCCGACTTGATGGCCGAATCCCAGACGTTCTTCTTCCAGAAGCCCAGCGGCTGCCCGTTGTACTGCTTGTCATCCGCGTACGAGAGCGCCGGGTAGTCCCTGGACGCGTCATGCGAGCTGGCCTTCACGAGCGCGTCCGCGCCGAGCGGGTCGGAGCCCGCGCCCGCGGGGCGGGTCGTCGGCGTGGCGGACAGCGACTGCGATTGCGTCCGCGCGGACGGCGAGGACTCGAAGCTGTCCGCGTAGAACAGCTTGTTGCGCAGGGCCGCCGCGGACGTGTCCTGGGAGGGCTGCGTCTGGGCTTGCTGCGCCGGCTGCGGACGCGCGGACGACTTCAGCAGGGAGGCGAGAAACGAGGACGGGTTGGAACGGGAAGAAACGGAGGAGATCATGGCGTGCTCGGGGTCGTGGGGGCCGTGAATGGCCGGTACGCGTTCCCTAAGCAGGAGCGGTGCCAGCGCCCCGCGTGCCCGGTCGCGCCGGGCCTCCCGAGGGAGCCGCCACCCGGCGGGGCTCGCCGGTGGGTGACTCGAGTCACCCGGTGGCGGTCCCACCAGGTGACGGGAGTCACCCGGCGTCGTCTTCGTCCGCCCCGGGCTTGCCGTCGCTGAGCTCCAGGCCGTGCTTGCGCATCAGCTTGCGCAGGTACACCCGGTCGATGCCGGCCTCCCGGGCGGCGCGGTTGAAGCGGCCCTCGCAGCGCTTGAGGAGGCTCTTGAGGTAGTCGCGCTCGAAGCCCTGGACGAGCTGCTCCTTCGCTTCCTTGAAGGGCCGGGCCAGGTCCAGCTCACCCGCGCGCATGGCGGCACGGCCGGGGACGCCCGGGTCGATGTCGGGCAGTGACTCCTCGCCCAGGTTCACCACGCGGTCCACCACGTTGCGCAGCTCGCGCACGTTGCCCGGCCAGGGGTACTGGACGAGCAGGGCGCGCGTCTGGTCCGACAGGGTGCTGGGCGGCTTTCCCAGGCGCTCCAGCACGGTGTCGATGAGCATCGGGATGTCCTCCGGACGCTCGCGCAGGGGCGGCAGCGCGACGCGCAGCACGGCCAGCCGGTGGAAGAGGTCCCGGCGGAACTTCTCCGCCTTCACCGCGGCCTCCAGGTCCACGTGGGTGGCGGCCACCACGCGCACGTCCAGCTCCCGGTAGTCGTTGCCGCCCACCCGCTTCACCTGGCGGCGCTCCAGCACGCGCAGGAGGCGCGGCTGCAGCTCCAGGGGCAGCTCGCCCACCTCGTCCAGGAAGACGGTGCCCCCTTGCGCCCGCTCGAAGGCGCCGGCGCGGTCCGCCTGCGCGCCGGTGAAGGCCCCCTTCACGTGGCCGAACAGCTCGGACTCGATGAGCGACGGCGCGATGCCCGCCAGGTCCACCACCACGAACGGCTTCTTCGCGCGCGGGCTCTCCTGGTGCAGCCCTTCGGCGCACAGCTCCTTGCCGGTGCCCGTCTCGCCCTGGATGAGCACGTCCGAGTCACCGGGCGCCATGCGCTCCAGGAACGTGAAGACCTCCCGCATCCGGCGGCTGGTCCCCACCAGGGCCCCGAAGCGGTCGCGCGACGACAGCAGCAACGAGCGCTCGCGGGTGTCCTCGGGCATCACCTTGAGCCGGGTCTCCCCCAGGGTGAGCACGGCGCCGGGCCGCACCTCCAGCTCGGAGAAGCGCAGGCCTTCGCAGAACGACCCGTTGTACGAGCCCAGGTCCGTGGCGACGACGCGGTCCTCCTGCACGTCCAGCCGCAGGTGGTGGCGCGACACGGTGCCGTCCTCGAGCACGATGTCGCAGTCCGCGCTCTTGCCCAGCCGGTATGCGCCCACCGGCAGCGGGTGGCTCCGGCCGGCCGCGGGCCCCGACAACACCCACAGCTTCAGCCGGACCTTCCCCCCGGGCTTCGCGGGAAGGGTCCGGGTCCTGTCGGAAGGCGGTTCCTCGCGCCCCGCCGGCCTGTCATCCCGTGTCGACACGGTGGCGACGGTAGCACGCAGGAGGAAGCCCGGGAGGCTCCGGGAACACTCCCACCTCCTCGCGGTGCCCGTTGGAAGGCAATGCCTTGCACCCCACCCTTGCGGCCGCTTCGGACCGGAAGGAGCTGTGCATGCGTGTCAGGAATTGGGGTGCCCTGGTAGGGCTGGGACTGACGCTGGCGGGCTGCGGGGGTGTCCCGGAGCAGGAGGACTCACGCCGGGTGGAGGCCCAGGCATGTCCTCCCGGGGTGGCGTCGCGGGTGCGCGTCGTGATTCCTCCCAGCGCCCCCCTGGGCAGCGAGGTGACGAACCTCACGGACGTGCAGGGCACGCTCTTCTTCGCCACCCAGCTGCGCGACGGCAGCGCGGTGCTCTGGCGCAGCAACGGCACGGAGGCGGGCACCGTCCAGGTGAGGGCGTTCGCGGCGGAGCCGCTGGTCTACCCCCGGCTGTCGGACATGGTCGCGGTGGGCAACCGGGTCTTCTTCCTGATCAACACCGTGGCCACCGGCACGGAGCTCTGGGTCAGTGACGGGACATCCGCCGGGACGCGGCTCGTCGAGGACATCACCCCGGGGGCGGCCGGCTCCGCGCTGTTCGACCTCACGGAGGTCAACGGCCGGCTCGTGTTCTTCCGGCAGACGGCGCCGACGCCGACGGAGCCCTCGCGCACGGAGCTGTGGCGCTCGGACGGGACGGCCGGGGGGACGCTGCGGGTGCGCAACTTCGGCGCGGACGCGGGGCTGGCCTTCAACACGTTGAAGGTCGGTGGCGCACTGCTCTTCTTCCTGGCGCAGGACACGGGCACCACGCTGTGGCGCACCGACGGCATGCTGGCGGGCACCACCGCCGTCAAGCGGCTGGACGCGGGCCTCACCTTCATCCTCGACGTGGGCTACGCGGGGAGCCAGGGGCTGTTCCTGCTGCTGGATGGCCCGAACTACGAGGTGTGGAGGACGAACGGCACCGAGGCGGGCACCGCGCGGCTGGATGCGTTCGGCCACTACACCCGGCTGCTCGGGGCGCTGGGCAACAACGTCTACGTGTGGTCCGAGCAGGCGGCCACGCGGCGGCTGAGAATCGACCGGCTCTCGCTGGCGGGCGGGGGCAAGGCGCTCGTCACCACCCTGCCCAATCCGTACGCGGATCAGGAGTTCGCGACGCCCTACGTGCAGACGTCGGCCGTGTCGGGGAACGCGCTCTACTTCTCCATGGCCATCAGCAGCCCGGGCCCCTCCCCGCTGGACGTGTCGCTGTGGGTGACGAACGGCACGGCGGCGGGGACCCGCGACCTCTTCCGCCAGCTCAGCCGCAGCGACGAGTACGCCTCCCCCATCTTCGCCACCGGCACGGGCCAGGTCCTCTTCGCCGGTTCACCCGAAGGCGGCACCACCGAGCCCTGGTTCACCCGGGGCACGGTGGCGACGACAGGGCAGCTGGCGGACGTGCAGCCGGGGCCCGGAGGCTCGTCGCCGGATGGGTTCACCCGCTCGGGCAGCCGCGTCTATTTCAGCGCCGTGGACGACACGCTGCGGCCCCAGCTCTGGTCCGTGCCCGCGTCCTTCACCTGCCCACCCGGGCCGGTCACGGCGATGTAGCAATCCCAGACCCTCCCGGTCCCTCGGGCGCGCGGGGCGTCTTGGCGGCCCCGCGCCCCGTTCCTGCCTGGAGGTTTCGACGACCTGCGGTGACAAAGACAGACACGCGCAGTCCCTCCGCATCCCCTGGCCGCATTGAGGAGGCGGAGCACGGACTGGTAGAACGCTCCCCCGTTCCGAAGGGGGAGTGGAAATGCCGGTCCGTGGATCCGTCTGGTTCATCCTCGTCATGCTTGCGGCCGCCGTGGGGTGTGGCGACCCAGGCGTCTCGCCGCTGCCGCCCGAGCCGCCAGTCCGCGACGCGGGCGTGACGGACGCGGGCACCTCCGACGATGCCGGCGTCCTGGATGCTGGCGCTTCCGACGATGCGGGCACCTCCGACGATGCGGGCACCTCCGATGATGCGGGCACGGCCGAGGATGCAGGCGTCCTGGACGCGGGCTCGGCCGACGATGCGGGCGTCTTCGATGCTGGCACTTCCGACGATGCGGGCACCTCCGACGATGCGGGCGTCCTGGATGCAGGCACCTTCGAGGATGCAGGCACTGCCGAAGATGCGGGCGTCCTGGACGCAGGCGCCGACGATGATGCCGGCGTCGTGGACGGGGGAATGATCGCGGAGGTCCCTTCGCCGCCGGAGGCGGTGGTCGCGGTGAGCGGGGACGGCGCCGCCCGGGTGTTCTGGACAGCGGCCCAGGACCACGGCAGTCCGCTCACGGGCTACACCGTCACGGCCTCGCCGGGCGGAGCCTCGGAGACGGTCGCGCCGGACGTGCTCGAAGCGCAGGTCACGGGCCTCACCAACGGAACCGCGTACACGTTCAACGTGGTGGCCGTGAACGCCGTGGGCCCCTCCATGCCGTCCCAGCCCTCCGAGCCGGTGACGCCCGCGGGCAGGCCGGGAGCGCCCTCGGGCGTGGTCGCCACCGCGGAGGTGCGCGGTGCGACGGTGTCCTGGACCGCCCCTGAAACGAACGGCAGCCCCATCACCCGCTACGCCGTGGACCTCCAGCCCGCGGTGGAGGGCGCGACCGTCGACATCACGGGGGTGCGGGCCCACGTCACCGGGCTGGCCAACGGCACGCCCTACACCTTCACCGTGCGCGCCTGGAACGCCGTGGGCGAAGGGCCCGCCTCCGTTGCGTCCTCGGCCATCACCACGCCAGACGTGCCCGGAGCCCCGCTGGACCTGTCCGCGCAAGCGGAGGACGGCGCCGCCACCGTGTCCTGGAGCGCCCCGACGTCCGACGGAGGCCACGCCCTCACCGGCTACACCGTGACGCTCCAGCCGGGCGACGTGACGCAAACGCTGCCCGCCTCCCAAACCCAGACGCGCTTCACGGACCTGACCAACGGCGCGGCGTACACGCTGCACGTCGTCGCGCTCAACGCGGTGGGCACCGGCCCCGAGGCGACGGGGACGGTGACGCCGGCCGGTCCTCCGGCCGCGCCGACGGACGTCGTGGCCGTCGCGGGCGTGGGCCAGCTCACGCTCACGTGGACCGCGCCCACCTCCGACGGAGGCTCGCCGGTGACGGCCTACCGGGTGACGCCCTCCGCGGCGGGCGTCGCGGGCACGGCCGTCACCGTGGGGCCGCAAACCCAGACGGTCCTGATGGGCCTGTCCCGGGGGACGACGTACACGGTGACGGTCGCCGCGGTGAACGCCGTGGGCACGAGCGCGGACTCCGCGCCTTCCGCCGCGGTGACGACGCACGACGTGCCCGGCGCCCCCCGGACGCCGCTCGCCACGGCGCTGGGCAACGGCCGCGTCCGCGTCGACTGGACGCCTCCCGCCTTCAACGGTGGCAGCCCCCTCACCCGCTATGTCGTGCGCGCGAGCCCCAGCGGACGCACCGCGACCGTGACGGCCAGCGCCACCTCCGCCACCATCTCCGGTCTGGCGAGCGGGACGCACCATGTCTTCACCGTGCAAGCCTCCAACGCGCTGGGAGATGGTCCGCCGTCAGAGGCCTGTGACACGAACACGCCCTGCGGCCTGGGGCTGGGGAGCGGGCCCAGGCTGACAGACCAGGCGTCGTCGGTGGTCATCGCGGACTTCAACGAGGATGGCCTTCCCGACGTGGGGTACACGGGCTCCCCTGGCGTCGGCGTGCTGTTGGGTGATGGCGCCGGTGGGCTTGCCGCCCAGCCCACCTTCCCCACGCTCCCCTTCGGCAGGGAGACCCAGGTGGCGGACTTCAACCAGGACGGGCACGCCGACCTCGTGTTCCTGTCCTCCGCTTCCGGCAACGCCCAGACCCTCGTCGTGCTCGGGGATGGAACCGGCCGCTTCACGTCGAGGCGCGAGCTCGACAGCGGCACCTCGGCGGCGTCCCTGGTCGTGACGGACCTGGAGGGGGACGGGAAGAAGGACCTCGTCATGGCCGACCGGAGCAGCAGGATGCTCCGCCTGTTCCACGGCGACGGGAAGGGGGACTTCGCGCCCCGGCAGGACGTCCCCTTCCCAGACGACCTCCGCTCGGTCGCGGCGGGGGACTTCAACGGGGACGGCCGGGTGGACCTCTTCGTCACGCACAACAACTTCAGCGCCACGGTGTTGCTCGCGGATGCGACCGGCGGCTTCCAGACCGGCCAGACCTTCCTCACGGGGCTGTACCCCACTGCCGCGACGAGCGCGGATTTCAACGGTGACGGCAAGCTCGACCTCGCGTACGCGAACAACGGAGCGTCCTCTTTCGCCGTGGCCCTGGGCGACGGCACCGGGCGGTTCGGGCCCTTCGCGAACATCTCGTTGGCCAGCGCGCCCACGGCCCTGAGCTTCGTGGACATGGACGCGGACGGCCACCTGGACGCAGTGGTGAGCCAGGACAGCTTGAACCTCGCACTGCTTCAGGGGGATGGCGCGGGAGGCTTCGACAAGCGGCAGGAGTTCGCCGTGTCGAACTCCGGGCGCGTGGTGGAGGGAGAGCTGGACGGTGATGGCAGGCGGGACCTGCTGCTGGCGGGCAACCCCATCCACTTCTTGAAGGGTGACGGCCAGGGTGGAGTCCGGACGAGGCTGGAGGTGGCCACCACGGGCATTCCCACCTGGGCGGCCACCGGAGACGTCAATGGCGACGGCAGGCTGGACCTCGCGGCCGTCTCCCCCGAGCAGTTTGTCAACGTGACCCTGGGGGATGGCCATGGACGGTTCGGTGCCTCGCGCACCCTCGTGACGCCTTCGAGCGCGAGCGCGGTCGTCATCGTGGACCTGAACGGGGACGGCACGCAGGACCTCGTCACGGCGAACTCCGGCGGCACGCCCGGCCCCACCTTGAATGGCAACGTCAGCGTGTGGATGGGGGATGGCGCGGGAGGCTTCGGCCCGAGGAAGGAAGTCGCGACGGGCCTGGGGCCCAACGCGCTCCTCGCGGAGGACTTCACCGGGGATGGCAGGGTGGATCTGCTGGTCGCGAACGGCCTGGACGACACGGTGAGCCTGCTGGAGGGGGATGGCACCGGGCGCTTCGCCGCCCGCCGGGACTCGTACGTCACCGATGCTCCCATCGCGCTCGCCAGCACGGACGTGGATGGCGATGGAAGGCGGGACCTGGTGGTGGTGGGCTACAGCGGAGACGTCACGACCGTCCGGAACACCGGAAACGGGTTCTTCACCCGGCAGCGGTCTGTCTCTGTCGGAAGCCGCCCCCGGGCCATCGCGCTCGCGGACTTCAACGGCGACGGGTGGATGGACGCCGCGGTCGCCAGCAGCACGGGCAACTTCGTCACGGTGCTGTCCATCCAACCGACGTGGGGGCTGTCCACCCTGACCACGCTCCCCACGGGAATCACCCCGCAGGGGGTCGTGGCCGCGGACTTCGACAGGGACGGGAAGACGGACCTCGTCGTCGTCCACAACCCCGCCAACCTGGGCTCGGACTACTTCTTCAGCGTCTTTCCAGGGACGGGGACGAATACCTTCGGGACGCCCGTGCGCTACACCACCCGAGGCAGCGTCGCGGCGGTGACGAGCGCGGACATCGATGCGGACGGACGGCCGGACCTCATCATGTCCCAGGGAGCACACAAGAGCGTCGGCGTGTTCCTGAACTTCTGCTTCTAGCCGTCCCCTTCCGCGTCCACCGGCACGCCGCCGGTGGACGCGGGGCCTCACGGGCCTACCGGTAGGTGTCCAGGTAGGCGCGGTGGCTGTTGGAGAACTCGAAGTTGGTGAACGCGTCCCAGTTGATGGACCAGGTCATCAGCCCCTTGAAGCCGGGGTAGCCGCCGGCCTGGCGCAGCACGTAGGTGCCGCCGAAGGACTGGCCCTTCATCAGGTAGTCCAGCGCCTTCTGCACGTTGGCCGTCGTCGTGTAGCCACCGCCCGCGGCCTGCGGCGAGGACGGAAGGCCGATGACGACCTGCTCCGGCCGGAGCGCGGGGAAGACGGCGCTCGCGTTGCCGCCCACCGGGAAGCCCTGGAGCAGCATCTCCGCCATGGCCACGTGGAAGTCCGGCGTGCCCTGCGCGTAGGCGCGGCCGTCCAGCGCCATCACGGTGCCGGTGTTGTAGTGCTGCACGTGCAGGTACGTCAGCCGGTCGCGCAGCGCGTGGATGACGGGGAGGTAGGCGCCCCACGGGCCTCCGTAGGCCGCGTAGCCGCCCTGCACGTAGGCCGTCTCCGGCGCCATGGTGAGCAGGAGGCCTGGGTTGTCGTTGAGCAGCTGCCGGGTGCCGGCGATGAGGTTCTGGATGCGCGGCGTGGTGGGGTTGCGGAAGTCGGTGTCGCCGCCGTTGAGCGCCAGCGACGCGCCCTCCAGGTCCAGGTCCAGCCCGTCAAAGCCATACGTGTTGATGAGCCCCTGCATGCTGGTGACGAAGGCCTGCTTCGCCGCCGCGTCGTCCAGGTGGATGGTGCCGTTGGCGCCGCCCAGGGAGATGAGCACCTTGCGGCCCTGCGCCTTGAGCGTGGCGATGTCCGCCTTGAACTCCGCGACGGTGGCGTTGTACGGCGTGAAGCCCATGGTGCCCGACGGCGCGCCCGCCACCGGCTCCGCGAAGGCGACCTGGATGACGTTGAACTTCGAGGACACGTCGCGCAGCCGGATGTGAGTGGAGCCGTTGTCGAAGTTGTGCCAGTAGCCGACCAGCACCTTGCTGCCCGCGGGCGCCGGATTGCCCGTCGTCACGGCGACGCTGTTGCTCGCGGAGGAGCGGTTGCCGGCCGCGTCGCGTGCCTTCGCGGTGAACGTATAGGAGGTGTTGGCGGCGAGCCCCGTCACGGTGGCGCTGGTCGTGGTGCTGGTGGCCGCCGCGCTGGTCCCGCCGTTGACGAAGATTTCGTAGCCGGTGACGCCCACGTTGTCGCTGGACGCGTTGAACGCCAGGGACACGCTGGAGGCCGTCACGCCGGTGGAGCGCAGCGAGCCGGGCGCGGTGGGGGCCTGCGTGTCCTGCGGGGCTGT
>NZ_RAVW01000357.1 GCF_003611585.1 Corallococcus exercitus | reverse complement strand
GCTGCGGGGCTCCGCGAAGGGGTGGGGGATGGCCTGGCCGGAGACGCCCAGCTCGGCCTCCGCCTTGTCGTAGAAGGGCGCCAGCTCCTCGTAGGAGATGGGCCAGTCCGCCACGGTGGTGCCGGGCACGGCGCCCAGCGTGGAGCGCAGGCGGAAGTCCACCGGCTTGAGGCGGTAGAAGAAGCCGCTCATGTGCACGGTGCCGCCGCCCACGCAGTTGGCGGTCCACGCGGCGTTGCTGCGCTCGTAGCGGGCCTTGGGCCCCTGGCGCACCAGGTGCGGCTCCTCCCACGGCAGCGGCATGAAGAAGTTGCGGCGGCTGTTGAGGATCTCGTCGTGGACGAAGTCCTTGGGCTGGTAGTGGCGCCCCTTCTCCAGCACCACGACCTTGAAGCCCGCGCGCCCCAGCTCCAGCGCGAGCGGCGCGCCGCCCGCGCCGCTGCCCACGATGCACACGTCCACGGAAGGGAGGCTCACGGGTGGTGACCCCCGCACTCGCGCAGGCATTTGGGCCCGTCGTAGCCCTCGGGGGGCGCCATGGCGAGGGTGCCCACGGTGTCGAAGCCCATCAGCCGCCAGCCCACGCGCCCCTTGTTGCCGCCGTAGGACGGGTCGCCCAGGAAGCCCTCCAGGCTGAGCGTCATCAACAGCTCGAAGAAGTGGGCCTCGCCGCTGCCGGCCGGGCTGTCCTTGAAGATGGCGAGCAGTTCGTCCTGCTGGGCGGGCGTGGCCTGGGCGAAGCCCTTCTGGAACATGCGCTGCGCGCGGCGCTCCAGCGCGGCCAGGCCCTGGAGGAAGTCGCGGTGCATGGCCTGAAGCCCCTGCGTCTCCAGGATGCGGTCGATGTAGAGCGCCACGTCCGCGTCCTGGGCGCCCGGGTCCTCGTCGCGGGGCAGGAGCCGCTCCGTGGCCGCGGCGACGACGGCGTACTCGAAGGCGGAGAAGGTGCGCAGGGCCTGCCCGGCGGTGGTGGTGCCGGTGGGCGCCGCGGGCTTGGGCGCTTCCGCTTCCTTCGAACGTTTACACGCGGCGGCGCCCAGCAGCACGACGCCACCGCCGAAGAAGGTGAGCCGCTGGATGAAGGTGCGCCGGGACAGCTTCGGGGGGAGCGAACGCGCGCGAGCCATGGCGTGGCAGCCTAACCCAGGTGCGCGTGCTTCATGGCACCCGAGAAGGGGCCGGGGTCGGTTGGCCGCCCACCGCGTGCGTGATGCGCGGCCATACCCCAAGGCGTGACGGACAACGCGCGCGGCTGGCGTAGGATGGCGCGCTCAACTGGGCCGACTGAACCAAGGAGAAGAACCGCATGAAACGGCACGCGTGGCTACTGGGAGCGGCGCTCGCGCTGGGATGTGGCGGCGGCAAGCCGGCCAACCCGGACGCGGGCACGAATCCGCAGAACGATGGCGGAACGACGGACACGCCCTTCGCGCGGCTGACGGTGGACACGGAGCCGAGCGAGCAGACCGCCCTCTCCAACATCGCGATGGCGGTGGCCCCGGACGACCGCATCGGCATCGCCTACTACGCGAAGGTGAGCGACAAGGACTTCGAGCTGCGCTACCGCGAGGTGCGGGACGGCCAGGTGCAGCCGACGGCGGAGAAGATCGCCACCGTGCAGCGCATGTACGGCGTGTCGCTGGCGTTCGGCCCCACGGGCCAGCCCGCGGTGAGCTACCTGGGCGGCCAGAGTGATCAGTCCGTCTTCTGGCTCCAGAGCGACCTGGCGGTGTCCTTCCGCAACGCGAACGGCACCTGGACGGAGAGCATCGCGGTGAAGCGGGGCGACGAGGCCATCGCGGGCAACCCGGTGAGCGACACGGGCTATCTCGTGGGCATCAATCCCTCCATCGTCTTCAGTGGCAGTCAGGCGCTGGTCGTCTACCGCGACGTGCACAACGGGCAGTCCCCGCAGCAGGACTGGGCGGGCAGCGACGTGGAGCTTGCCAGCGGCGGGCCCACGACCTGGCAGCACCGGGTGGTGGCGGCGGGAGGCAATGGCACGGATGAGAAGCCGGCCTATGGCGGGCGCCTCCAGATGTTGATGGCGGGCGACCAGCCGGCCCTGGTGTTCGACCAGGCGTTCGGGGCCGCGGACGCGTCCGGGCAGAACGTGTTCTTCCAGCGCCGCAACACGGACGGCACCACGTGGACGCCGCCGGTGAAGGTCCAGTCGGTGGGCGGCACGATGCTGGGCGCCTCCCTGGCGTATGACCCCGTGGTGGGCTTCGGCATCGCGGCGGTGGACCGCTTCACCAACCGGCTCACGCTCATCAGCTGCACCGGCACGACGGGGACGAAGTGCTCGGCGGCGCAGGACTGGACGACGCCGGACCCCGTGTACCAGACGGGCTCCGGCGGCTGGTACCCGTCGCTGGCGTTCGACCCGAAGACGCACGACCCGTCCATCGCGTTCCACGTCTGCTCGCTGGAGTCCGGGCGCAACGAGGGCAACTGCTCGCCGTCGGACGACGCGCTCATCATCGCCACGCGCGTGGAGGACCAGTGGCGCGAGGTGACGGTGGACACGGCGGGCGGCTGGTCGCCGAAGCTGGCGTTCCTGTCCACGGGCCAGCGCGTGGTGCTCTACCGCGCGGGCGGCACGCAGGCCCTGACGCTGGCGGTGGAGCGGTGAGCCTCGCGGGACGCGCCGTGGCGGCGCTGGGGCTCGCGGCCGTGCTGAGCGGCGCGGGCGCCGTCGCGTGCCGGGGAGACAACGAGCTGTCCGGCAGCGTGTCGGAGCTGTTCCCCGTCACCGACGTGTCGAGGGTGGAGATCCGCCGCAACCCGGAGGCGCTCCAGGTGAGCTACTTCCGCAACAACGGCCTGGACGTGGACCTGGTCGCGCGGCTCACCGTGGACACCGAGGGCGTGGACCTGAAGCCCGGCACGAAGGTGCAGCTGGGTGGCACCACGCCGTCCGGCCGCGACCGCGCGTCGGTGGTGCACGTGGCCGCGGGCGAACCCGCGCGCGCCTTCACCCAGGTGGAGCGGGGCGACCTGGTGCTGGACGAAGGCGGCAACGCGGGCGAGGCCACGCGCGGGGACTTCTCCCTGTCGTTCAAGAAGGGCGACGGCTACGGCGCGGGGCGCAGCATGGAGGGGACGTTCAACTCCCTGGCGCTCGACGCGGGCTTCGGTCCGGACCTGGGCGACGTGGTGGTGGACGAGCCCTCGCCCTGATTCACCTCAGGGCTTCCGGTGGAGTCCGCCGGAAGCCCTGACGTCCTGTCTCACGGCGTGCAGGTGTCGAGCGCGGCCATGCCCTGGGAGAGCTGTCCCTGGTGCGTGGCGAACTGCGCGAGCGCCGGCGCGCCGCCGTCCAGGAAGAGCTGGCGCGCGGCGTCCACCGCGTCCCGCGCGTGCACCGTCACGGTGGCGCCGCGGGCGTCCGTCACCTTCACCGCGCCGTCCTGCTGGCCCTGGGCGCGGATGAGCAGGGCGCCCGCCTCGTCGCGCGCGACCATGCCGTCCTCCAGCGGCTCGAAGTAGCGCACCAGCGGCTCCTGGCCCTCGCGCTGCAACTCCAGGCGCATGACGCCGGACTCCACGTCGCGGGACATCTTCAGCGTGTTGGTGGGGCTGAGCTTCACGAGGCGCGTGTTGTCGTCCTCGCCCGCCACGCTGCTCACCGGGTTGCTGCCGGTCCAGAACTCGATGCTGTTGACGACGATGGCGTCCACCAGCGTGCCAATCTCATAGACGGGCACCACGACGAACACGAGGAACACCAGCCACTGGACGAACTTGTTGCCGGAGATGCCCTTGTTGAACTGCCAGATTTTCTGCGTGAGCTTGAACGAGCCGAAGCAGCCCGTCGCGTTCATCATCAAGACACCCGCGCACAGCACA
Source organism: Corallococcus exercitus (assembly GCF_003611585.1). Classification (GTDB taxonomy): domain Bacteria; phylum Myxococcota; class Myxococcia; order Myxococcales; family Myxococcaceae; genus Corallococcus; species Corallococcus exercitus. The sequence goes on along the minus strand of NZ_RAVW01000357.1, from coordinate 6,489 downwards.
CCGAGCCAGCGGGACGGACGCAACTTCATGAAGCCCTCCTGGGGGATGGGGGACCGCGTGAAAGCGGCCACCACCATGCCACGAAGGGTTCAGTCCGGCTCGCTCTGAACGAGCCCGTATTTGTGCAGGAGCGAATAGAGGTGCTTGCGGTCCAGCTCCGCCTCGCGGGCAGCGCGGGCGATGTTGCCCCGGGCGCGGCCCAGCAGGCGCGTGAGGTACTCGCGCTCGAAGGCACGCACGAGCTCGTCCTTGCACACCTTGAACGGCCCGGTGAACTCCACCGGCAGGAAGTCCCCGGCGGGCGTGGGCACGTCGCGGGTGAACTCGCGCAGGAGGTTGTCCCCGGTGAGGCCGGGGATGTCCACCATGTGCCGGGCGCGCTCCAGGGCATTGCGCAGCTCGCGCACGTTGCCCGGCCAGGTGTGCCCCAGGAACTGCTCTTGGATCTTCTCCGGCAGCCGGGGCCAGAGCCCCTCGCCCGCGAAGGCCTCCACCAGCAGCGGGATGTCCTCCTTGCGGTCGCGCAGCGGGGGCAGGCTGAAGGTGAAGACAGACAGGCGGAAGTAGAGGTCCTCGCGGAAGCGGCCCGCCTGCGTCTCCGCCCACAGGTCCTTCTTGCTGGCCACGACGATGCGCGCGTCGAAGGAGATGGGCGTGGAGGAGCCCAGGCGGCGGAACTCGCGGTCCTCGATGGCGCGCAGCAGCTTGGGCTGCAGGTCCAGGGCGAGGTCGTCGATTTCGTCCAGGAAGAGGGTGCCGCCGTGGGCGCGCTCCAGGCAGCCGATGCGCTGGCCCACCGCGCCGGTGAATGCGCCCTTCTCATGGCCGAACAGCTCGGACTCGATGAGCGAGTCGGACACGCTGGCGCAGTCGAAGACGACGAGCGGCCCGGCCGCGCGAGGGCTCAACTTGTGGATGGCCTTGGCGCCCGCGCCCTTGCCGGAGCCCGTCTCCCCCACCAGCAGCACGGTGGAGTCCGTGGGGGCGATGCGCTGGAGCAGCGCGAAGATCTGGCGCATGGGCACGCTGCGGCCCACCAGGTCGCCCAGCCGGTCCTCGACGGTGGGCTCCACCTGCACGGGCGCCATCTGCGGGCTGAAGCGCAGGCGCACGTCGCCCACCTCCAGCAGGGCGCCGGGGCGCAGGTAGGCCTCGCGCACCTGCGCGCCGTCCAGGAAGGTGCCGTTGGTGGAGCCCAGGTCCTGCACGAGGAAGCGGTCGCCCTGGCGGCGGACCACGAGGTGGTTGCGGCTGACCGTGGGGTGGTCGATGACGACGTCGTTGTCGGTGGACTTGCCGACGCGAAGGTCCTCGGTGGCCAGCGGGTACACGGTGCCCGCGCGTTCGGTGTCCAGCAGCACCAGGTGGAAGCGCTGCGCGGACAGCCGCTCGCCCTGCGCCCGCGCGGCGACGACGGTGTGCGTGGGGATGGGGGCCGGGGGAACGGAAGGCATGAGCGGGCGGGATTCTAGACGGCTTCTGGCCCGCGCGGGCTGTCTGTCGGCATGCCCGTGCCCGGCTGGTGGACAGCCGGGCACGGCGCGTCATTCCCGTGACGGCGTCTTTGTTTTGAGTCCGGAGAAATGGCACGGCCGTTCTGCTCGGAAGCTGAGAAGAACGGCTGTGGGACTCCGTGAAGTGAGGGGGCTAGTTCCCGGGGTACTTCACGAGCCACGCATCGTCAGGACCGCCCTGGCTGGGGGCGAAGATGTCCGAGAAGGTCGAGCCGCCGGAGACGACGTCCCCATACGGGTCCACCGCCAGACCGAACGCGTAGGTATACGTTCCGGCGCGCACACCCACGTCCGATTGCCACACCCGTATCCCCTCGGGCGTGAACTTCCACAGCGCCATGTGGTGGGACGCGTTGCCCGAGGCGTAGACATGCCCATCCGGTGACGTCGCGACGGCCCAGATGATGGCACTCGAATAGCCGAACTCGTGCCAGTCCCTCGTCCATTGGAGCGCGCCGCTCGCGCCATCGAATTTGTAGAGGAAGGGATTGTCGAGCTCGGAGCCCGGCCGATTTCTTCCTCCCACATACACCCCACCCGCGGCGTCAACGGCGACGCCATTGGACAGGATCTCGAAGTAGGACGGGTCCGGCATGTCCCGCCAGGTCTCCCAGATCAGCGTGCCGGCCGAGTTGTACCGGGCCAGGTAGATCCTCTTGAAGTAACCAATCGAGCTGGTCTTGCCGTGGCCAGTGACGAAGACGGAATCGAGCGCGGCGTTGTAGGCGATGGATGTGAGCTCCTCCTCGAACGAGGTGCCCGTCGTCCGGGTCCAGGCCACCGAACCATCCGGGTTGAGTTTGGCGAGGTAGAAGTCGGTCTGCTGACTCGTGATGGAGCCCGCGACGTAGAGGTTCGTTCCATCGGTCGTGATGCTGTTGAGTTGCTCGCTCGTGGCGCCTCCGAATTGGGAGCTCCATTGCCGTGTCCCGTTCTTGTCGTACTTGACGACATAGGCGTCGTAGCCCCCCGCGTTGACACCGCCGAGGTTCCCTATGGTGGAACCCGCGAGGAAGACGTTGTCGAGCGCATCGACCGCGACCCCATTGCCGGTGTCCGTGGAAGCCGTGCCCATCTGCCGCGTCCAGCCCTGTCCACCCGTCACGGAGTAGCGGCCTACGAAGGCGTCGTTGTAGCCCTGGTTGGTGAACCCGAAGCTGCCGTCGCTCGTGCCAGCGTAGAAGACATCCCCCACACTGTTTGTCGCGACCGCGTGGATCCGATCCGTGTACTGCGTCCCGCGCTGGATGCCCCACACGGGGTCCGGAAATTCACTGGTCGGGCAATCGCTCTCCACCGCGCCACGGTCCGGCAGGCTGGCGCTGCCGCAGCGCCGTGTGCTGTTGGTCGAATCGGCGAGCGCGGTGTCGATGCCCGCCGACCCCGGTTGCATCCGCAGGTCACCCGAGAACCCATTGCGGAAGAGGGGATTGCCTTCGCTGCTGCGCGTGGGCGCACTGCCCGCATGGTCGAAGGGCGTCTGCGCCTGCCAGTTCGCGAGCGTGAGGCCCGCGGTGCCGTTCAGCCGGAAGCGGGCGCCCGTGGGGTGATAGAAGAGGTTGTTCTCGCTCGTGAGGACACCTGCAACCATCAAGGGCTGAAAGAACAGCGTTCCACCGACGCGGTTGGTCGGGGTGAAGGGCGGCTCGGTGTCCGCCGGGTCGTTGTAGGCGAACCCACCCACCTCGGAAATGATGTTGTTCCAGATGCGGATGTCGCGTGCGTCTTCCCAGGCCGGGTCGTTGGAAGAGGGGTGGACCTGGATGCCACTGTGCGGAAGCTTGTGCAGCGTGTTGTGGTACACCTCCACATTCGCGGCACGGTAGATGGTGATGCCATCGCCGCAGTTGAACTTCTTCTGCGCCCGCGGCCAGGTCGTCACCAGGTTCTGATTCATGTTGTGGATGCGATTGCGGCGGATGACGATGTCCGAGGCTCCCGGCTTGTCATACCGGCCTACTTCGATGCCAATGCCGCTGTCGAAGATGTTGGCATCTTCGATGCGAACCCGGGTCGCCTTGTAGTGCACGATGACGGCCGCGCCTCCACAGATGGGCGTGTTGTCGTGCCATTCCTCCGCCGCATAGAGGTTGTAGAAGCGGTTGGCGCCCGTGATGAGGACGTTCTGGCAGGACTTGATGTCCACGGCGTTCTCCATGTTGTCGTGGAAGTCATTCCCTTCGATGGTGATGTGGCGTGAGTCCAGGAGGGTGTTCTGGCTGCCGTCGGGCAGGAGAGCCTCCTGCTCCGAGCCCTGGCACTGCACGCTGTCTCCGGAGTTGTCGTAGCTGAAGTTCTTGGCGATGTGGACGTGGTGGGAGCCGTACTCCATCGTCACGCCGTTGCCGTCCGCACGCACGATGATGTTCGGGTCCTGCGGATGGGGTGCGGTTCCCAGGTTGTGGGCGAGGTGGTTCCCACTCACCGTGACGTGAGAGGCGCCACGCAGGGCAATAGCGCCATCCTGGCAATGCTCGATGTTGGAGTTCAGGATCGCGACGTGGTCGGAGAACGCCAGATAGACGCCGGTCACATCCTTGTCCTGGCAGTCGATCATCACATTGCTGAGGACCCAGTACTGCGTTTCGCCGAAGTCGAAAGGGTTCTTGGTCCCGTACGGGATGATGCGCGCCTTGTTCTGGTAGTGGTCCAGGCCCACGATGCGCCGCGGCTTGTTGGGATTGCCGCTCTGGGTGATGTAGCCGTTCGTCCCCTCATACGGCGTGGGGCTGCCATGCACGTAGAGGGTGGTTCCCTCCGGGAGCTTCCCCACGGCATATCGGATCGTCTTGCACGGCTGGGCTTCGGGGCCACAGGTCGCCGTGTCATTGCCCGTGTGCATGACGTGGTAGCCGTCGCTGAGGCTGCTGCCGCTGATGGAGATGAATGCCTTGTCGGGCAGCTCCACCTGGAAGTCCACCAGTGCGGCCTTGGAGGTCTTCAGGTGCTCTGCGGGTTTGGCGCTGGGTGTCTCGCTGTCAGGAGGGTCGTCGCAGGCCGAGGTCCAAAGGACGCTGCAAAGGGCCAGGATGGTGAGCGGCGCGAGTCGGGGGTGGATCCGTGGCATAGGTTGTGACCGCGCTCAGACACCTGGAAACGCTTCATGCGAGTCCATTGCTGAGCGCGACAGGGTTGATGACGGAGCCACGGGAATTTCCTGGCGATGGCAAGGGTGCTGAGGTCGGGTGGATTGTCGTATGTCTTTCAGTGGCGGCCTGTGAGTGATGTCTGGTGAATAGAAAAGCGGCCACCCTGACTTCGGGTGGCCGCTCGGTCATGACCAGGCGTGTCTGCTATTGCTCAGTCGCCCTCGTAGATGCCGATGGCGCCCGGGGTGATGGGGCCCTTGACCGGTTCAATCGGCGTGAAGGCCACGAGCATGCGGCGACGGGCTCCGGAGCGGTCCACCTGGATGTCCGGGATGCGCATCTCGGAGAGATGACTCCCGAAGAGCGAGTAGCTGTACTTCGTGACGCCCGCGCCCACGCGGCTGATGCCGCCGCCCCAGGCGGCTCCTGCCCACGCGCTGTTGTCCAGGGGATCCACCGCGACGCTGGAGACATGCGGAGCGATGAGGTCGTTCTTCAAGCTGCGCAGGACATTTCCTTCCGAGTCGAGCTGGAGGAGACCGTTGCCGAAGGAACTCACCCAGACGCGGTTGGTTCCGTCGGGGACGACCGCCATTGCGGAGACGAGGTCCTCCGTCCGCTCCTCGGGGCGGGCGTAGGGCCACTCCTTCTCACCTACCGCATCCGTCCACAGGTCACGGCGGTTCCACTTGTACTCCGGGTTCTCGGTCATCGACTGCGCCTTCCAGAAGTCGTTGCCGTTGGAGCCGTAGTAGTACTTGGTGGAGCGGTTGGCGCCACCAACCCAGACGTCGTGGTTGGGCAGGGGGGCGATGCCGTAGTAGGCGTCCGTCAGGAGCGCATCCCGGACCTGGTACTTGCTGTAGTCGTTGCCGTACTGGGCCTGGTCGTTCTTGTAGTTGCTGTAGATGAACGCGCTGTAGGCCGGGTGGCTGTGCTCTTCCAGGCCCGAGCACTCCAGCTTCCCGTTGCACGTCGGGTTACCCGCGTAGTGCGCATCCCCACGCGCGAAGCCATGGTTGCCGCCAAACCAGACGCTGCTCTTCTTGGGGTCGGAGTCCTTGTCGTAGGCGACACGGTAGACGTGACAGAGCTTCTCCCGCCGCTCGTAGCCCTTCACCACGCCAGGGCCAGAAGAGATGTCGTAGTGAACGACCTTGAGGGTGCCGTCGGCACGCAGTTCCACGCGGTCCGCGTCACCGCTCTTGTAGACGCTGGCGTCCGCGGGACGCTTGGCCTGGTAGGCGGTGTCCCATTCGCTTTCGCAGTCCGCGATTCCCGCGGGCGGCGGCTTGCCCGCGTAACCGACGAAGACCGCGCCATCCCAGGCGCCCGCGACCGAGATGACCTTGAGGTAGGGCGCGCCAGAAGGCGCGCTGCCATCCGGCATGTAGCCGTAGGGGCGGAGGCCGTCCTCCATCGTGAACTTCTTGAAGGTGGACTCCCCCTTCTTCAGGAGGAACAGGCCCTCTTCACCGCCCGCCACCCAGATGTTGCCGCCTTCATCCGCGGACACGCCGTAGACGAAGCGGGGACCGCCTTGCTCGCGGCCGTAGAAGGTCCAACCCGGCGCGGACGGCAGGGGGTACTTCGTCTCTCCCGGATCCGTGGTGCCCGCGTCCGTGCCGGCATCCGTCCCGGTGCCAGCGTCGGTGCCAGTGCCTGCGTCCGTTCCCGTGCCCGCGTCCGTCCCGGTGCCAGCGTCGGTGCCAGTGCCTGCGTCCGTTCCCGTGCCCGCGTCGGTGCCAGTGCCCGCATCAGTGCCGGTGCCGCCATCCGGCAGCCGCGGGTCCTCCACGGGCGTCACCGGCACCACCGGGGTGTCCACGCGCCGCGTGTCGCCGTCGTCCCCGCCGCAGCCTGCCCACCCCAGCGCTCCCACCAGC
>NZ_RAVW01000356.1 GCF_003611585.1 Corallococcus exercitus | reverse complement strand
GTGGGGTGGTGGGCCGTCCCGAGGTCCGCTGGAGGACCTGCTGGAACGCGTCCTTCTCCGAGGAGACCTTCTCGTGTCCGGAAGGAGCGTCCTGACCTTCGACCTTCATGGCATGCCTCGCGCGCAAGGGATGCGCGGGCATGAGCAGCGGCCGTGCCAGTCAGGCGGGGCGCGCTCCCGGGAGGAGGGCGCGAAGGAGGCGGCACGAGAAGGGGTGCCGCCCCCGGGATGGGCGTGCGGGACGCGGGACGGCGCGCTTCTAGCGCTTGCCGCCGAAGCCGCCCGGCTGCACGGGCGCGGTGCCCGTCAGGTCGTTGAACGCGAGCGGACAGGCCGCCACGGCGTTGGGGTCCGCGAGCGCGGGGTTCTGGGCCCAGTCCCGGTCCTGGAAGAGGTACGCGTCGCGCACCTCCAGCTCCTTGAGCTGCTTGCGGTACTCCCAGAAGCGGCCGCGCAGGAGCACGCGCGAGCCCTTCGGCAGCTGCGTCAGCGCCGTGTACTGGTCCTCCTTCAGCCGCGCCGTGATGTTCACCGCGGGCCGCACCTTGGGCTTGCCGTAGGTCAGCCCCGACAGCAGCCCGTCGTTGCCCGGATCCGGCAGGTAGTAGACGAGCCGGGCCATCAGCGCGGGCGGCTCGGGCGGAGGGCCCTTCTTGCCGCGCTTCTTGGGCTTCTCCAGCTTCGCGTCGATGAACTCCAGCCCCGAGAAGGCCACCTCCTTGTCGAGGTAGTCGTCGCGGAACTTCGCGTCCGCCACGCTGGCCGCGGTGGTGTTGGCCTTGAGGACCTCCACGTCGTAGCGCTCCAGGATGGCAGGCAGCGTGAAGAAGAAGCTGTCCACGGGCTTCACGCCGTCCGCGATGAAGCGCAGCTTGCTCAGGTCGAGCGGCGGGTAGTACGGCGCGAGCGCCACCGCCGTCTGCATCCACTCCGGCGGCAGCCGCTTGTCGATGAGCACGCGGCGCATCATCGACACCAGGAACATGTTGGCCGGGAAGCGCGGCGTGGACAGCTGCGTGCCCAGCGCCTGGATCAACACCGGATCCAGGTAGAAGTTCTCGTCGCGCTTGTGCAGGTACGGCGCGGACTCGCCCACGATGGTGAGCAGCGCGCCCACGAGCTGGGCGCAGTTCGCGTCGTTCGTCCCCTGGACCAGGGCCTGATTGACGCGGGAGCGGAGGAACCGCTTGTCCATGTCCGCTTCGCGGAACACGGGCGGCTCTCCCGTTCCGAAAAAGAACTCCTTCTGGGCGAGCGCGGGCGTCGACAGCAGGCCCACGGACAGTGCGAAAAGGGCACGGGTACGCATCGCCCCGAACCCTACCATGCCCTCCCCGGGGTGATCCTCCTCCGAGCGGCCTCGCCCACGCGCTGCGTGGAGGCTGCTGGGACCGCCCGACGTAGGAGGGCAATTGCAACCAGATGACCCGATGCGGCGGGGCATTCGCGACAGGCCCTTCCGAGGCCAGGGGGCAGGGGACGGACCGACCGCGTGGGAGGCGCGCCGGGCCGGAAGGCGGGTGGTTTTTTCCGCCTGTTGGCGGCGCGGCCTTTTGTGTACCTTGCCCGGAGCCATGCCGACGCCCCCCGAGACCTCCCCTGCACCCGTCACCATCGCCCAAATCAAGGACGAGGCGGAGCTCATGCAGGCCCTCGCCATCCGCGAGGTGGTGTTCATCGAGGAACAGCACGTGCCCGAGGGCATCGAGCGCGACGCCGAGGACGCCCACGCCTACCACGTGCTCGCCATCCAGGGGGGCCACGCCATCGGCACGGGCCGCCTGGTGAAGCTGCCGGAGCCGCCCGCGGGGCAGAGCGGGACGTGGGGCCAGATTGGCCGCATGGCGGTGCTCCAGTCGCACCGCAAGGCCCGCGTGGGTTCGCTGCTCCTCACGACGCTGGAGGAGGAGGCGCGCCGCCGCAACGTGACGGGCATCATGCTGCACGCCCAGCTCTACGCGCTCGACTTCTACAAGAAGCACGGCTACCAGCCCGTCGGCGCCGTCTTCGACGAGGCCGGCATCGACCACCTGGAGATGCACAAGCGGCTGTAGTCCCCCCGCCGCCTTCAGCGCCTCGGAGGACGGGGCGCGGGCGGCTCGGCGTGGCGCGGATCCTCGGGCCAGGAGTGCCGGGGGTACTTGCGGCACAGCTCCTTGCGGATCGCCGGGTAGTGACGCTCCCAGAAGCCCGCCAGGTCGGTCGTCACCTGCACGGCGCGCATGTTGGGGGCCAGCAGGTGCAGCACCAGCGGCACGCGGCCCGCGCCCACGCTGGGCCCCTGCGCCATCCCGAAGAAGTCCTGCAGCCGTGACTCCACCCAGGGTGGCTTGTTGGGCTCGTAGTGCACCTTCACGCCGCGCCCGCCGGGCAGGGTGACGCGCTCCGGGGCATGGTTCGCCAGCAGGCGCTGCTGCTCGGAGGTGAGGCGCGCGTAGAGCGCATCCAGCAGCGACACGCCCTCCAGGTCGGAGAAGCTGCGCGCGCCCACGCACAGGGACGCCAGCGCGTCGCGCATGAAGGCCGCGTCCACGGTCGGGAAGCCCGCCTCGGGGAACGCCTTGCCGAGCAGCTCCACGCGCGTGCGCCACTGCTCCAGCGCCTCGGGCTCCGCGAAGCGCTCCGGGCCCGCGGCCAGCGCGGCCTCGGCCAGCACGCGCGCGGCCTCTTCCGACGGAGGGGCAGGCGTGCGCGTCTCCTCCAGCATGAGGTTGCCGTAGGCCAGCCGGGTGAGGCGCTCCACGCGGCGAGCGTCCGGGTTCCACTGGAGGGTGTCCACCTCCTCCAGCGCGTCCGGGTAGAGGTCCAGCAGCCACTCGGCCTCCACGGCGCTGGCCAGCCGCACGACGGCGCCGCGCCCGGGGCGCTCCTCTGCATCCACGGCCACCATCAGCTCCGCGTCCTGGACGACGCTGAACTCGGACAGGCTGGTGGTGCCGCCGCCGAACATGAGCAGCTCGGGGGAGCGGGGCCGCCGCCGCCGGGCCACGCGGTCCGGGTAGCCCGCGAGCACGCTGAGCATCAGGGCCTGCTCCACGTCCTCGGGACGGCCGGGCTTCGAGCCCTGTTCGCGCACCGCGCGGCGCAGCTGCTTCTGCACGCGCTCCACGGATTGCACCGCGCCCGCGTCCAGCGACAGCGACTGCATGCGGCCGGAGGCGAAGCCTGAACGGCCGGCCTCGCGGAAGCGCTCCAGGAGCTCCAGCAGGTCGGACGGGCCGCTGACGAGCGCGGACGCGCGGCCACCGCCGCCCAGGTTGGCGCGGGCCTCGCGTCGGATGTCCCGCTCGCCCATGAGGGCCGCGAGCACGGCGGCATCCGCGCCCACGCCCCGGCGCTCGCCCTCGACGATGACGCGGGCCTGTCGCGGATGGACGGGGAAGCGCAGGAGCCGCTGGCCCACGTCCGTCACCTGGCCCTTCGCGTCCACCGCGCCCAGCCGGCGCAGCAGCGTCTCCGCGGCCTCCAGGGCGGGAGCGGGGGGCGGCTCGAAGAACGGGAACGCCGTCAGGTCCTTCACGCCCGACGCGCGCAGGGAGAGCACCGTCTCCGCCAGGTCGGTGCGGCGGATCTCCGGGGCCTCTTGATCAGGCCGCCCGTCGAAGTCGTGCTGGGTGTAGAGGCGCACGCAGTGCCCGGCGCGGGTGCGGCCCGCGCGGCCGGCGCGCTGGATGGCGGAGGCCCGGCTCACCTTGCCCAGCTTGAGCTGCGGCAGTCCGGACCACGGCGAGTGGGACGCCACGCGGGCCAGCCCGCTGTCGATGACGACCGCGACGCCGTCGATGGTGACGGACGTCTCCGCGACGTTGGTAGACAGGATGATCTTCCGGCGCGAGCTGCGGCGCACGGCGCGGTCCTGCTCCGCGGGAGAGAGGTCGCCGTGGAGCGGGAGCACGTCCGCGTCGTGGCGCTCGGCGAACTCCGCGCAGGTGTCGCGCGCGCGGCGGATCTCCCCGGCACCGGGAAGGAACACGAGCACGTCGCCGTCGACGCCCTGGGTGAACAGGCGCTTGAGGACGGAGAGCACCTGCTGATCCAGGTGTCGCTCATCCGGGGCGAGCAGGTACTCGACGCTGACGTCGAAGCGGCGACCCTCGGAGCGCAGGGAGGGGGCGCCGCCCAGGTACGCGCGGACGGGCTCGGCCTCCAGCGTCGCGGACATCACCACGAGCTTGAGGTCCGGGCGGGCCGTCTCCTGCAGCCGCCGCAGGAGCGCGAGCGAGATGTCCGCGGACAGGTGCCGCTCATGGAACTCGTCGAGCACGACGATGCCCACGTCGCGCAAGGTGGGGTCCGTGAGCAGGCGGCGCCCGAGCACGCCCTCGGTGACGAAGGACATGCGCGTCTTGGGGCCGCGGACGTCCTCGAAGCGGACCTGGTAGCCGACGGTCTCGCCCACGCGCTCGCCAATCTCCTCGGACACGCGCTGCGCGGCGAGCCGGGTGGGCAGTCGCCGGGGCTGGAGGACGACGATCTCCTTGCCCACGCCCAGCCCCGCCTCCAGCAGCGCGCGGGGAACGCGGGTCGTCTTGCCCGCGCCAGGAGGCGCCTCCAGCACGAGCGACCGCGAACTCCGGAGCGTGGAGACGATGTCGGGCAGGAGGGGATCGATGGGAAGGGCGACGTCCGCCATGTCCGGGTTCCTCTTCACGGCGGGGGACTCACCGCGCGTCGGGTCTCAAGGCGTACCAGCCTCGGACGGGTCGGTCTTCTTGCGACGCTTGGGGCGCACGGCCTCCGGAGCACCGGAAGCCGAGGCCTCCGAAGGAGCCTCCGCCTGCGCGGCTTCGGGAGCCGGGGCCGCGTTCTTCGGAGGCCGGCCCCGTCGAGGACGCGCCGCGACGGGAGGCTCCGGGGCGACGGGTTCCGGAGCAGCGGGGACCTCCTCGGATCCACCCTCCGAAGCCTCGACGTCACCCTCTCGAGCCGACGATGGCTCCACGTCGGCGGCCTCCTCCACGGACTCCTGGCCCTCGACGTCTTCGGGAGCCGTCTCCATCGCATCGTCCCCGGAAGGCTCCGCACCCTCGAACGCATCCTCCTGGCCGGGGTCGCCCTCCTCACCGAAGAGGTCCGAAGCGCCTTCCTCGGCGGAGAGCGCGAGCGACTTGCCCGCGCGCTTCCGGGGCTTGAGCGTGAGGCCCGCGGCCTCGAAGACCCCGGGCACGGGAACCAGCGCGGCCTCCGCGAGCAGGCGCCCCTGCCGCAGCGCCACGTCCAGGCGCCGACCCAGCGACACCAGCGCCTCGCGAAGGGCGGCCTCCTGCTCCGGGGGCAGCGGGGTGGGGGACAGGCTCGCGTTCCACGCGGCGAACGTCGCGGCGACCTGATCCACGACGGGGCGGACCATCGCGAAGTCCTCGCGGGAGAAGATGCGGGTGACGTACGCGCTCTTGAGCCGCCGCTCGTACGACGTGGCGTACTCGTTGACCAGCTCCACGGGCGCCCGGCGCAGCTGCGGGAACTTGAGGTGCGGGAACAGGGCCTCGATGACCGGCGCGCGGCTGCTGGCGGTGAAGGTGATGCCGGCGTGCAGCTTCTCCAGCGCATCCACCCAGCGGCCCTGCTGATCGAACGAGAACTCCTCGCGGGCCTCGTCCAGCTCGGGCAGATCCTTCACCTGCTCCAGCAGGCCGCCCGCGGGCTCCCGGGCCTCGCGCAGGCGCTCCAGCGCGGAGGCCAGCCACTGCTTCTCGGCCTCCAGCCCCGGCCTGCCGACGATCATCTCCTCCGCCGTGGCGAGTCGGGCCTCGAAGGCTTCGGCGAAGCGGATCAGCTCATAGGATTCGAGCGTGGACGACATGCGTGGACGACTCCTCGGAGGGGCGGCGGAGATACCACACCTTCACCGTCCGACGAGCAGGGCCTCCATGGCGCCAGGGGCGGAGAAATCCGCGAAGGCCCACTCGGCGCCAGCGTCGAGCAGCGCCTGGGGCGTGAAGCTGCCCGTGCCCACGCCAATCGTCTCCGCGCCAATGCCCTTGGCGGCCGCGACGTCCTTGGGCGTGTCACCGATGATCACCACCCGGCACGCCTCCAGGGGCTGTCCCAGCTGCGCCGCCCCGGCCTGCGCGCCGTGCCGGATGAGGGCCACGCGGTCCTCGAAGTCGCAGCCGAAGCCGCCGAAGGCGAACTGGTCGTGGATGTTCACGCGGTCCAGCTTCACCTTGGCGCCCGCGCGCACATTGCCGGTGCCCAGCCCCACGGCGAAGCCCGACCGCGAACGCGCCTCCACCACGGCCTCGCGCATGCCCGGGTGCAGCCGGTACTCGCGCGCATCGACCTTGGGGACTTCCAGGCCCAGCTGGGCGATGTACGCGTCGATGACCGCGCTGATGGCGTCCTCGGTGTCGGGCTGGCCGATGATGCCCAGCGCCTTGCGGACGATGGCCCGGTCCGTCATGCCGGACATGCTGAAGCCGTCGCACGCGTCGCGCCGCCGGTGGAGCTGCTCGAAGGCCAGGCCCATGGCGCGGCGACCGGCACCGCCGGTGGTGACGAGGGTGCCATCGATGTCGAAAAGAAGGACGGTGGGGCGCATGGCCTCCCATCTAACGGAAGGTCCCGCCCGACGCGAGCCCCGAGCAGTCCACCAGGGCGGCTGCCCCCGCCACGCCCGGCACCCGGCTCAGGGCTCCGCCAGCGTGAGCCCCTGCTGGAGGGCTTCACGCACCCGGGGGACGTCCTCCAGGGGGAGCCGCTCCTCCAGCACCTCGCGCACCTGCTGACCGCCCAGCCGTCCGAGCGCCTGGGCCACGGCCTCGCGGATCCGCAGGTCCTGGTCCTCCAGCCGGGCCTGCAGCGTCTTCACGGCCTCGAACCCCAGGCGCTGGCCCAGCGCGGCGGCGGCCTGCGAGCGGACATCCGAAGGGCGGTGTGGATCCTCCAGCATCGCCTGGAGCGTCTGTCCCGCGAGGGGAGCCTCCACGCGCGCCAGCGCCGTCACGGCCCGCATCCGCTGCGCATCGGGGACGCTCATGTCCTCCGCCAGCGCCGCGAGCACGGGCACGACCTCCGGCCCCAGCCTGCGCCACGCCGCCTCCGGCGCGACGGTCGGCTGCGCGAGCAACCCCAGCGCCTCCGTGCGCAGCGGCCCGGGAGCGACAGCGCTCGGGGACGCGGGAGCGGAGGCCTGGGCCACCGCGGTGGTCGCGTGGACCGGAGCCGCTTCGGACACGGGCCCCGCGCCCGCGAGCACGGCGAGACCGGCCAGGGCCATCCACCGTGGCGTGGCGTGACGGGACGGGACCGGCGAGGGACGAACACCGCGGGGGCGGGACGGCTGGCTCGGCATGCGGGGCTCCCGGTGGGGAAGGGGAGCCCCGTTATACGACGGCTGCCGGTCCGGACTCGATAACGCTAAGGTCGGACCATCATGGCCGGACGCGTCTTCTTCTTCCTCCAACACGCCACGTACGAGCCCGCCTATCAGGCGGCCTCCATGGGCATCACCGCCGCCGCGATGGGCGACGACGTCTACTTCGTCTTCGCCTTCGAGGCCCTGCGCCAGTTGGTCCGGGGCGGCTTCGGCCTGGCGCACAGCGAGCGCGAGCGCACCGAGGCGGCCCGCGCCGAAGGGCTCAACGTCCCCACCCCGGCCCGCATGTTGGAGGAGGCCCGGGCCCTTGGCGCGAAGCTCGTGGCCTGCGACACCACGGTCCGCATCTGTGGCCTGTCGCCCCAGGAGCTGCACGGCACGCTGGACGACGTCATGGGCCTGGCCTCCATCTGGCGGCTGACCGAAGGCGCGCGCGTCCTCACGCTGTGAGCGGGTTCGCGGCCGGTCCCCACCGCCCTCCAGGAGGAGGGGGATGTCCGACAGGGGAAACGAACCCGTCCCCGGGGATCGCCTGACGTTGCAACTTGGCAGCATTACCTGAATGGAACCTGCCTGCCGCGAGTCGCTGTAGCCTCGGTGGGCGTCCACGCGTTACGCTGCGGCATTCGCAGTCCGTTGTTCCCCCCTGGAAGGAAATACCCAAAGCCTATGCGCGCCAAGTCGACCCCCCTGAGCGCACTGCTGGCCGGCATCCTCGGTGTTGCCGTGATGGCCGGCTGTCAGACCTATGACTTCGAGCCGGTGGATCCGCTCGCGATCGCCCAGACGACCGTGGAGTCGGTGATCACTGCTCGCAAGAGCAAGCCGGACGTCATGCTGCTGGTGGACACCTCCGGCTCGATGACGGAGCCGGTGAACAAGGACCTGATCGTCAATGGTCAGCGTGCGTGCGACACCACGGACGAACAGGGCCGGGTCTTCACCTGTGCCGAGGATTTTCCCTGCGACACGTCGAAGTGCCCCACGCGTTGGTCGGAGCTCCAGGGCGCCATGGGCCCCTTCCTCTCGGAGAGCGGCAAGTTGGTCCGCTTCGGTCTGACCACCTACCCGGCGCCTACCACCGTTGCGACGCCGAGCGCGGCGCAGCTGTGTGCGGCCGCCACCAGCGGTGAGAGCGTCCGCGCCCTCATCCCGGTCGACCTGGACTCGGACGACGACCTCCAGACCTACGCGAAGCAGGTCAACGACAAGCTGCAGGCCATCCCCAATGGGGGCGCGAACCGGCCCAAGGGCGGTACTCCGACGAGTGGAAGCCTGAAGTTCGCGGGCACGCTCCTGACGCCCAACTCCCAGGAGCGCGATCAGATCGTCATCCTGCTCACCGACGGTCTGCCCAACTGCAACGAGTTCAACGAGTACAACGGCAGCATGGCGGAGTGCCGCTGCACGCTCGCGACGGCGTCGCAGTGCACGGTCCAGCAGAGCCCCTATTACAAGCGGGGCTGCCTGGATAAGAACGCCTCCGTGCAGGAGGTGACGGCGCTGAAGGCCAACGGAATCAGGACCATCGTCATCGGCTTCGGCGCGGAGACGTCCGCGGGCGACGGTCCCGCGGTGCTCAATGAGATGGCGATCGCGGGCGGTTTCGCGCGCAAGTGCAAGGCCAGCGTCGACTGCGGCGCGGGTGACACCTGTGACGTCGCTGCGGGCCTGTGCGGTCGCGCCTTCTACCAGGCGGGCAATCGCGAAGAACTGGCGAGCGCGCTGAAGAGCATCAGCGAGGAGATCCTGCCGGGCGAGCCGTGCTTCACTCCGCTCGAGAAGAGTCAGCTGCCCTCCAATGAGAAGCTCATCGTCGTCTACATCGACGGCGAGCGCACGCTCGCGGGCCCCGACACCTGGTCGCTGGAAGAAGGGGGCGTGCGGTTCACGGGCAGCGCCTGCGCGAAGCTGGAGTCGTCGCGTCCGGAGGACCCCGTCAGCGTCGAAGTGCGCGCCATCCGCCAGCTCTAAGCCGGCAGGCAGGCGGAGGCGGCTTTACGCCGGTGGAGGCGGGGATTATAGGGTCCTCGCCGCCCTGGTCGCCTCCGCCATGAAAATCACCGTCCTCTCGCGTTCCGCTTCCATCTCGTCCACGCGGCGGATCGTCGAGGCAGGACGCGCGAGGGGACACCGGGTCCGCGTGCTCAACCCGCTCCGGGTGCAGATGCATCTGGACGGGGGCAGCCAGGCGACCATCCTCTACGACCGCAAGAAGCTCACGCCCACCGACGTCGTCATCCCGCGCATCGCCCAGTCCATCAGCACGTACGGGCTCGCTGTGGTGAACCAGTTCGGCCTGGCGCGCGTGCCCCTGGTGAACCACGCCCAGGCCATCGCGCAGTCGCGCAACAAGATGCGCGCGCTCCAGCTCCTGTCCGCCCACGGCATCGACATCCCCGCCACGGTGATGGCCCGGGACGCGGCGCACCTCAAGGAGATGGTCGGGCTTGTGGGCGGAGTGCCCGTGCTGGTGAAGCTCCTCCAGGGCCAGGAGAAGCACGGCGTGATGGTCTGCGAGAGCCTCCAGTCGCTGGAGGCCGCGCTCGAGGCGGTGCTCGGCCTGGGGCACAACCTCGTCATGCAGGAGTACGTGCGGAGCACCGGCCAGGACGTGCGCGTCCTCGTGGTGGGGGGACAGGCCATCGCTGGCGTGCTGCGCAAGCCGCGCCCTGGCCGTCTCTCGCACACGCTGAACCGGGGCGCCCGCCTGGAGTCCCTGACGCTGTCCCCCAGCCACCGCGCCACCGCGGAGAAAGTCGCCCGGCTCGTGGGCCTGGAGGTGGCCGCGGTGGACATCCTGGACGTCCAGGGGCACCCCAAGGTCTTCGAGGTGAACAGCTCGCCCGCCCTCCTGGAGATGGAGGCCGCGACGGGCATGGACCTGGCCACGCCCATCATCGAGCGCGCGGAGGCCCTCGTCGCCGGCGCCGTCCCCGTCTGGAGCGCTGCCCTGGAGACGCCGCAGGCCCTGCTCCCGCCACCGGAGCGCAAGGGACCCGTGAAGGTGAACGTGCCGCGGAGTTAGAAGAGAAAGCGCTCCCCGAGCGTCCGAAGCCCCGGTATACGAACGCCGC
>NZ_RAVW01000355.1 GCF_003611585.1 Corallococcus exercitus | reverse complement strand
CCGACACCACCACCACCCCCGGGGTGACGACCTTGCCCGCCTTCGCATCGAAGAGGCGGGCGGCCTTCAGCACCTGCACCCGGGCGGGTGCGGCGGCGGAGGAGGACAGCGACAACAGGAGGGACCCGAAGAGCAGAGCGCGTCGCAAGGTCCCGCCATGCTACCGCCTTGATTCATCCCGCGTGCATCCGGTCGAACTCCACGGCGCAATGCGCGGAGAACACCTTCACCTCGTGTCCGTGGGCGCGCACCAGTCCGCGCAGCCGCTCTTGATTTTGGAGCCGCGCGGCGTTGTCCACCGACTTCAGCTTCTGGAACAGCGCCACGCCCCACGGGCTTCGCGGCGCCACGGGGTCCACCTCGCGGTGGCTGAAGTACGCGTCCCCTGCGTGCAGCACCCAGCCCCCGGGTCCCTTCACCGCGACGCCGCAGTGGCCCGCGGTGTGCCCCGTCAGCGGCACCAGCAGCACCTCCGCGTCCAGGCCCGGAATCACCCGCACCGACTCGAAGCCGAACCAGCGCTCCCCGTCCACCGCGTACCGGCTCCACTTCGGCCCGTGGGCCCACTGGACCGGCTGGTACCCGAACTTCGCGCCGGCCTCCGGCGGCACCATGGCCGCGGCGTGCTCGTCTCCGAAGACGTGGACCTGGGCGTCCGGGAAGTCCGCCAGCCCCCCGACGTGGTCCAGGTCCAGGTGCGTGGGCACGATGTGCCGGACGTCCTCGCGCTTGAAGCCCAGGCGCTCCACCTGCGCCAGCGCCGTCTCCGCCGGATCCAACCGGGGCGCGTTGCGCTTCACGAAGCGCTGGCCCAGGCACCCGTTCGCATCCTGCACGTCCCGGGTGCCCAGGCCCGTGTCCACGAGGACGAGCCCCCGCGACGTCTCCAGCAGCAGGCAGTGGCAGACCATCCGGGCCCGCTCGAACAGCCCGCCCGAGCCCGTGACGAACCGGGCGCTGGCGGGACACAAGGTTCCGCAGTTGAGGTGGTGGATTCGCATGCTCGGCAAGGTACGGACCGGGCCCCGGTGCCCGATTGGAGGAATCGGCCATGCGTCCCGGCGCGGCTTGAAAGCCCCGGCCCCTCCGCCCCATGCTCCCCGGCGATGGCCGCTCCGCCCGACACCGCGCTTGCCCCCCGGGCCGACCTGTCCCGCTTCATCCAGCGCGCGCGCGTCCTCTGGCGAGGCCCCTCCCCGGGCGACTACGTCCGCGTGCCGGACGGCACCGTGGAGCTGGTGGTCCGCGTCACTCCCACCACCTGCGACGTGCACGCCCTGGGGCCCCGGGAACAGGTGGTGCGCAAGGCGCCCTCGGAGGTGCCGCCCGATACGCTGGGCATCCAGTTCAAGCCCGGCGGCGCCTACCCCTTCTTCGGCCTGCCCATGTCGGAGCTGGCCCACCGCTCGCTCTCCATCGACACGCTCTGGGGCAAGGCGGACGGCGCCCGGCTCCGCGCCGCGCTCGCGGAGGCCCCTACTTCCCAGGCCCGCCTGCGCACGCTCGAGGCGGCCCTCGTGGACCGGCTCCACCGCGACGACGTCTTTGAACCGGCCGCCGCGTACCTCGTGCGGCGCGGCATCCGCCTGCTCACGGACGCCGTGGAGATCCCCCGCGTCGCGGAGCTGGCCCGCACCCTGGGCGTGAGCGAGCGGCACCTGCGCCGCGCCTTCGATGACGTGCTGGGCATGGGACCCAAGTCCTATGCCCGGCTCGTGCGCTTCCAGCGCGCGCTCCAGGCCTCCAGGGTCCAGGGCCAGGGCGCACGGCCGGACTGGGGCGCCATCGCCGCCGGTGCTGGGTACTATGATCAGGCCCACCTCATCGCGGACTTCCGGGCGGTGCTGGGCACCACGCCGGGCGCGTGGACGCGGTCCCGGGCGGCCTGATCCGGCTCGGACGCGGTGCGTCGCGACGCGGTAGGTGAGAAATCCGCCTGCCTGCCAGGGGTCCCAGGGAATCGTTCGGGCGCTCGGACGTTGTGCTTCTGGCGTGGGCGTTTTCCCAGCTTGACCGCCGCTGGGGCATCCCTCACAAACGCCCCGTCCCCGCGGGTCTCCGTCCCGCGGCCCGAAAGGATCCCATTCATGAAGCGATTGATCGTCATCGCCGCCCTCGTGGGTGCCGCCCCGGCGCTCGCCGATGAAGGCATGTGGACGTACAACAACTTCCCCGCCGCCAAGGTGAAGGAGAAGTACGGCTTCCAGCCGGATCAGCAGTGGCTGGACAAGCTGCGCCTGGGCGCGGTGCGTCTGGCCGGCGGCTGTTCCGCCAGCTTCGTGTCGCCGGATGGCCTGGTGATGACGAACCACCACTGCGCGCGCGGCTGCATCGAGCAGCTGTCCACCGCGAAGCAGGACTACCTGGCCAACGGCTTCTACGCGAAGACGCAGGCCGAGGAGAAGCAGTGCCCGGCGATGGAGGTGAACCAGCTCGTTGAGATCACCGACGTCACCGACCAGCTCAACAAGGCCACCCAGTCGATGACCGGCAAGCAGTACTCGGACACGCTGAAGGCGGAGATGGCCAAGGTGGAGAAGGCCTGCGCCAACGGCGACGACAAGGTGCGCTGTGACGTCGTCACGCTGTACCAGGGCGGCAAGTACAACCTCTACAAGTACCGCCGCTTCCAGGACGTGCGCCTGGTGTTCGCCCCGGAGCACGCCATCGCCTTCTTCGGCGGTGACCCGGACAACTTCGAGTTCCCCCGCTACGACCTGGACGTGTCCTTCGTTCGCGTCTACCAGGACAAGCAGCCGGTGAAGACGCCGGACTACTTCAAGTGGTCCGAGCACGGCGCGAAGGAAGGCGAGCTGACGTTCGTGGCCGGCAACCCGGGCCGCACCTCGCGCGCGCTGACCATCGCGGAGCTGGAGTACATCCGCGACGTGTCCATGCCCAAGACGCTCATGTACCTGTCCGAGCTGCGCGGCATGATCACCGAGTTCCAGAAGCGCGGCCCCGAGCAGAAGCGCATCTCCAGCAACCTGCTGTTCGGCGTGGAGAACGCCCTCAAGGCGTCCAAGGGCCGCCACGAGGCGCTGCTGGACAAGAAGTTCTTCGCCTCCAAGGTCGCCGCGGAGCAGGAGCTGCGCAAGAAGGTCGACGCGAACCCGGAGATGAAGAAGAAGTACGCCGCGGCGTGGGATGAGATCGCCAAGGCCGAGGCGCAGCTCGTCAACCTGCGCAAGGACCTGAACTTCATCGAGCAGGGCCAGGGCCTGTCCTCCACCCTGTTCGGCATCGCCAAGACGCTGGTGCGCGCCGGCGACGAGCTGCCCAAGGACAACGGCCAGCGGCTGCGTGAGTTCAACGACGCCAACCAGCCCGCGCTCAAGGCGCAGCTGTTCAGCCCCGCGCCCATCTACCCGGAGCTGGAGATCGCCCGCCTGACGTTCAGCCTCACCAAGCTGCGTGAGGAGCTGGGCGCCAAGCACCCGTTCGTGAAGAAGGTGCTGGGCAAGGAGTCCCCGGAGCAGGTCGCCACCCGCGTGGTGAAGGGCTCCAAGCTGGCGGACGTGAAGACGCGCCAGGCGCTCTTCGACGGCGGCAAGAAGGCCGTGGACGCGTCCAAGGACCCGATGATCCAGCTGGCCGCGCTGGTGGACCCCGACGCGCGCGCCATCCGCAAGAAGTTCGAGGACGACGTGGAGTCCGTCATCAAGAAGAACAGCGAGCTCGTCGCCAAGGCGAGCTTCGACATCTACGGCACCAGCCAGTACCCGGACGCGACGTTCTCCCCGCGCGTGTCGTTCGGCTCGGTGAAGGGCTACATGGAGGACGGTGAGAAGGTCGCGCCCATCACCCAGATGGCCGGCACCTTCGAGCACGCCACGGGCCAGGACCCGTTCGCCCTGCCCAAGTCGTGGGTGAAGTCGGAGAAGGTCATCACCGGCACCACGCCGATGAACTTCGTCAGCACCAACGACATCATCGGCGGCAACTCCGGCTCGCCCGTGGTGAACAAGAACCACGAGATCGTTGGCCTGGTGTTCGACGGCAACATCCAGTCGCTGGGCGGTGAGTACGGCTTCGACGAGTCCGTGAACCGCACGGTGTCCGTGCACTCGGACGCCATCATCGAGGCGCTCCAGAAGGTCTACGGCGCCAACCGCGTGCTGGAAGAGCTGCGCCCCGGCAGCACCAAGGTGCCGCCCGTGAAGGCCAACCCGGCGGGGTAGTCCTCCCCACCGCGTCTTGAAGTCCCCAGAGGCTGTCCGGTGCGAACCGGGCAGCCTCTTCGTTCATCTGCTCCCAGGTCCGCCATGCGCCTCCGCCCCGCCCTGCTCGTCGTGACGACCACCGCCGCCCTCTGCCTGGAGGCCTGCGCCACGAAGCGCCCCGGGGAGGTCTCGCCGGCGGTCCAGGACGTGGTCGCCACGGTGGACGTGGACCACTTCTGGGAGGCCTACGACGCCGTGCGGGCCACGACGGACCCCGCCGAACAGCTCGCCCGGTTCCAGGCGCTCTACATCGACCGGGGCACGCCGGGGCTGCACAGCTTCATGCGCGCCAGGCACTACACCGCCCAGGGCTACGTGGACGCCATCCGCGACTACCCCCGGTTCTGGGACTCGGTGCGGCCGCTGACGGCGCGGGCAAGGGAGGCGGTATCCCGCGTCGAACCCACACTGAAGCGGTTCCGCGTGCTCTACCCGGCCCTGGGCCCCGCGGAGGTCTACTTCGCCGTCGGGGCGCTCAAGTCGAGCGGCACCGCGCTGGACGGCCGCGTGCTGGTGGGCGCGGAGCTGGCCACCGGAGATGAAGGGGTCGACGTGTCGGAGCTGCCGCCGAAGCTGCGCGACGGGCTGGGCACCTTCTTCAAGAGCCGCCCCCACCAGGGCATGGACCTGCTCATCGCCCACGAGGCCGTGCACACCCGCCAGAAGCCGCCCGCTGACGTGCTGGTGAACTGGGTCGTCTACGAGGGCGTGGCGGACTTCGTGGCGGAGCAGGTCACCGGACGGCTGCCCCCGCTGGCCTACGTCACCTACGGCCCCCAGCACGACGCCGAGCTGCGCGAACGGTTCCGCGAGGCCCAGGACGCGACGGACACCTTCGCCCCCTGGCTCTGGGCGGGCGCGGACAACGCGTTCGGCGTGGCGGACGTGGGCTACTACGTGGGCTACGCGGTGGCTCGCGCCTACCATGCGAAGGCCCCGGACAAGCAGGCGGCGCTCCGGCGGATGATTGAACTGGACTACGCGGACACCGCCGCGGTGAAGACCTTCGTCAGGGAGAGCGGCTACCTGCCGTGAAGTCGAGGCGCTCCGGCACTCCCCCCGGGGCAGGAGGTTTCATGGACGCGCGCGCCGAGCAGTTCATGCGGGACGGCTTCATCCGGATCGACCAGGCCTTCCCCCGTGAAGTCGCGGACGAGGCCCGGGCCATTCTCTGGAAGGACACGGGCTGTGACCCGGACCGGCCCGCCACCTGGACCCGGCCCGTCATCCGCCTGGGCATGTACACCCAGCAGCCCTTCGTGGACGCCGCCAACACGCCCGTGCTGCACGCGGCGTTCGACGAACTCGTCGGTCCCGACCGGTGGCTGCCGTGCCGGGCCATGGGCACGTTCCCGGTGCGCTTCCCCTCCCCGCAGGACCCGGGCGACGCGGGGTGGCACATCGACGTGGGCTTCGACTTCGACAAGCCGGACTTCATGGACTGGCGCGCCAACGTCGCCTCGAAGGGCCGGGCGCTGCTGATGCTCTTCCTCTTCTCCGACGTGGGCGAGGACGACGCGCCCACGCGCATCCGGGTGGGCTCGCACCAGGACGTGGCCCGGCTGCTGGGCCCCGCGGGCGAGGCGGGCCTGACGCTCCGGCAGCTCGCGGCCAACGGCTTTGCTGAGTCCGCCCACCGGCGGGAGGTGCTGGCCACGGGCGAGGCGGGCACCGTCTACCTGTGCCACCCCTTCCTCGTGCACTCGGCACAAGCCCACCGGGGAACGCGGCCGCGCTTCATGGCGCAGCCGCCGCTGTTGCCCCGGGAGCCGCTGAGCCTGGCCCGGCTCCCGGAGGACACGTCGCCGGTGGAAGAAGCCATCCGGCGCGCTGTCACTTGAGCGCCCTGCCCTACCGCCTCACTCCCACTCGATGGTGGCGGGCGGCTTGGAGGAGATGTCGTAGACGACGCGGTTGATGCCGCGCACCTCGTTGGTGATGCGCGAGGAGATCTTCTCCAGGATGGGGAACGGGATGCGCGCCCAGTCCGCCGTCATGCCGTCCACGCTGGTGACGGCGCGCAGCACGCAGGTGGACTCGTAGGTGCGCTCGTCGCCCATCACGCCCACGCTCTGCACCGGCAGCAGCACGGCGAAGGCCTGCCACACCTCCTTGTAGAGGCCGGCCTTGTGGATCTCCTCCTGCACGATGGTGTCCGCGCGGCGCACCAGGTCCAGGCGCTTCTCATTCACCTCGCCCAGCACGCGGATGGCCAGGCCCGGGCCCGGGAAGGGCTGGCGGGAGACCATCTCGTCCGGCAGGCCCAGCTCGCGGCCCAGGGCGCGGACCTCGTCCTTGAAGAGCTCGCGCAGGGGCTCCACCAACTTGAGCTTCATCTGCTCCGGCAGGCCGCCCACGTTGTGGTGGCTCTTGATGGTGACGGACGGGCCCTTCCAGGACACGGACTCGATGACGTCCGGGTACAGCGTGCCCTGCGCCAGGAAGCCCGCGTCCTGCACGTCGCGCGACGCCTCCTCGAACACGGCGATGAACTCGCGGCCGATGATCTTCCGCTTCTGCTCCGGATCCGTGACGCCGGCCAGCTTCGACAGGAAGCGCTCGCGCGCGTCCACCGTCTTGAGCGGCACGTGGAAGCGGTCCACGAAGAGCGCCTCCACCTGCGCCCGCTCCCCCTGCCGCAGGACGCCGTTGTCCACGAAGATGCACTGGAGCCGCGGGCCGATGGCCCGGTGCAGGAGCAGCGCCGCCACGGAGCTGTCCACGCCGCCGGACAGCCCGCAGATGACGCGGCCCTCCTCACCCACCTGCTTGCGGATGGTCTCCACGGCCTCGTCGATGAAGCCCTTCATCGTCCAGGAGCCGGTGACCTTGCAGTCGTTGAAGAGGAAGGCGCGCAGCATGGCCTTGCCCTGCGGCGTGTGGACCACCTCCGGGTGGAACTGGAGGCCGTACCAGGGCTTCGTCGCGTGCGCGGCCGCCGCGAAGGGCGAGTTGCCGCTGCGGCCGATGGCCTCGAAGCCGGGCGGCAGCACGTCCACCCGGTCGCCGTGGCTCATCCACACCTGCACCTGGTCGCCCGGGTGGAACTCCGCGAAGGGACCGCGGGGGGTGAGGACCTCCACCGCCGCGCTGCCGAACTCGCGGTGCGCTCCCCGGTCGATGCGGCCGCCCAGGAGCTTGGAGATGAGCTGGAGGCCGTAGCAGATGCCCAGCACGGGCGCGCCGGCCTCGAAGACGTAGGGGTCGCAGCGCGGGGAGCCAAGCGCTTCCACGGACGCCGGCCCGCCGGAGAGGATGATGCCCTTCGGCGCGAACTGGCGGATGTCGGCGGCGGGGAGGTCCGGGCGGTGGATCTCGCAGTAGACGCCCAGCTCGCGCACCCTGCGGGCGATGAGCTGGGTGTACTGGCTCCCGAAATCAAGGATCAGGATCTTCTCGGAGTGCAGGTCCACCGGCGATTCTCCCAGGGGGCGTCGTTGACGGGTGGGGGCCCTTATCGCTACAAACTTCGGGAAATCAACGCTGAAAGGCCGTCAATTGTTCGTGCGCCGCCTGTCCGCTTCCACTGCAGCAGCCATGCTCCTCCTGTCCGCTTCGGGGTGCGTGAAGGAGATCACCTCCGACGAACGCCTGGAGCGAGACACCCGCAGCGTCGCGGTGAAGGACTCGCCCGGGGTCACCGAGCTGTCCAAGCTCACCTGTGACGACACCACCCAGCCCCTCAACAAGGCGCGGGACGTGAACCGGCCGGAGTCCGACCGGCTGGTGGACTACGTCAATCTGTACTCGTCCCTGAAGGACCGCACCCACACCTTCGAGGACGCCATGGCCCGCAACCCGGACCTGAGCTACCGCGAGGGCAGCCAGAACCTGGTCAACGCCAAGGACACCTGCATCCAGCAGACCGCGGACGTCCGGGTGGAGTTCGAGACCTACCTGCGCGAGCTGGTGGACGTGCCCACGGTGCAGGAGATCAAGGGGGGCAACACCGTCACGGTGGCCCGCCTGGACTTCGCCACCCTGAAGAAGGCCATCGAGACGCTGGACCCGGACGACCGCGAGCAGCTGCTCCAGCGCGTGGGCGCGGCGGAGAAGCGCGTGTCCACCACGGCCGCCCCCGCCGAGGACACGTCCGGCGGCGGCAAGCGTCGCGGCAAGTAGGCCCCTGCCTGCCCTCCCCTGCCCCGAAGTCTCCTTCGGGGCGGGGAGCCTCACCGCCCTACTCCATCCGGTAGTTGGGCGCTTCCTCGGTGATGATGACGTCGTGCACGTGGCTCTCCTTGAGCCCGGCGGACGTGATGCGCGTGAAGGTGGCCTTCGTGCGCAGGTCCTCGATGGTGGCGCAGCCCACGTAGCCCATGCCGCTGCGGATGCCGCCCAGCATCTGGTGCACGTTCATGGAGAGCGTGCCCTTGTACGGGACGCGGCCCTCGATGCCCTCCGGCACCAGCTTCACCGCCTCCACGTCGGACTGGAAGTAGCGGTCCTTGGCGCCCTGCTTCATGGCGCCCAGGCTGCCCATGCCGCGGTAGCTCTTGTAGCTGCGGCCCTGGTACAGGATGACGTCGCCGGGGGACTCCTCGGTGCCGGCGAACAGCGAGCCGATCATCACGGAGCTGGCGCCCGCGGCGAGCGCCTTCACGATGTCGCCCGAGTACTTGATGCCGCCGTCGGAGATGATGGGGATGCCGTGCTTGTCCGCCTCGCGGGCGCAGTCATCCACCGCCGTCACCTGGGGCACGCCCACACCGGCCACCACGCGGGTGGTGCAGATGGAGCCCGGGCCAATGCCCACCTTCACCGCGTCCACGCCCGCTTCAATCAGGGCGCGCGTGCCTTCCGCGGTGGCCACGTTGCCGGCGATGAGGTCGAAGCCCTTGAAGTTCCTGCGCGTGTCGCGCACGCCTTCAATCACGCCCTTCGAGTGGCCGTGCGCGGTGTCCACGACGATGACGTCCACGCCCGCCTTCACCAGCGCGTCGATGCGGGCCTCGCGGTCCGCGGACACGCCCACGGCGGCGGCGCACAGCAGGCGGCCCTTGGCGTCCTTGGCGGCGTAGGGGTGCGTGCGGCGCTTCTCGATGTCCTTGATGGTGATGAGGCCCTTGAGCTCGTAGGACTCGTTCACGACGAGGAGCTTCTCGATGCGGTGCTCGTGCAGGAGCTTCTGGGCGTCGTCCTGGGAGATGCCCTCGTGGCCGGTGACGAGCTTCGTCGTCATCACGTCCTCGACCTTCTGGGAGAAGTTCTTCTCGAAGCGCACGTCGCGGCTGGTGAGGATGCCCACCAGGCGCTTGCCCTGCACCACGGGCACGCCGGACACGCCGTGCACCTTCATCAGCTCCAGGGCGCGGGCGAGCGGTGCCTTGGGGTCGATGGTGATGGGATCCACCACCATGCCGCTCTCGAACTTCTTGACCTTGAGGACCTCCAGGGCCTGCTGCTCGGGCGTCATGTTCTTGTGGATGACGCCGATGCCGCCCTCCTGCGCCATGGCGATGGCGGTGCGCGCCTCCGTCACGGTGTCCATGGCCGCGGACAGCAGGGGCACGTTGAGGCGGATGTTGCGCGTCAGTCGGGTGGTGAGGTCGGCATCACGCGGGGTGACGGCGCTCTCACCGGGCAGCAGGAGCACGTCGTCGAAGGTGAGGGCCAGCCGGATATCGGGGTTCAACATGGGGGCTCCCGGAGGCCCCGCGGGGCACCAGCGCCCGGCGGGTGCGTGTCCATACGGTTTGCGCGGCTGCCGCGCAACGGAAGAAGGTTTTTTGCCGCCCGTTCCCAGGGACTTCGGGTGATACTCGGCGTCCCACCAACATTTCTTGGGACTTGGACCGGGCCTTGGCGGAATTGAATCAAGCGGGGGCGGTCGGGCTGGTGGTGAAGCTGCCCTTCGCCACCCCCGAGGAGTTCCTCGCGAAATACGGGGGCAACATCACCCGGGGCGGCATCTATTTGCGCGCCAAGGCCGTGCGCCCCCCAGGCACGGCCGTTACCCTGGACCTCCGCCTGGCAGGCGGCGACCGGCTCCTCTACACGGCGGCCATCGTCCACTTCGTCACCGGACAGCAGGGCCAGGGCATCTCCGGCATGGGCCTGAAGTTCGGGGAGGCGGATCCACCGACCCGCCGGTTCCTGGACGCCGCGGTCGCCATCCTTCCGCATGCCCAGTCGGACCTGCCGCCCGTGCCCAACGGCGTGGGCCCCGCGGACTACACCGTCCC
>NZ_RAVW01000354.1 GCF_003611585.1 Corallococcus exercitus | reverse complement strand
GGCAGCGTCAGAGGTGTATAAGAGACACCCCAGCCGCGTGCCCAGCCGGCGCCCCGCCAGGTAGATGAGGCTGTCACCCACCAGGATGCCGAAGAACCCCACCGCCATCATCACCGGCAGGTGGGCCGCGCCCTTGTGCGCCAGGAACCCACCCAGGATGAGCGAGATGTCCTCCGGCAGCGGCACGCCCAGGCCGCAGGCCACCAGGACGGAGAATACGGTCAGGTAGGCGAAGAGGCCCTGGGAGTTACCGAGCAGGTTGGTGAGCAGTTCTTCCACGCGTCGTTCCGTCCAATCACTTCCGAAGGGCCGCTCGGCAACCACCCGGGCCAGCCCGTCCACCACCCAGCCATCAACCGGGTGCGGCAGTTGAAAACTCCGGCCGCCCAGCTTCCCACCTCAAGCGCCCGGGCCCCACCACGAAAGCCCCGGCTTCATGTCTACCCACACCCACGGTGTGCGACAGCTTGAAAGCCCGGGGGGACTCCAGGCAGGCACAGTAACCACCTCGGGTGCGGGTGGCAGGGCCCCGAGCGTTTCCGGCCTCCGGGCAGGAACCTTGCGCGACCTGCCCGACAGTCGGTCAGCTTCCCGGAGCCCGCGCCACCAGCGTGCGCAGCATGTCCCGGTTGTCCCGGGCCTTCGCGCCGAAGTGGCTGACGATGCCCATCAGCAGCTTGATGCAGGCCTGCGGCTTCGCGGCGAGCAGCTTCTGGAAGTCCGCCGCGCGGATCTCCAGCGCCATCACGTCCGTCTGCGCGGTGGCGGAGCACAGCCGCTCACCCTTCTGCACCAGCGCCAGCTCTCCCAGGGGCTCCCCGACGGTCACCTCACCCAGCGGGACGTCTTCACCCGACGGGCTCCGGGCGCTCAGCCGCACGGTGCCCTCGCCCACGATGAGGAGTGAATCCCCGGGCTTGCCCTCGGTGAACAGCGCCGTCCCCTTGGGGAAGGCGCGCGACACGGCCGCCGCCGCGAAGATGGAGATGCCGGTGTCGGTGAAGCCCTTGAAGAGCGGACAGGCCTTCAGGGTCGTCTCGGGCACGAGAGCCATGGGGGTGTTCCTAACACGCACAGCGTGGCCGCGTCAGCGGCTGGCGCGGTGTTCGGCGGCGGTGTGCACGTAGTGGAGGGCGGACTGCACCAGGAACTCGCGCTCGCCGTCGTTGAGCGGGCGCTTCACCTTGCCGGGCGAGCCCACCACCAGCGTCCCGGGGGGAATCTTCGTCCCGGGCGTCAAGAGCGTGCCGGCGCCGATGATGCAGTCGTCCCCCACCTCCACGCCGTCCATCAGGATGGCGCCCATGCCCACCAGCACCCGGTTGCCCACGACGCACCCGTGGAGGATGACCCGGTGGCCCACCGTGCAGTCGTCGCCCACCGTCGTGGAGTCACCCTGGCTGGTGACGTGCACCATGGTGAGGTCCTGGATGTTGGTGCGCTTGCCGATGCGGATGGAGTTCACGTCCCCGCGCAGCACGGAGTTGAACCAGATGGACGAGTCCTCGCCCAGCTCCACGTCGCCCACCACCTGGGCGGAGTCCTCGATGAAGCAGCTCGGGTGGACGCGGGGGGACACCCCGCGAAACGGCTTCAACGGCATGGGAGTACCTCCGACGGCGGAACAGCGGCGGAAGCGTCAGGCCTCCGCCGGCACATGCAGCGGCACGGGCAGCTCCACGGCGGGCGGCGCCACGGTGGGGGCCTGGAGCATCGCCACCTGCTTGCCCGCGAGCTGGTTGGGCGTGGCGCGCTCCACGTGCACCTTCACGATGGAGCCCGCCGGAGCGTCGCCCTCGAAGTTCACGGTGCGGTTCTCCGGCGTGCGGCCGAAGCGCTTGGTGGCGTCGTAGCGCGAGCGGCCCTCGACCAGGACCTCCACGTCCAGCCCGACCTGCGCCTGGGTGTACTCGCCGCTGATGCGCCGCTGCAGCTTCTGCAGCCGCTCCAGCCGGGCCACCTTCACCTCGTGCGGGATGGGGCCCCAGTCCTTCTCGCGCAGCGCGGCGCCCGTCTTGGGCCGAGGGCTGTACACGAAGGAGAACTGGTTGTCGTACTTCACCCGCTCCGTGAGCTGCATCGTCATCTCGAACTCTTCCTCGGTCTCCCCGGGGAAGCCCACGATGATGTCCGTGGTGATGGCGATGCCGGGCCGCGCGGCGCGCAGCTTCTCCAGCCGCTCCATGTACTGCTCGACGGTGTAGTCGCGGCGCATCATCTTCAGGATGCGGTCGCTGCCGCACTGCACCGGCAGGTGGAAGTGCGGGGCGATCTTCGGCTGCACGCGGAAGGCTTCGATGAGCTCGTCCGACAGGTCGTGCGGGTGGCTCGTGGTGAAGCGCACGCGCTCGATGCCCGGCACCTCCGCGGTGCGCAGGAGCAGCTGCGCGAAGCTGATGCCGCCCTGGTACGAGTTGACGTTCTGGCCGATGAGCGTGACTTCGCGCACGCCCACGCCCGCCAGGTCCGCCACCTCGTTGAGCACCTCCGGGAAGTTGCGGCTCACCTCGCGGCCACGGGTGTGCGGGACGATGCAGAACGAGCAGACGTTGTCGCAGCCCTTCATCACCGTGACGAACTCGGACACCTTGCCGCGGGACGTCTCCGCGTCGGCGCGCGGGAAGACGTACTCCTCGGAGTCCACGAAGGCCGTCTCCACCACGCGCTCGCGGGCGTCCAGCACGCGGCCGATGACCTCCGGCAGCTTCGCGATGTTGTCCGGGCCGAAGACGAAGTCCAGGTAGGGCACCTTCTTCAGCAGCTTGTCCTTCTCCTGCTGGGCCACGCAGCCGCCCACGCCCAGGATGGCGCCGCGGCTGGCCTTCACCGCGCGGTAGCGCCCCAGCGCGGACAGCATCTTGTCCTCGGCCTTCTCCCGGATGGAGCAGGTGTTGAGGATGATGAGGTCCGCGTTGTCCGCCTCGGGCGTGGGGACGTAGGACATCTTCGACAACGCCTCGCTCATGCGGAGCGAGTCATTGACGTTCATCTGGCAGCCGAAGGTGTGGATGAAGTAGCGCTTCATGGGTGGGCCTTGAAGGAAAACGGGCCGTTATGCGACGCCCGGACGCGGAATGCAACCGGGCGGGCACTCCGGGTCATCCCCGGCTGAGCACCTTCGTGAGCCGGGTGTGCAGGGCCAGCAGCTCCGGCTCGCGCTCCCGGAGCAGGGCCACCGTGTCCACGCCGTACCGCCGGCCCAGGGCGTCCGTCTCCCGCTCCTGCTTGACCAGCTCGTCCCGGACGCGCTTCTTCACCTCGTCCACCTCCGGCCCGGAGCGGGACTCCAGCTCCGTCAGCTTCGAGCGCAGCCGCTGCATCGTCCACCGCCGCCCGCCGAAGGCCCGCAGGACAGCGCTCCCCCACTCCGCCGCCTTCACGTCCAGGCCGCTGGCCTCCAGCGCCGCCTTGGCCGCGCGGGCCATGGCCTCCGGGCCGGCCTCCGCCTCCACGTGCGCCAGGAAGGTCTCCTGGTAGCGGACCAGCGCGTCGAGCAGCGCCTTGTCCACCGGGCGGGACGCCATGCGCAGCGTGCGGTCGTCGGCGGCGTCGAAGTCCGGGCCGGTCTCCACGTTGGGGACGTCCTGGTAGTCGTCGAAGAAGGACGGGGCCATGGGGCTCCTCGGGTTGAAACGGGTTTTCAGACGGGGACGAGCTGTTCCGCGATGCGGGCCAGGTCCGACACGGAGGTGACGACCACGGCCTGGGTGCAGTGCTTCTCGTAGGTGAGCATCTCGCTGTCGCCGATGCCCCAGTTGCCCCGGTCCTCGGGGCAGATCCACAGCACGCGCTTGGCCTTGCGCTTCAGGTCCTTCAGGGCCCAGGCGTTGCTCGCGTTGTAGTTGTTGCGGCCGTCGCCAATGATCATCACGGTGGTGCGGCGCGTGATGCTGCCCAGGTGGTCGCGCGTGAAGTCCGCCAGCGCACGGCCGTAGTTGGAGTTCGCGCTCATGGACACGGTGCGCCCGGCGGTCGCCGCGTCAATGGCCTCGCTCACGTCCAGGTCCTTGAAGAACTGGGTGACCTCCCCCACGTCGGACACGAAGACGAACGAGCGCACGCGCACGAACAGCGACTGCAGCGTGTGCATGAACAGCAGCATCATCCGGGACGCGTTGCGAACGGAGTCGGACACGTCGCAGAGCACCACCAGCTCCGGGCGCTCCGGCCGGCGGGTGCGGAACATGGGCACCATGGGCACGCCGTCCCACGGCATGTTCCGGCGCAGCGTGCGCTGCACATTGAGCGAGCCTCTCCGGTGCGAGCGCTGCTTGCGGATCATCCGGCTCTTGAGCTTCTCCGCCAGCGTGCGGACGGCGGCCTCCATCTGGTCCACCTCCGCCTGCGTGAGCAGGTGCAGCGGCTTCTCCGTGACGGCGTCCGTGCGGCGGCGGATGCGAGCCTCGGACTGGCGCTTCACCTCCGCGCGAGCGGCGTCTTCAATCTTGCGCATCGCCGCGGCCACGTGGCGCGAGACGATCTCCACCCCTTCCGCATGGAGCCCGCGAGCCTTCAGCTCGTCCTCCAGCGACTTGAGGTCGGACCGCGCCCGCTCCATGCCCGCGGCCGCGAGCATCCGCCGCGTGAAGAACCCCGTCTGCAGTGGGCTCTCCAACTGCCCCAGGTCCAGCTGGAGCGACGCCTGCCGGAAGATCTGCGCCAGCCGAGCGCGGTCGCCCGCGAGGATGGCCTGCGCCAGCGGGGACATCTCCGGGGCCAGCAGGTTCATCTGGTAGATGACCATCTTCAGGAGGTCGCCCTCCAGATAGCCCTCTTCCTCCAGCTGCTTCGCCAGCGATGCGTCGATGGCCTCGAACGTGCGGGCCGCGCCGGAGAAGAAGAAGTCGAACGCGCGGCGGAAGGTCTCCACGTCCAGCTCGCGCTTCACCAGCGTGGTGCGCAGCACGGAGCGGAACAGCGCCCGGTCCTGGACGCCCACCTCGGCGGTGGCGCGCAGGGCGTCCTGCACCTCGGACGTGCTGACGCGGACGCCGTTCTGACGAAGCACCTCCGCGAACTCGACGATGCGCGCGTCCATGGCGTCAGGCCCCCCGTTCGAAGGACATCACCGCTTCCACGTGGTGCGTCTGCGGGAACATGTCCACCACCTGGAGCGCCACGGGCTTGTAACCGGCCTCCACCAGCCCCGCCGCGTCGCGCGCCAGCGAGGCCGGGTCGCACGCCACGTAGACGACCCGGCGCACGTTCAACGCGCGCATCCACTTCGCCAGGCCCGGAGCCCCGGCGCGCGGCGGATCCGCGAGGCACAGGTCGAACGAACGGCCCTCCGCCACCAGCCCGTCGCACACCTTGCGCGCGTCGCCCTGGACGAAGCGCACGTTGGCCACCCCGCCCTCGCGAGCACTCCGCTGCGCCAGCTCCACGCCCACCGGGGACGACTCCACGCCCAGCACCGACCCTGCCGTGCCGGCCAGCGGGAACGTGAAGTTGCCGTTGCCGGAGTACAGCTCCAGCACGGAGTCCGTCTCCTTCGCGCCCAGCTCGTACAGGGCCGCGGTGACAAGCCCCACGTTGGCCTCCGCGTGCGCCTGGGCGAACGCATCCGGCCGCAGGTACACCGGCACCTCCGGGCGCAGCGGGGACAGCGAGCGCAGCACCGGCCGCCCGATGAGCCGCGCCGAGCCCTCCTTCGGCACCAGCACCGCGCCCTCCAGCCGCAGCGCGCGCACCGCGGCCTCCGCCGCCTCCAGGTGCCGCGCCGTCACCGGGCCGCTCAGGTTCACCGCGAACGCGGCCTTGTCGCCCTCAGCCAGCAGCAGCACCTCCTCGGTGTCCTTGGCCAGCGGCTTGAGCAGCGGGGCCAGCTTCCCGGGCAGCGCGGAGAGCACCGGCGTGAGCGCGGGGCAGACGTCGATGGGGATGCGCTCATGGGTGCGCCGGCCGAAGTAGCCGAGCGCCCCCTTCCCCGCCCCGTGCAGCACCGCGCGGCGGCGGTAGCCCCAGTCCCGGGGCGCCACCATCAGCGGCCGCACGGTGAAGGCCGAGCGCTTCAGGTGGCCCAGGTGCTCCAGGGTGGAGAGGACGATCTCCTGCTTCGCCGACCGCTGCGCTGTCACCGCCAGCTCCAGCCAGTCACAGCCGCCGCACGCGTCGGAGTACACGCAGCGCGACGACACGCGCTCCGCCCCGTCCGCCAGCACCTGCCGCAGCTGTCCGCGCAGCACCTTCCCCTGGGCCTCCAGGAGGACGCGCACGGTGTCGCCGGGGAACGCGCCGGGAACGAAGACGGTGCGCCCCTCCCACTGGGCCACGCCCTCTCCAAGCTGGCCCAGCCGTTCAATCGTCAGTTCAATGGGGGCTTCGGGCAGCGTCGTCATCGCAGGCGCACTCGTGGGGGCCGCCTGGGTGGGGCCGCCCTACTTCCGGGTCGCACTGCCACGCTCGTCCGCCGGCAGGGCTTCCCGCAGGCGCTCCACGAACGCTTCGATGCGCGACCGCTTCTCGTCGTCAACGTCCAGGAACTCCACCGCCATCCCCGGCACCTCCGCGCCCGTCGTGCCCTGCGCGTTGGTCCGGGTCACCTTCCCCGACAGGTCCACCGG
Organism: Corallococcus exercitus; assembly: GCF_003611585.1. Taxonomy (GTDB): domain Bacteria; phylum Myxococcota; class Myxococcia; order Myxococcales; family Myxococcaceae; genus Corallococcus; species Corallococcus exercitus. The sequence continues at coordinate 3,863 of NZ_RAVW01000354.1, read as the reverse complement.
GAAGCTGGCCCCCGGCAGCGACACCAGCAGGCGCACCACCGTGCCCACCGGCAGCGGCTGCTGCGTGTTGATGTAGAGCCCGCCGCGCGACAGGTTCACCGCCCAGTCCGTCACGAAGCCCGCCACCGTGCGGTACGCCACGGGCAGCTCATGGTCGATGCGGTGCGCGCGAGGCGCGGGGACGGGCTTCTCCGAAGTGTCGGACATGCGGTGCTCCGTTCCCCTTAGGAAAGGTGGCTTCCGTCCGCCTCCACAGAGCGGCGGGGCAACGGAAGCGCACCCTAGCACCGTACCTCAGGCCTGGAACTTCATCTCGCGCAGGTCGGGCGCGATCTTCAGCTTCGGCTCGGTGAGCTGCTGCACCCGTTCCACCGTCAGTCCGGGCGCCAGCTCCCGCAGGACCAGGCCCTCCGGCGTCACGTCGATGAACGCGTGGTCCGTGACGATGTGGTGCACGCACTTGAGGCCCGTCAGCGGCAGCGAGCACTTCTTCAGGATCTTGGGCTGCCCGTCCTTGTTGGCGTGCTCCATGGCCACGTAGATGCGCTTGGCACCCACGGCCAGGTCCATGGCGCCGCCCATGCCCTTCACCATCTTGCCGGGGATCATCCAGTTGGCCAGGTCACCCTCTTCGCTGACCTCCATGGCGCCCAGCACGGCCAGGTCGATGTGGCCGCCGCGGATCATCCCGAAGGACAGCGCGGAGTCGAAGAAGGCGGAGCCCTTCACCACCGTCACCGTCTCCTTGCCCGCGTTGATGAGGTCCGGATCCTCCGACCCCTCGTCCGGGTACGGCCCGATGCCGAGCAGGCCGTTCTCCGACTGGAGCACCACCTCCACCCCGGGCGGGATGTAGTTGGGCACGAGCGTGGGGATGCCGATGCCCAGGTTGACGTAGAAGCCGTCCTTGAGCTCCTGGGCGATGCGCTGCGCGATCTGTTCACGAGTCAGGGGCATGGCTTCAGGACGCCTTCTTGCGGACGGTCCGCCGCTCGATCCACTTGTGGAGGTTCTTCGCCTGCACCAGCCGGTGCACGAAGATGCTCGGGATGTGCACCTGGTCCGGGTCCAGCTCTCCCGGCTGCACGATGTGCTCCGCCTCCACGATGGTGACCTTGGCGGCCATGCACATCATGGGAGAGAAGTTCCGGGCCGTCTTGTGGAACACCAGGTTGCCCCAGGTGTCCGCCTTCCACGCGTGGATGATGGCGAAGTCGGCCTTGAGGGGCGTCTCCAGCACGTGCAGCCGCCCGTCGATGATGCGCGACTCCTTGCCCTCGGCCACCTGGGTGCCCGCGCCCGTCGGCGTGAAGAACCCGCCGATGCCGCAGCCGCCGGCGCGGATGCGCTCCGCCAGCGTGCCCTGCGGATTCAGCTCCACCTCCAGCTCACCGGAGAGGAACTGCCGCTCGAACTCCTTGTTCTCCCCCACGTAGCTGGCGACCATCTTCTTCACCTGCTTGTTCTGCAGGAGGACGCCCAGCCCCAGCTCCGTGGTGCCGCAGTTGTTGGAGATGATGGTGAGGCCCTTCACGTTCTTGCGGTGAAGGGCTTCGATGAGGTTCTCCGGATTGCCGCACAGCCCGAACCCACCACTCATGAGGGTGATGTTGTCCGGGATGTCGGCGACCGCCTCATCCGCGCTCGCGTAGACCTTGTTCATGCGGGCCGTGTCCTCAGCGCTCGACCATCAGCGCGATGCCTTCGCCGCCGCCGATGCAGAGCGACGCCACGCCGCGCTTCTTGTCCTGGTCCTTCATCGTCTGGAGCAGCGTGATGAGCACGCGCGTGCCGGACGCGCCAATCGGGTGGCCGAGCACCACCGCGCCGCCGCGCACGTTCACCTTCTGCGGCTCCAGGCCGAGGATGCGGTTGTTGGCGATGGACACCACGGAGAAGGCCTCGTTGATCTCCCAGAGGTCCACGTCCTTGGCGGTGATGTTCTGCTTCTTGAGCAGCGCGTTGATGGCGTCCGCCGGCGCGATGGTGAACTCCACCGGCTTGCGGGCGGCCTGCGCGTAGCCCTTGATGCGGCCCAGGATGGTGCGGCCTTCGGCCTTCGCCCGCTCCTCGCTCATCAGCACCACGGCCGCGGCGCCGTCGTTGATGGAGGACGCGTTGGCGGCCGTCACGGTGCCGTCCTTCTTGAACACCGGCTTCAGGCCCGGGATCTTGTCCGGCTTGGCGTTCTTGGGGCCCTCGTCCTCGGAGACGGTGGTGAACTCATCCGGCTTCTTGCCCGGAATCTGGACGGGGACGATCTCCGCGGCGAACAGGCCTTCCTTCTGGGCCTGGATGGCGCGGCGCGTGGACTCCAGCGCGAACTCGTCCTGCTGCGCGCGGCTGATGCCCTGGGAGGTGGCGCACTCCTCGGCACAGTTGCCCATGTGGACGTTGCCGTACACGTCCCAGAGGCCGTCGTTGATCATCGCGTCCTTGAACTCCACGTTCCCCATGCGGGCGCCGCCGCGCATGGTGTGGCTCAAGTAGGGCGCGTTGGACATGGACTCCATGCCGCCCGCGACGATGACGTCCGCGTCACCCAGCGCGATGGCCTGCGCCGCGGCAATCACGGTCTTCAGGCCGGAGCCACAGACCTTGTTGAGGGTGACGGCCGGCACGGACTCCGGGATGCCCGCGAAGATGGACGCCTGGCGGGCAGGCGCCTGGCCCACGCCCGCCTGAAGGACGCAGCCCATGATGACCTCCTGCACGGCCTCCGGCTTCACGCCCGCGCGCTCCAGCGCCGCCTTGATGGCGATGGCGCCCAGCTGGGGGGCGGTGAGCTTGGACAGCGCTCCCTGGAAGGAGCCGATGGGGGTACGGGCCGCGCCCACGATGACGACTTCACGAGCCATGGAACTGCCTCCAATTTGCGGATGAGCGAACAGCCAGGGTTAACGGCGACGGGGGCACTTATCACCGGGCGTTCCCGGGAGTTCAAGCGTCCTCGCTCGGCGTGCAGGCACGCCCGGACATGGCGCCGGGTGCGTGCGGCCCTCACTGTCCACCCCTGGCCAATCGGAGGCGCTTCCACCCGGGGGAGACCCCTGCCGACCGGTCGGACGGTGGGGCCCCCCCTGGCTGTGCGCGTCAGTTCACCTTGGCGCGGGTGTAGGCGTTCGCGTTGGGAACGATGAGGTCCTGGAAGTGCTTGTAGAAGGCGTCCGCGGAGCGGGGCTTCCCGGAGGCCTCGTAGAAGAGCTTGTGATTCGTGGCGGGCTTCGCGGCCCGGGGCAGCAGGGACGCGGCGCTGGTGTCGCCCTGGCCCGACTGGCGCGCGAGCAGGAACTTCGCGGCCGTGTCCGGCCCCAGGAAGTGCGCGAGGTACAGCTCCGTGGGCCCCACCTTCAGGCCCTTGCGCTCCATGATGACCTGATTGTCCTTGGCGTATTGGGCGCCCATCAGCGCGTTCATGTCGGCGTCCTTGCGCATCGCGAAGATCTTCTCGCGCGCGCCGGCGTCGTCCACGTAGTGCTCCTTGGTGGCGGGGTTGTATTTGACGTGGGAGGCCAGGTCCTTCATCCCGAACTCGGCCCCGTGCTGCTTCACCATCCCCAGCCACGTGTTGTCGATGAACTGGTAGAGGCCCGTGGCGGTGGTGTCACGGGCCTTCTTCGCCGGGTCGAAGGTGCTCTCCTGGAACGCCTTGGCCTTCATGTAGCCGTAGTCCACGCCGACGCGGTCGGACGCTTTGCGGATGGCGTTCTCCACGCTGCTGGATTTCGGCTGGTAGAGCTTGCCGTTCACGATGGCCGTGGGCTTCGCGCCGCTCACGTTCTGGGGCTGGGGCTGCTGCGTCGCATTCCCCTGCACCCCACCCTGCGCCAACGGCTGCGGCTGTGACTTCGGCTGCGTGGGGG
>NZ_RAVW01000353.1 GCF_003611585.1 Corallococcus exercitus | reverse complement strand
TCCGTCACCTTCGGCGCCGTCACCCCGGTGATGGCGCCGAAGGTGACGGACGCGGAGCTGCTGGCGGTCTGGGAGAAGTGGAAGGCGGCCCGCTCGCGCAACGACCTCGCGGCGGCGGAGGCGGCCCAGAAGGAGCTGCTCACGCTGCGCGAGGAGGTGCTCGCCTCCGACCTGGAACCCCTGAGCATGGGCTTCGTGCGCGAGGCCGGGGTCCGCCGCCGCGCCGGGGACCTGACGGGCGCGCTCGCGCTCCTGGACGTGGCCGTGGCCCTGTCGCCGGGGCTGCCGGCCGCGCGCTTCGCCCGAGCGGAGACGTACGTGGTGGAGGATCCGCTGAACGTGCCGCGCGCGCTGGGCGAGTGGAAGACCGCGCTCGTGACGCTGGCGAAGGACGCGCGCTACCGCAGGCCCGCGCTCACGGACCTGGGCGCGCTGGTGCTCGCGGCGTGGGCGGCCACGGCGGTGGCGGTGGTCTCGGTGCTCTTCCTGCGGCGGATCCGCTACGCGCTGCATGACTTCCACCACCTGTTCCCCCGGGCGGTGACGCGCTGGCAGTCGGGCCTGCTGGGCCTGTTGCTCCTGGCGCTGCCCGCCGTCCTGGGCGCGGGCCTGGTGCCGGTGCTGCTCGTGCTCTTCGCCTCGGTGGCGCTGTACGTGGGCCGCGCCGAGCGCTGGGTGGCCGCGGTGCTGCTCGTGGGCCTGGGGGTGATGCCGCTCGCCGCGGGGACGCTGGCGCGCTTCACCGTCTTCGCCGGCACGCCCGCGGAGGACGTCTACCTGCTGGAGCGCGGGGGCCTGTCCGCGGAGGGCGCCGCGGCCCGGGTGCGCGCCCGCGCGCAGGCACGCACCGCCCGCTTCCAGGAACTGGGGGCGCTCGCGTACTACGAATCGCGCCGGGGCCTCCTGGAGGAGGCGCGGACGGACTTCAAGGCCGCCTCCGCCCTGAAGGAAGGCGACGCGCGGATGCTCACGCGCTTCGGCAACACGCTCCTGGGCCTGGGCGACGTGGACGGCGCGGTGCTGCTCTACACGCAGGCGTCCAAGGCGGATCCGTCCATGGCGGCGCCGCACTACAACCTGGGGCAGGTGTACCGGCGCCGGGCCCGGCTCCTGCCGGATGATCAGCTGGGCAAGGAGCTGGACCGCTCCACCTCCGCCATCGCCACCGCGCAGTCGCTGGATGACTCGCTCCTGCGCCGTGAACCGCCGCCGGAGGACCGCCCGCTGCTCAACCGCCTGCTGCTGTCTCCGACGGTGCCGGAGCGCGACTGGATGGACCTGGCGGACGGCACCCAGGAGGGCGCCCGCGTGGAGTCCCAGGTGGGCCGCTGGCTGTCGCCCGTCCTGCCGGCGGGCCCGGTGGGCTGGGGGCTGACCGCGGCGCTCGCGGCGCTGTTCGCCCTCTTCGGTGAGGCCTCCTGGCGCATGAAGGCGTCGCGCGGCTGCGAGCGGTGCGGCCGGGCCGTCTGCCAGCGCTGCGACAAGGACCTGGGCGTGGGCAGCGCGATGTGCGGCCAGTGCGTCCACGTCTACGCGCGCAAGAGCCAGGTGCCCAAGGAGTTCCGCTCGCGCAAGCAGGGCGAGGTGGAGCGCCACCAGGCCTGGACGAAGCGCGTGACGTACGCGCTGGGCGGGCTGGTGTCCGGCGCGGGCCACGTGGGCACGGGCCTGCCGGTGCGCGGCGCCCTCTACGCCTTCATGTTCAGCTTCGCGCTGGCCGCGCTGGTGCTCCACCGCGGGCTCGTCCGCACCCCGTACGGGGACGCGCCGCTGTACCTCAAGCTCGTGCCCGCGGGCACGGTCCTCTTCTTCGTCTACCTGCTGACCCTGCGCGGCCTGCGCCGGCTCCAGCGGGGGGAGGCCTGAGCCATGGCTCTGAAGGGCACCCTCAAGGATTTCGGCATCGGCGACATCCTGCAGCTCATCGGGCAGCAGCAGAAGACGGGCACGCTCCACCTGCGCAACAAGGACCAGGAGGTGCGCGTCGGCTTCCAGGACGGCCACATCATCAAGGCCGAAAGCCTCACCCGGAAGCGCAAGGAGCTCATCGGCGCCATGCTGGTGCGCGCCGAAATCATCACGGAGACGCAGCTGGAGGCGGCGCTGGAGGTCCAGAAGCGCACCCTCAAGCGGCTGGGCGACGTGCTGGTGCAGAGCCACGCCCTCACCGCCGAGCGCTTCCAGCACATGGCCCAGCTCCAGGTGACGGAGACGCTCTACCGCCTCTTCACCTGGAAGGCGGGCACCTACGAGTTCATCCAGGAGCCCGTGGAGCCCGGCCCCGACGGCATCACCCCGCTGCGCGCGGAGACGGTGCTGATGGAGGGCTTCCGGATGGTGGACGAGTGGCCCGTCATCCGGAAGCGCATCCACCGCGACGACATGACCTTCGAGCGCGTCAAGGCGCTCCCGCCGCCCCGCAACTCCGACGAGGGCGGGGAGCTGGGTGTCATCGGCCCTTCGGAGCGCCACGTCTACGAGGAGATCGCCGTGGGGCGCGACCTGCGCCGCATGGTGGACCTCTGCGGCCTGGGCGAGTTCGAGACCTGCAAGGCGCTCTACAACCTGGTCAAGGGCGACTACGTGCGCGCCATCGACCCGGAGGGCCGCGCCCCCGTGCCGGACGACACCCGCCTCGTCGCCCGGGTGGCGGGCTCCGTGGGCCGCGTCGCGGTGACCATGGCGGTCATCGCGGGGCTGGCCTTCATCGCGACCCGGTGGGTCGGGGCGGGCGGTCAGGAGCCAGGCGCCTCCCGTCTGGGGGATCCTGCCGCCCAGCGTCAGATTGCCCACGCGCAGCGCGTCCGCATCGAGGCCGCGCTGGAGGTGTTCCAGCTGGAGAAGGGAACCCTCCCGGAGCGGTTGGATGCATTGGTGGATGCCGGATTGTTGGGTCCGGAGGAGCTGCGCTACCCGTGGCGGGAGGAGTACTATTACCGCCGCACGGCCGCCCGGCAGTTCGTCCTCCTACCGCCCGTGCGCTAGCCCGCGGGCAGGCTCGCCGTCGTGAGACGGCGGGCGTGGGGGGAGGGGCGGCGTTAAATTGAGGGCGAGCGATCACTGAACGAGGAACGACGCGCATTGCGAAATCCCGCCACGCTGGAAGTGCCCGCCACTCGCGCTGAATCCACCCCCACCTCCGCCAAGGTGGACGTCCGTGACAACGAGACGACCCTGGCCCTTTGCGGAAACCAGAACGAAAACCTCAAGCTGATGGAGCGGCGCCTGGGGGTCCGGGTGGGGCAGCGCGGTACGGAGCTGCTCCTGTCGGGGCCCGCGGACGCGGTCGCCTTCGCCGTGCGTCTGGTGGAGAACCTGGAGGAGATGATCCGGGCCGGGCGCACCGTCTACCGCGAGGACGTGGAGCAGGCCATCAAGGTCCTGGGCCGCGGCTCGGAGTCGCTGCAGGAGGTCATGCTCGGCACCGTCCTCAAGAGCTCCGGCAACCGGCAGATCGCCCCCAAGAGCATCGCGCAGAAGCGCTACGTGGACGCCATCCGCGCCCACGACATCGTCTTCGGCGTGGGCCCCGCCGGCACCGGCAAGACGTACCTCGCCATGGCCATGGCGGTCGCCTTCCTCCAGGAGCGCAAGGTCAAGCGCATCATCCTGGCGCGCCCCGCCGTGGAGGCCGGTGAGAAGCTCGGCTTCCTGCCCGGCGACCTGGCGGAGAAGGTGAACCCCTACCTCCGTCCGCTCTACGACGCACTGCACGACATGATGGCCGTGGAGCGCGCGCAGACGCTGGTGGAGCAGGGGGTGGTGGAGGTGGCGCCGCTCGCGTTCATGCGCGGCCGCACCCTCAACGACGCCTTCGTCATCCTCGACGAGGCGCAGAACACCACCGTGGAGCAGATGAAGATGTTCCTCACCCGCCTGGGCTACAACAGCAAGGCGGTCATCACCGGCGACGTGACCCAGGTGGACCTGCCCACGGGCAAGGCGTCCGGCCTGAACCACGCGCGCTCGGTGCTGAAGAACATCGAGGGCATCCACTTCTCGGAGTTCTCCGACGTGGACGTCGTGCGCCACCCGCTGGTGCAGGAGGTCATCCGCGCCTACGAGCGCTCCGAGGCCCAGAAGGAAGCCCACGCCGCCCGCGAGGCCGCTGTCCCGGCGGACGGCTCCCAGGCCTGAAGTCGCCCCGTCTCACCCGCCACCCCCGCTCCCGGCTCGCGCCAGGGCGGGGGTGGAGTCGTTGGGCGACCCACATCTCCACCTGTTGGTTTACCCGCATTTTTCGCAGAGCGAACTGGCGTCCGGGCGGCGGCTGTCCCACCCTCACGAATTTTCCCCGTCGCTGCTTCCTTGTAGGGAGCCTTGACGTCTTCGCAGGGTGAGGAGTTCCCCCATGGCCGATCCTGAATCACCAACCCCCGGGCCCAGTCCGCTGGACGCGCTCGCGGTCCGCCTGGGGCTCGGGCGCAGTGGGGATTGGGGCCGGCGCGTCGTGCAGGGCCTGCTCCTGCTCGTCGTCTCCGTGGGCGCGGGCTTCGTCATCTCCCCGGGCCTCTACAGCCAGCAGATTCCGGCGCTCACCCAGGAGAACGTGGGCAAGCCGTTCCGGGCCAACTCGCCCGCCGGGTTCAAGGCCGCGCGCGACTACGACATCGTCCACCAGGCGATGACGGAGCAGCGCCGCCGCGAGGCCCGGAGCGCCGTGCGCCCGGTGTACGACCTCAACCCGGCGGTGGTGGGCAACCTGCGCGCGTCCGTGCGCGCTGGGTTCGCCTCCGCGCGCGACCACCTGGCGGAGGAGAAGGAGGCCCACGCCGACGAGGCCCCGCCGGAGGAGGGCGCGTCCAAGCGCCGCCGCCCCGCGCCGCTGACGCCGGAGGCCCTGGAGCGCCAGCGCCACGACCGCGAGGAGATGCAGGCCCGGTTCCTGGAGCAGCTCTTCGGCCAGCGGGACGCGGGGCTGGAGAACGAGGACTTCCAGGCGCTCGTCGCCAACGGCTTCTCGGAAGAGGCGGAGGCCGCCACCCTGGTGCTGCTCGACCGCGCCTACCGCGCGGATGGCAGCCAGGTGTACGTGGCCGGCTCGCGCGAGGAACTGGTGCGGGAAGCGCCCCAGGGCCTCACCGTGCGCGACGTGCAGCACAAGAACGAGGACATGCTGCCCACGGGTGCCTCGCAGGTGGTGGACATCCGGGAGGCGCACCAGGAACTGGACCGCTTCGCCTCCGTGCCCGGCAACGTGCTGCCGGACGCCCCGGCGGTGCAGCGCCGCGCGGTGCTGCGCATCGCCAAGCGGCTCGTGCGCCCCAGCCTGACCATCAACATCGCGGAGACGGACCTGCGCCGCCGGCTCGCGGGCGACGCGGTGAAGGACGCCGTCATCGCCATCAAGAAGGGCCAGCGCGTCATCGGCGACGGTGAGCTCGTCAACGAAACGCACCTCGTCATGCTGCGCGGGATGCGCGCGCAGACGGACCGGTTGGATCTGCTCCAGCTCCAGGTGGGCGGCACGGGCCTGGTGGCCCTGCTGGTGGTGTGCTTCTACGGCTTCTGCCGCGCGGCCTTCCGCCGCTTCCGCCCCACGCGCAAGGACGGCATGTTGCTGGGCCTCCTGCTGGTGGGCCTGCTGGGCCTGCTCCAGGTCTGGGTGTCCATCGCGGACGCGGTGCAGGACCGCTACACGGCGCTGCCCATTGAAGCGTTCTATTACGCCTTCCCGGTGGCGGCGGGCGCCATGCTGGTGCGCTTCATCCTCGCGCAGGAGCTGGCGCTGTTCTTCGCCATGGTGTTCGCGTGCCTCGCGGGCGTGATGCTGGGCAACTCGCTGGCGTTCGGCATCTACACGCTGGTGGGCTCGCTGGTGGCGGCGGACCGCATCGTCAAGGCGAAGGACCGCGTGGGCATCTTCCGCGCGGGCCTCGTCACGGGCATCGCCAACCTCATCGCCGTCCTGTTCCTGTTCCTCGTGGAGGGCAAGGGCCTGGCCGGGGACACGGTCGTCACCGCGCTGTGCGCGTTCTTCGGCACCGCGCTGGCCGTCCCGGTGACGGTGATGGCGCTGACGCCGCTCATCGAGGCCACGTTCGGCTACGCGTCGGACATCAAGCTGCTGGAGCTGGCGAACCTGAACCACCCGGCGCTCAAGGAGCTCATCGTCCAGGCGCCCGGCACGTACCACCACTCCATCATCATCGGCACGCTGGTGGAGAACGCGGCGGAGACGATTGGCGCGAACCCGCTCCTGGCCCGCTCGTGCGCGTACTACCACGACATCGGAAAGGGCCGGAACCCGCTCTACTTCGGGGAGAACCAGAAGGGGGAGAACCGGCACGACGGGCTGGCGCCCGCGATGAGCGCGGTCATCATCAAGCGCCACGTGACGGAAGGGCTGGAGATGGCGCGGCAGTACCGGCTGCCCAAGCTGGTGGCGGACGCCATCCCCCAGCACCACGGCACGCGCACGGTGGGCTTCTTCTTCCACAAGGCCCTGAAGGAGCAGGAGGGCAAGGAAGGCGCGCCCCCCATCGACGAGAGCATCTACCGCTACCCGGGCCCCAAGCCGCAGTTCCGCGAGGCGGCGCTGGTGATGATCGCCGACGCGGTGGAGGCCTCCACCCGCTCCATGCCGGACCCCACCAGCGCGAAGCTCCAGGCGCAGGTGCAGAAGATCATCAACATCATCTTCTCCGAGGGCCAGCTCGACGAGTGCGACCTGACGCTCAAGGACCTGAACCTCATCGCCCAGTCCTTCCTGCACACGCTGGAGGGCATCTACCACACGCGTCCCGTCTACCCGGCGGGCGCCATGGGTGGGGGCAAGGGTGGGAGCGCGCCGCTGATGATGGCGCCCGCGCCCGCGAAGACCGAAGCGAAGGACACGAAGGTGCGAACGGCGGGCATGTCATGAGCCGCAAGGTGGAGGGCGTGAAGCTGCGCAAGGGCAAGGTGATTCCGCGGGACGACGGCAAGCGCATCGAGGAGTTCGTCGGCGTCGCGAGCACGCAGACGGAGTCCGCGTCGGTGGCGCGCATGCGGGCCCCGCCGGGCTGGAGCGAACCCGCGCAGACGCCGGAGTTCGACGAGGTGGTGCTCGTGCTCACGGGCGAGCTCACCCTCGTGGTGGACGGCAAGCGCGAACGCATTGGCGCGGGCGAGGTGGGCCTGGTGCCGCGAGGCAAGCGCGTCGTGTACCGCAACGACAGCCAGGGCGCGTGTGACTACTGGTCCGTCTGCGCGCCGGCGTTCCGCGTGGAGCTGGCCCACATCGAGAAGCCGGAGCCCAAGGCGAAGGCCTCGGACAACCAGGTGACGGTGCAGGTGGCGCACGGGCAGGGCGAGGACTACGAGCGCCTGCTCACCACCTGGGGCCGCGACTACCTGAAGCGCCTGGGGCTCACCGGCTGCGAGCTGTCGCTGTCGCTCGTGGGGGACCGGGCCATCCGCCGGCTCAACCGCACCTGGCGCCAGAAGGACAAGGCCACGGACGTGCTGTCCTTCCCGGCGGGGGACCAGCCCAAGGGCACCCCGGGCCCGCGCCCGCTGGGCGACGTGGTCATCTCCCTGGACACGGCGAAGCGGCAGGCAAAGGAGTACGGCCGCACGCTGGAGTCGGAGATGGGCCGCTACCTCGCGCACGGCCTGCTGCACCTGTTGGGGCATGACCATGAGAAGCCGCGCGACGCGAAGCGCATGGCCGCCCTGGAGGAGCAGCTGTTGGGCGAGCGGGGCATGGTGGCGGACTCGCTGACCATCGACTCGCGCGCCCGCCGGGCGAAGCTCATCTGAAATCCCGCCGGGGGGCTTGCGGCCCCCCGTGCCTCCTTCCGGGTGGCCGACACCCGTCCGGCCCCGCCGTTGAGTCGGGGGCCGTGCGTGATAGGTAGTGGGCGCCCGCCTTCCGCGTGTTGGATGGAACGATGCCCCGCCTGTCGTCTCTCGTCGTCGCAAGCCTTTTGGGTCTCCTGCTGACCGCGTCCTCCGCGCGCGCCGCGTCGGTGCCGCCATGGGGCACGGGCGAGAGCCGGGGCGAGGACCTGTCCATCTGGCTGGTGACCTTCAGCCCCGGCGACGACGTCTTCTCGTGGTGGGGCCACGGCTCGCTGGTGGTGGAGGACCGCGCCCGGAACCTGCAGCGGCTCTACAACTACGGGATGTATTCGTTCGACGACCAGACGGTGGTGCGCTTCGCCAAGGGCCGCCTGGAGTTCTGGGTCGGCGAGTCGAGCGTCAACGGCACCTTCCGCTTCTACAAGTCGGAGGGGCGCGACGTGCGCGTGCAGGAGCTCAACCTCACGCCCGAGCAGCGCGTGACGGTGGCGAAGAAGCTGGCGGACAACGTGCTGCCGCAGAACCGCGACTACCTCTACGAGCACTACAGCGACAACTGCGTGACGCGGCTGCGCGACATGATCGACGTGGCCGTGGGCGGCCGGCTGTCGGAGGCGGAGAAGGCCCCGGCGCGCATGACGCTGCGCGAGCACACGCGGCGCTACACGGCGGTGAGCCCGCCCATGAGCTTCCTGCTCGACTTCATGATGAATGACTCCATCGACAAGCCCATCACCCGCCGCGAGGAGGCCTTCCTCCCGGACGAGCTGGAGCAGCAGGTGGCGGAGCTGAAGGTGCCGGGCCCGGACGGCAGGCCCGTGCCGCTGGTGGAGAAGCAGTGGGACTACTACGCGTCCTCGCGTCCCCGGCCCCCCGCTCGGCCGCCGGCCTTCGGCCCCTACATCCTCGCGCTGGGGGTGCTCCTGGGCGGAGCGGCCCTGGGGCTCGCCGCGTGGGAGCGCAGGGGCAGCCGCGCGGCGCGCATCCTCCTGGGCCTGGAGAACGTGGTGGTGGGGCTGGTGCTGGGCATCCCCGGGCTGGCGCTCGTCATCATGTGGGTGGGCACGAACCACGTGGTGACGCACCACAACGAGAACCTCTTCCTGGCCAACCCGCTGACGCTCCTGGCCGTGCCGTACGGCCTGCGCCTCACCTGGAACAGCGCGAAGGCGCGGGCGCGGCTCAAGTGGGTGTGGGGCCTGCTCGCGGTCACGGGCGCGCTGGGGCTGGTGCTCAAGGTGCTGCCCTGGTGTGACCAGGACAACTGGCGCGCCATCGCGCTCATCCTGCCCATCTCCCTGGGCATGGCCGGCGCCTTCTGGCTGGACCGGCTGCGGGCGCTCGTGCCAGGAACAGCGCGCACGCCGCCCCGTCAGGATGCGCCGGTGTCGTCGCTCAAGGCCTCCTGAAACACCCCGGCATTCCCAACTGTTTCGATACGAAGGAGACGACGAACACCATGGCGAACGATTCGATGGAGAAGATCAACGCCCTGAAGGAGCGCCTCAACGCGCTCCGGGGGCATCTTTGACCTCGACCGCAAGCGGTCCCGCATCGCGCTGATTGAGCGTGACTCCACGCAGCCCGGCTTCTGGGATGACAACACCAAGGCCCAGGGGCTCCTGAAGGAGAAGTCCACGTTGGAGGCCAGCGTAGGCGCCTTCGACAAGACGATGCGCGGGCTGGATGACGCGCAGACGCTGCTGGAGCTGGCGGCGGAGATGAACGACGAGGCGAGCGCGCAGGAAGCCGAAGGCTCGCTCGCCTCGCTGGAGGCGGAGGTCGCGAAGCTGGAGCTGGCGCGGATGCTCTCCGGGCCGCAGGACCACAGCAACTGCTTCATGGACATCAACCCGGGCGCGGGCGGCACGGACTCGATGGACTGGGCCGCCATGCTCATGCGCATGTACACGCGCTACGGCGAGACGAAGGGCTGGAAGGTCGAGATCAGCGACGCGTTGCCGGGCGAAGAGGCGGGCTTCAAGAACGTCTCGCTGCGCATCGAGGGCGAGAACGCCTACGGCTACCTCAAGGCGGAGGTGGGCGTGCACCGGCTCGTGCGCATCAGCCCCTTCGACGCCAACGCGCGCCGGCAGACGGCCTTCGCGTCCGTGGACGTGTACCCGGAGGTCGACGACAGCATCCAGATCGACCTGCCGGAGAAGGACTACGAGTTGAAGTTCATCCGCGGCAGTGGCGCGGGTGGCCAGAAGGTCAACAAGACGTCGTCCACGGCGCAGCTGCGGCACCTGCCCACGGGCATCATGATCACCTGCCAGACGGAGCGCTCGCAGTCGGCCAACAAGGACATGGCCTTCCAGATCCTGCGCGGCCGCCTGTACGAGCTGGAGATGAAGAAGCGCGATGCCGAGCGCGACGCGGCCGAGGCGGCCAAGAAGGACATCTCCTTCGGCTCGCAGATCCGCAGCTACGTGCTGGCGCCGTACCGCATGGTCAAGGACCTGCGCACCGGCGTGGAGACGGGCAACGTGGACAAGGTGCTGGACGGTGACCTGGACCAGTTCGTCACCGCACAGCTCCTGGGCGTGAAGAACCCCAACCGCAACGCCTCCGCGGAATAGGGCACCGGCCACTTCCAGACACCTCCCACCCCTCCCGGGCCTAAGGTCCGGGAGGGGTTTTTCGTGCCCGGGAACCTTTTTCGCGGGGCCGGTGTCAGGG
>NZ_RAVW01000352.1 GCF_003611585.1 Corallococcus exercitus | reverse complement strand
GGCGGGAGGGGACTCCGGCAAGGTAAAGGTGAACGTCGTCCCGGCCCCTTCGTCGCTGTCCACCCATAGGCAGCCCCCGTGGGCAGTGACGATGCCGCAGGCGATGTAGAGCCCCAGGCCGCTGCCCTGGTGGGCGGTGTCGCGCGCCTGCCAGTGGCGCTGGAAGAGTCGGGCCTGGTGGGCCTTGGGGATGCCGGGGCCGGTGTCGCGCACGCTCACCCGCACGGCGCCCGCGCCGGGCGTGGCCGTCACGGTCACGGTGCCTCCGGGCGGGGTGAACTTGACGGCGTTGCCCAGCAGGTTGGCCAGCACCTGGAGGATGCGCGGGCGGTCGCAGGAGGCGCTCAGCCCCGGGACCAGCCGGTGCTCCAGGCGGACGCCCTTGTCCTGGGCCTGGGGCTCCACCAGCGCCAGCGCCTCCACGGCGAGCGGCTCCACGGGCTCCGGGTGGCGGTCCATCACCAGGGGCTGCCCCGCGTCCAGCCGCGCGGCGTCCAGGAGCCGGGTGATGAGGTCCTGCATGTGCGTCGCCGCCCGGTCGATGGCGGCCACGTGTCGCTGGAGCGCCGCCCCTTCCGGCAGGGCGTCCAGCCGCCGCGCCAGCATGCCCGTCCCCAGCCGCACCGTGGAGAGCGGGTTCTTGAGGTCGTGCGACACGACGGCCAGCACGTCCTCGCGCGCGCGGGCGGCCTCCCCGGCCTCCGCGTAGAGCCGCGCGTTCTCCTCCGCCAGCCGCCGCTGGGCGCGCGCGTCCTCGCGGGTGCGCTCCTCGGCCCGCAGCTGCTCGGCGTGCAGGGCGTTGAGGCGCGTGGCCGCGCGCCAGACGACCCAGGTCAACACCGCCGCCTGCGCCACCTCCAGCAGCGACCACACCCTGCGCGGATCCATCCGCGTGTAGCGCAGCGTCTGGTGCGCCACCACGCCGCCCACCACGGGCACCAGCAGCGCCGGCAGGAGCCGCCGGGCCATGATGCCGCCCGCGCCCGCGTGCAGGAACGCCCCCACCGCGCCCTGCTCGGGGCGCAGCAGCAGGGCCCCCAGGGACAGGAGCAGCAGGGCCACGTCGGTGTGCAGCGCGATGCCGATTCCCCTGCCGGCGAACCAGTAGGCCCGCGGCTCCTGGAACGAGTAGGCCACCAGCACGCTGAAGGACAGGAACAGGGCCCCCAGCGCCAGCGCCTGGAACAACCGCCGCGCCCACCGTCCCCGCGCATCCCGGAGCGTCAGGGCCAGGCCGAGCATCAGCAGCAGGGACGCGGATTGGGGCGACGTGCGCCCGCCCAGCGCCTGGACCAGGGCGTCCCGGCGTGACGACTCCCCGAAATACGTGCTCAGCAGCAGGGCGCTCAGCAGCACGACCCCCAGTCCCAGCACCCCGCCGAGCCGGCGCGACGCGGCCGTCCCTCCGCCCAGCGCCAGCTCCGTGCACGCGGTGAGCATCAGGCCCCAGGCCGTCAGGGGCACCATCGCGGGCAGGCCGGGAACGAGCCGCGTCAGCGTCACGCTCCCCACCGCCCAGCCCAGCAGCACCCCTACGCCCAGCACGAGCACCAGCCCGGCCATGGCGGACGACAACCGGCGTGCCCGGCGCCAGAGCTCCTGTTGTCGGGCATCCGGTGTCTGCACGGGCCGCCTCGAAGGATTGGGGATGCAGCCTTCAAGTTAGGGCAGCGGTTGTTCCCTGCCTGCGCACGCCCCGTGCACCTGCCCACCTCCCTCGCCTGCCTCCCTGGCGGGGCGGCGGGGGCACGAAGACACCGGGCCCGCCGCTCCCCACGGATGCGGTGGGGAGGGACGGGCCCGGAAGGACAGCAGGGGAGCGGTGGGGCTTCGGGACTACTGGATGGTCCAGGCCACCGTGCCGCTGCACGCGCTGGCGCCGAAGCAGCCCACGCGGATCTGGTACGTGCCGCCCGCGCCCGTGGGCGCGGTGTAGGCCGCGTGCGACAGCGATCCGCAGGCGTCGTCGTTGAACGTCACCTGCTGGTTGGCCGCGTTGAACAGGCGCACCACCGTGTCACCCGTGCCGGACGCGCCCGCCACGCCGCAGCTGCCGAAGGACAGCGACTGGCCGGCCTGCAGCGTCACGTCGCTGTTCGCCGTGCCCGTGGTGGCGTTGGCGGTGTTGCTGACGTCGAAGGTGAAGGAGCCCTGGGTGGCCGCGCTGGCCTGGGCAATCTCCCAGGCCACCGTGCCGCCGCAGCTGGTGTTCTGGTAGCAGCCGGCGCGGACTTCATACGTGCCCGCGACGGTGGCCGTGTAGGTGATCTTCGAACCGACGCCGCTGTCGCACCCGTCGTCGTTGGAGGCGACCTCCGAGCCGGACGGGCCGCGCAGGCGCAGGTAGGAGTCACCCGTGACGGCGGCGCCAGTGACGCCGCAGGTGCCCACGGTGAGCTTCTGGCCGGCCGCGAGCGTCACCGTGCCGTTGACGGTGTTGCGCGTGGCGCTGGCGGTGCTGGACGCGGTGAAGGTGTACTTCGTGGGCACGGGGGGCGTGGCGTTGCACAGCCGCACGTTGCCGGAGTTGCGCGCGCAGAACTCCTTGATGGCGTTGTGCACGTAGATGATGCCTTCGCCTTCGCAGCCCGTCTCCGTGCACGCGTTGACGACGTTGCAGCTGCCGCGCGCCACGTAGTCCTCGTCGCCGAACACCAGGATGCCCGCCACGGTGTTGTTGACCGTCTCGTACACGCCAGAGCCGGAGTTGCCCCCGAAGGTGTCCGTGGTGGCGACGAAGTAGTCCATGAACTCCGCGGAGTTGTCACGCACGGAGCCGCCCGAGTCGATCTTGAACGGGATGCCGCTGCCGCTGCCGATGACGGCCACGTTGGCGCCCACCGCCAGGGGCGCGTCGCCCGGGCGCACCGGCGCCGGGGTGAAGCGCGGCGCCGCTGAACGGTCCAGCTGCACGATGGCGAAGTCCACGTAGGTGTCCTCCGTCTCGTCGCTCAGGTGCCGCGCCAGGAGGGCCTTGCAGGTGAAGATGTCCTGCGTGGTAACGGTCTCCAGGGTCCCCTCGGCGGTGCGGTAGTACTTGAAGACGAAGCGCGCGCTCTTGCAGTCCGTCAGGTCCTCCACGCAGTGGCCCGCCGTCAGCACCAGGTCGTCGTCGATGAGCGTGCCCGAGCAGTAGGCCGCCGTCGGATCATTCCGGAAGCGCTGGTCGGTGCACAGGTTCGCGTACTGGCCCAGCGTCTTACCGTTGAACGTGACGTTGTTCGGGTTGGTCGTGTTGAGCGCCGAGGCCGACATGAGGGCCACGGTGGACTGCCGCGCCCGGTCCCGCAGGGTCGCGTTGGGGTGCGCGTAGACGTCCTGGCGGTCGTCGTTGCCGTAGACGACCGGCGCGCTGGACTCGGTCAGCTCGGGCTGCTGCTCGGGCTCGCCCGACTCGGGGCCCGGCCCGCAGGCCAGGGCGGTGAGGGTACAGAACAGGGTGCCGAGCAGCTTCGCTCGGAAGGCGGGGGCGGACACGGACATGCGGGGCGACTCCTGACGGGTACGGCGACAGACACAGCGAAGAAAGGGGGTGACACTGGAAGACGTAGGCGGACCCGGGCGGTCGCAAGGAGGGACCGGGCCGGGGGGATGTCGGGGGTTCTGCCTTGCTTCAGTCCGCGTCAGGCGCTTCGAGCCAGCTGAGCGCCTCGGCGCGCGACTCGAAGGTCTTCGCGGGGATGGTGAGGCCGGCGTTCTTGGTCATGCGCCAGGCCTGCAGGCCGCTGCCGGGGTCGCTCACCACGCGCGCGGAGCGCTTCATGCCGCGCTGCTGGGCGTAGGCGTTCAGCCGGGCCATCTCTCCCACCACGGAGGCGGGCATCACCCGCAGCTTGGACTGGTCCACCAGCGCGGACCACTCCGCGCCCCCACGGGCGGTGATGTCCTTCTTCAGTTGCTCGACGTACTCGGTCACGTCCTTCGGCGTCACTTCCGAGGGATAGATGATCTCGATGATGTCGTGGGGCAGGTGGGCGATTTCAATCTTCATGCGCGGCTTGCGGCTCTCTTCCTGGCGGGGCGCGCCATCCTAACCGCAGTGCCTGTCGCCGGATACCGCACCCCCGCATTCCGCCGCCCCCGGCGCACAGGATGTCGGACCTTGCGGGTAGAACCCTGCTCCCTGCCTGTCCGAACGGACCCGGTGCGTCCCGGCACGGGCGGCGGGTGCGGGACGGGCGGTGCGCGGGGACCCGGCCGGCTGGCTGGAGCAGGACCTGGCGAAGGGCGGAGGCGCGGGAAGTGGATGCCCTCCGCTCCCAGGTTGTCAGGATGATGCCTATGCGCCAGCCCATCTTTTCGGTCCACGGCGCGGCTCTGCCGGTCGCGCCTGAAACCAACCACCTCCTCCTGGTGAACGGCCCCAGGGAGGAAGCGCCCACACCCGAGGAAGCATTCACGGAGGCGCGGGAGTGGTTGGACGCACTGCACTCCCGGATGATGCAGGGCCCGGACGACACGCTGCACCAGGGCATGACGGACCTGCACGGGGGCCTCATCGAGCGGCGGCGGCAGTGGAGCCCGGAGGTGTGGAAGCGCTTCTGCCTGGAGCTGGCGCGCAAGCACCCGATGCGCCCCTTCCTGCACCAGTGCCCCTTCACCCGGCACGCCTTCGAACGGCCGCGCGGCTACGCGGGCGACGCGGCCCTCATCGACTACCTCTACATGGACCACGCGGCGGACGAGCTGCACGCGGGCCGCGAAATCTACCGGTACATGCACGGGCAGCCCTCCGCGCGCAGCGTGCGCGAGCGCCGGGAACTGCTCGCGCGGATGATGGACGAGACGGCCGAGCGGCGGCCCGACGGGCGCGTGCTGTCGGTGGCGTGCGGGCACCTGCGGGAGGCGGAGTCGTCGCGCGCGGTGGCGGAGCGGAGGCTGGAGGAGCTCATCGCGTTCGACCAGGACCCGGTGAGCCTGGCGGAAATCTCCCGCCTGCACCCGGACGGCATCGTGCGGCCGGTGTGCGGCTCGGTCCGCTCGCTGCTCGCGGGCAAGGCGGTGTTCAAGGACCTGGACTTCGCCTACTCCGCCGGGCTGTACGACTACCTGTCGGACTCCGTGGCGGCCCGCCTCACCGCGCTGCTCTTCCACATGCTGCGCCCGGGCGGACGCCTGCTGGTGGCCAACTTCGCGGTGCACCCGCCGGAGACGGGCTACATGGAGGCCTTCATGGACTGGTGGCTCACCTACCGGGACGAGGACGGCATGCGCGGCCTCCTGTCGGAGACGCCGCTGGAGGAGGTGGCCAACGTGCGGCTGTTCCGCGACTCGCAGGACAACGTCATCTACCTGGAAGCGACGCGCCAGTAGCGCGGCCGCCCCCTCAGTGCATCGGCGAGCCGGAGCGGGGCAGGGTCACCGTGAAGGTGGAGCCCTGCTCCGGGGCGCTGGTGACGTCGATGTTGCCGCCCAGCGCCTGCACGATTTCGCGGACGATCCACAGGCCCAGGCCGAAGCCGCCGTAGTGGCGCACGGACACCGCGCGCTCGAAGCGCTCGAAGATGCGCGCCCGGTCCTCCTCCGCGATGCCGATGCCGTGGTCGCGCACCTCCAGCCGCACGCGCGTCGCGTCCCCGTCCAGCGTCACCTCCACGGGCTTGCCCGCGCCGTACTTCATGGCGTTGGTCAGCAGGTTGCCCACCACCTGCTCCAGCCGCAGCGCGTCCCAGTGGCCCATGAGGCGCGGCTCGCTGGCGTGGAAGCGCACCTCGCACTCGGCGCGCACCAGGGCCTCGCGGCTGCGCTCCAGCTGGCCGCGCACCAGCGTCACCAGGTCCACGTCCTCGCGCTTGATGTGCAGCTGGCCCTGCGCGATGCGGGAGATGTCCAGCAGGTCGTTGACCAGCTTCCCCAGCCGCTGCGTCTGCGAGTAGGCGGACTCCAGCTTCGCGGTCAGCTTCTCCGGCGCCATGGGCGCGCCCTTCGCCTTCGCCTGGAGCCCCTGGATGTGCAGCTGCAGCGACGTGAGCGGTGTCTTCAGCTCGTGCGCGGCGATGGACAGGAAGTCGTCGCGGCGGCGCACGGCCTCCTGCTCCTCCCGGTAGAGGCGGCCCTGCTCCTCGGAGAGGGCGGCGACGCGCTCGAAGTTCTCCGCGTTCTCCAGCGCCGCGCCGGAGAGCACCGCCACGAAGGACGCCAGGCGCTCCTCGTCCTCGCCGAACAGCGCGCCCACCTTGCGGTGGCTGGCCACCACGCACGCCACCGTCTTGCCGCGCACCTGGAGCGGCGCGCACAAGAGCGAGCGCACGCCGAGCAGCTCCATGCTCTCACTGATGCCGCCGGGCAGCCCCTGGCCCAGCACGGTGATGCGGCCGGTCTCCAGCGCGCGCGCGAGCGCGGTGCGGCTGAGGCCCTGGTTCTTCGCGTCCTCCTCGGACACCACCGCGCGGGGGTCCACCACGGCGCAGCGCTCCGCGCGCAAGAGCTCCTGCATGGACTGGCGGGCGGTCTCGAAGACCGCGTCGCGCGACAGGGCGGAGGCGAGCCTGCGCCCCACCTCCAGCACGCGCGGGAAGCGGTCCACCAGCGACAGCGTCTCCACACCGGCCGTGCCGTGGTCCGCCTCCTTGTGCAGGCCGTCCTCCATGGCCTCCAGCTCGCGCGCCGCGGTCTCCAGGTCGCGCGCGGCGCCGGGCCAGCCCTGCACCCGGCCCACCTCACCGCGGGCCTGGAGCGTCAGCGCGCGCTCCTGGCGCATCCCCAGCGCTTCGGCCACGCGCAGGGCTTCGTCCAGGTGCTTGCGGGCCCGCGCGGGACGGCCGCGCAGCGCGCACATCAGGCCGCGCTCGCGCAGCGCATGCGGCAGGTTGTTGCGGTAGGTGCGCGCGACGGCGTGGGCGCGCTTCGCCACGCTGTCGGCCTCCTTCATGAGCCGGTCGCGCTGCTTCGGGTTCAGGGGGCTGGCCTGCTGCGCCAGGCGCCTGCGCGCGGTGGCGAGCCACGGAGTGATGGGGGCCACGTACTCCTGGCGCAGGTGCGCGTCCTCCACCACGCGCTCGGCGCGCTCCAGCACCTCCGCGGCGCGCGCCGGTTCGTTCTCACGCAAGAGGCGCAGCCCTTCCGCCTGGAGCACGCCCGCGAAGGACTGCGGGTCGGTGGCGGTGGGCGCCGCCAGCTCCGTCTCCAGCAGCGCCGCGGGGATGCGGCCGCCGGTGGACTTCGCCCACGCCTCCAGGCCCAGGCGCAGCGAGTACCGGTCCCCCAGCGCGAGCGCCGCCGCGTGCAGCTTCTGGCTCACCGCCGCGGCCTCCTTCAAGCGGCCCAGGCGGTAGAGCGACATGGCGATCTGGAAGGTGGCGTTGTTCACCTCCCACGGGTCGCCGGTGCGCTCCAGCAGGCGCACCGCCTCGCGGCACTTCTCGATGCACTCCTTGAAGCGCGACGAGGCGTAGAGCGCCAGGCCGTAGAAGTGCAGCGACTGGCCCTGGCCCCACACGTCGCCCAGCTGCTGGCGCAGGGCCAGCGACTTCTCCGCGTAGGCATACGCGCGCTGGAACCAGGGCAGGGTGGTGAGCGCGGGCGAGTGCGCGGAGTACGCCTGCGCCAATTCCGGCGTGGGCGGGTAGCGCTCCGCCAGGTTCATGTCGCGCAGGTGCGCCCACAGCACCGCGGCGCGGCCCCGCTGGTACCAGTAGCCGTACGCGAGCCGGCTGTAGAGGTTGACCGCGAGCAGGTCCTCCTCCCCCTGTGCCAGGGACTTGCGGGCCAGCCACACGCGCGGCGCCACGGTGTGCGCGGCCTGCGTGAGGATTTCCCACGCGGCGCTCGCGCCGGTGGCCAGCGTGCCGGGCGGCACCCAGCGGCCCAGGAGCTTCAGGCCCTGCTCCAGGTAGGCGTTGGCCTGCACTGTCTGGCCGCGCTTGAAGGCGAGCTCGCCCAGGTGTCCCAGCGTGCGGCCCTGCTCCAGCCGGTCGTGCGCCAGCGCCTGCGCGGCCTCCAACTGCCGCTGCGCTTCGTCATAGCGGCCGCGCATCATCAGCGCGGTGCCCAGCCCGGACGCGATGCGGTAGCGGGTGTGCGCGTCCGCCCCTTCGGCGCCGCGCTCGGCGATGCGGTAGTTCACCTCCGCGGTGTCCAGCGAGAAGCGCTGGCGCGCCTGCTCCGCGGCCACCAGCGCGTAGGGCAGGGCCTGCGCGCTCTCCCCCGCGGCGTCGAAGTGGTAGGCCAGCTCGAAGGGGTCGTTGGGCACGGCCTGCTGCGCGGCCCTCGCGGCCAGCCGGTGCAACTCCCGGCGCTCCTCCGGGGAGAGCAGGTCCAGCAGCACCTCGCGCAGCTTGTCGTGCACGAAGGTGGAGCGCGTGCCCTCCGTCCACAGCATGTGCCTGCGGCGCGGCGGCTCCAGCGCGGTGTTGACGGCCTCCAGCGGCGTGCCGGACAGGGCCGCCACCGCCTTCGCGTCGAAGGCCTTGCCCAGCACGGCGCCCACGCTGAGCACGTGCAGGGACTCCGGCGGCAACAGGCGCAGGCGCCGCACCAGGAACGTGGCCGCCTGGCGCGACGATCTCGCGTGCGCCATCGCCTCCGGCTGCACCTGCCAGCCATCCGGGCCGGGCACGAGGACGCCGTCCTCCACCAGCCCGTGCAGCACCGCGGAGGCCATGAACGGGTTGCCCTCCGCCAGCCGCGTCACCAGCTCCACGGCCTCCGGCGGCAGCACGCCGGCCATGGACTCCGCGAGCAGCGCCACCTCCGCCGCGCCGAAGGCGGACAGCTTCAGGTGCGCGCCCGGCGCCAGCCGCCGCAGCACGTGGCCCGCGTGGATGTCCTCGCTGCGGAAGGAGACGATGAGCAGGAGCCTCCCGTCCCCCGCGCGGCGGCCCTGGGACCACGCCTCCAGCGCGCGCAGCGTGAGCGTGTCCGCCCACTGGCAATCCTCCAGCACCACCACCGCGGGCGCGTCTGGCGTGCCCAGCGCGCCCAGCAGCGTGGTGAGGCTCCACACGCTGCGGCTCTCGCTCAGCGACTCCGGCCCCAGGCCCTGGGACTGGGGCGCTTGCGCGTCGGGGAAGAACACCTCCGTGAGCGTGGGCAGCACCGTGCACAGGCCGGCCTCCTGGCCCGCGAGCCTCTCGCGCAAGAGCGCGCCCAGCGCGGGCTCCTCGCGCGCCTGGGCGGCGATGCCCTCCGCCACGCCCGCGAAGAGCTGGAAGGGACGCTGCGCGGCCTGGTCCTGCGCCTGGCCATGCAGCACCCACGCGCGCTGGCCCACCGCGCGGGCGGAGAACTCCTCCAGCAGCCGGCTCTTGCCGCCGCCGGACTCGCCCTCCACCACCACGGCGCGCGAGCCGTCCTCGCGCGCGTGCTCCAGCTCCTGCTCCAGCGTCATCAGCTCGTCGCGACGGCCCACGAAGGACGGCTCGGTGAGGCTCTGGCGGTGGTCGTGCGCGCCGGTGACGAGCGCGGGCTCCGCTTCACCTCGCGACAGCGCGGCCTCCAGCGCGTTCAGGTCCGCGAGCGCGGCGTCCGCGGACTGGTAGCGGTCGCGCGGGTCGGTCTGGCTCAGGCGGGAGATGAGCTCCTCCATCGCCAGCGGCACCTCCACGCCCACGGGCCGCAGGCGCGGGTGCGCGGTGAGGTGCAGGCGCAAGACCTCGCCCACCGTCGCGCCCTCCAGCGCGGGGCGGCCGGACAGCGCCTCGAAGAGCACCAGGCCCACCGCGTACAGGTCCGACGGCGCCTCCACCGGCCGGTTGAGCAGCCCCGCCTGCTCCGGCGACAGGTAGCGCGCGGTGCCCACGGGCAGGTCGCGCAGGGACGGGTCCAACCGCTCGCTGCGCGACAGGCCGAAGTCGGTGAGCCACGCGGCGGACAAGGGGTGGTCGCGTACCAGGATGTTGGAGGGCTTCACGTCGCGGTGCAGGACGCCCTCGCGGTGCGCCTCCGCGAGCGCCTTCAGGAGGCGCTGGCCCAGGACGATGGCCTCCGGAAGGGACAGCGGGCCGCGCTGCAGGCGCGCCTCCAGCGTCTCTCCCTCCACCCACGGCGTGACGAGGTAGAGCAGGTCGTCAAAGGTGCCCAGGTCGCGCACGGGCACGAGCGCGGGGCTGTGCAGCCGCGCCAGCACCTCCGCCTCGTGCTCCAGCCGGTGGCGGGCCGTGGGGACGAAGGCGGACAGGGGAGTGACCTTCACGACCACGCGCTCGTGCGTGAGGAGGTCCAGCCCCTGCCACGTGGAGATGCCCCGGCCGGCCTTCATCCGCTGGCGCAACTCGTAGCGGTTGCCCAGCCGTTGGCCCGGGTGTGGCTCCCCAGGGGTGTCGCCGGCCTGTTGGAAGCCTTGCGCCATTCAGTACCCTCGCGAGCCCCTCCACCGCGTCGCCCTGGCGGCGCGGTCGGCCGGACGTCCCTCTTCCACAAGCTGGGTTGCCGCCCGGGTCCCTGCCAGGGGGGAGCAACCCTCGCCCTGCGTACGCTGCTCGGGATTTGAACAGTCGGCACGCTCCTGCTTCCCGCCCTGTCCCTTATACACA